>NZ_RFLV01000001.1:1574077-1948154 GCF_004920405.1 Pseudomonas leptonychotis
CCCGGCCAGCGCTAGGATAAACAAGCGGTTGCGCTTACCTGCGGTCGTCAGCAATTGCAGCCGCTCTTCCTCGCTGATGGCACCACCTTCGGTCTCTTGCGTTTGGCTTTTCATGACCCAACCATTCTATGACGCTCATAAATTGACGCACTGTTCATCTGCACAATAGCACTGTGCCAGCTTTTTGCTTAGACCCGTCTAGGGTATAAGACGCTCCCGTATACCCCGTAATAAATGAGGCAGACACCGTGGAAGAAGTCATCGAACAGTTGCGCGAACTCAACGAGCCGGTGCCCGTCCCGCTGGAGTTGCCGGAAGAAGAAACCCTGGTAGAGATTCAGGAACAGATCCTCATTCACCTGCCCTTCGCTCTGCGCGAGTACCTGCTGCAGGTCAGCGATGTGGTTTACGGCCGCCTGGAGCCCGTCACTGCCAGCGATCCGCAATCACACACCTACCTGCCAGAAGTGGCCGCCACCGCCTGGTCCCTGGGCGTGCCGCGCGAATTCGTGCCGCTGTGCGAAGACCACGGTAACTACTACGTAGTGGAAGAAGACGGCACCGTGCTGCTGTGGGAAGCCGAAACCACCGAAATCAACGAAGACGAAAGCTGGGAATCGGTCTGGCACTGGGTGCGCGACGTGTGGCTGGAAAGCTAAGCCGCCGCACCCACCCTTAAGCGGCTAAGGCCGCTTAAGGGTTTGTTCGAGATCCAGCAGGTTCAGCAAAAATCGCGCGAAATAACTCAGGTCCTGCTCCATCGCCTGCCGCGCCGCCTTGGCGTCACCGGCTTCGATGGCGGCAAAGGCTTCTTCGTGAAAGTCATTCAAGCGCAGCGACAAATCGGCTTCCGTGAACAGTCGATTGAAGAACGGCCCAACCTGCAGCCACAACGATTCGATGCTGCGCAGCAACACGGGGTTGCCGCACGCGCTATACAGCTGCAGGTGGAACTGGCTGTTGGCATCAAGATAGGCCTGTACGTCACGCCGCTCGATGGCCTCGTCCATGCGCACTACGCAACCGCGCAGCTCCGCTAGATCGGCGGTCGTCAGCCTGGGCGTGGCCAGCTCCACAGCCAAACCTTCCAGCCCCAGGCGTACCTGGAAAATATTCTGATACCGCTCTCGGGTCATCGGCGGTACACGCACCGAGCGCTGCGGCTCGCCTTCCAGCGCGCCCTCGGCGACCAAGCGCTGCAAAGCGGCGCGCACCGGCATCGGGCTGGTGCCCCAGGCAGCGGCAAGATCACGAATTTTCAAGCGCTCACCCGGCTGGAAACGTCCGGCCAGCAGGTCGTTGCGTATTTTTTGGTAGAGCTGTTCCTGCAGGTTATCAGCCATACGCTCAGTATCCCTGCGGCGGCGCGGGAAGCTGGCGGCAGGTCAAACTACAGTTACGCATAAAAAAGGGCCTCATCAGTTAGGAGCGTGCGCAGTGTAACGCGCGTCTAAATTTGTGTCCTCGCGGACGGCTCATGACATTTATGTGATCACAAATACAGTAAATCAGCACTAAAATCCTGAATTAACTCCGCCTATTTACCAAAATGTGATCACAAACTAATATGAGCCACGATTTTGAGTGAGGTGTTCAACATGACTGCCAGTGGTATCAGCCCATCCGCCGTAGAAGCCTTCGCCAGCCGCGAGCGCGAGCGTTTTATCGCGCGCAATCCGAAATCCGTGGCCCTGGCCGAGCGGGCGCGCCACTCGTTGTATGGCGGTGTGCCGATGCACTGGATGGCCGACTGGTCGACGCCCTGCCCATTATTCGTCGAGCGCGCCAAAGGGGCGCGCTTCTATGACGTCGATGGCCATGAGTACATCGACTTCTGCCTGGGCGACACCGGCAGCATGTTCGGCCACTCACCGGACCCAATCGCCAAGGCCATTGCCGAACAAGGCAACAACGGCTTGACCACCATGCTCCCGGGTGAAGACGCGGTAGTCTGCGGCGAGCTGCTGGCCGCGCGCTTCGGCCTACCGTTCTGGCAAGTCACGGCCACCGCCACCGACTCCAACCGCTACGTGCTGCGTTGGGCCCGCGCGATTACCCAGCGCAATACCCTGTTGGTGTTCGACGGCTGCTACCACGGCACCGTGGATGATGTGATGGTGCGCTGCATCGATGGCGAAACCGTGCCGCGCAGCGGGTTGATCGGCCAGGCCTATGACCTGACTCAGCACAGCCGCTCGATCCCGTTCAACGATGTCGCGGCGCTGGAAGCTGCACTCGCCCAGGGTGATGTCTGCGCCCTGCTCTGCGAGCCGGCGATGACCAATATCGGCATGGTCCTGCCGGAGCCGGGCTTTATGCAGCAATGCCGCGAGCTGACCCATAAATACGGCGCGTTGCTGATCATCGACGAGACCCACACCATTTCCACCGATATCGGTGGCTGCACGAAACTGTGGGACCTTGATCCGGATTTCTTCGTGGTCGGCAAACCGATTGCCGGCGGCGTGCCGTGCGGCATTTTCGGCTGCAGTGCGGCGATGGCCGAGGCCATGACCGCCGCACGTCAACGCGCCAGCGAAGGCAGCCACGGTCATGGCCACAGCGGCATGGGCACCACGCTTTCCGCCAACGCCCTGGCCATGCACTGCATGCGCGCCAACCTGGAACAGGTGATGACCGAGGCCGCCTACGCGCACATGCTGCCATTGGCCAAACGCCTGGCCGATGGCTTCCGCAGCCTGATCGGTAAGCATGACCTCAAATGGTCGGTGACCGAGCTGGGCGCACGCAGCGAATTCCAGTTCTGCCCACAGTCGCCGAAGACCGGGGCCGAGGCCGAAGCGGCGTTCCACGACGAACTGCAGATGGCCCTGCACCTGTACCTGATCAACCGCGACATCCTGATCACCCCGTTCCACAACATGACCCTGTGCTGCCCGAGCACTACAGCGGACGATGTGGACAAGTTGATCGATATGCTCGACCAGGCCTTGACCGAGCTGCTGGCCATTCCCGACGCGCGCGAGTAACTCATCGTTGAACCTCGACCGCACCTGTGGGAGGGGCTTCAGCCGCGACAGTCGCCGCTGAAGCGCCTCCCACGGGATGAATAGCGCCCACACGACCCAATACGAGATCCGACCATGCAATTCGCCAACCCTCAGGAAGCCCGCGACTTCCTCGCCGCCCACCCGCAAGTGCGCAGCATCGAGCTGATGCTGATCGACGCCAACGGCATTCCCCGCGGCAAGCTGCTGCACCGCGACGAGCTGCTGGCCATCTACGAGAACGGCCGGCCGCTGCCCAGCTCGATCCTGGCGCTGACCATTCAGGGCGAAGACGTGGAAGAAAGCGGCCTGGTCTGGGAGGTGGCCGACGCCGACTGCTGGACCTATCCGCTGCCCGGCAGCCTGACCCTGCAACCCTGGCGCAGCACACCGACCGGCCAGCTGCAGGTAAGCATGCACCCGACCCAAGGAATGCCTGCTGCGCCGGCCGATCCAAGGCATGTGCTGATCCGCGCCATCGACCGGCTCAAGGCCGACGGTTACCACCCAGTAATGGCGGTGGAGCTGGAGTTCTACCTGCTGGACAAGCAGCGCGACGCCAACGGTCGCCCGCAACCGGCGCTACAAGCCAACGGCGTGCGCCCGCAGGCACCGCAGGTGTATGGCGTGTACGAGCTGGAACAACTGCAGCCCTTCCTTGACGACCTCTACGCCGCCTGCGAAGTGCAGGGCCTGCCGGTGCGCACGGCGATTTCCGAGTACGCCCCCGGCCAGCTCGAACTGACCCTGGAACACCGCTTCGATGCCCTGCAGGCAGTGGATGAAGGCGTGCGCTACAAGCGCCTGGTCAAGGGCGTGGCCAACAAGCACGGGCTGCAAGCCTGCTTTATGGCCAAGCCGTTCGGCGACCAGGCCGGCAACGGCCTGCATATGCACGTCAGCCTGGCCGACGCCGAGGGAAATAACCTGATGGCATCCGAAGACCCTCATGGCACCCCGCTGCTCAAGCATGCCATCGGCGGCATGATGGCGACGCTCAACGACGCCCTGGCGATTTTCTGCCCCAACGCCAACTCGTTCCGCCGCTTCCAGGCCAACAGCTACGCGCCGCTGGCCAAGAGCTGGGGGGTGAACAACCGCACCGTATCCTTCCGCGTACCCGGCGGCCCGTCCAACAGCCGGCATGTCGAACACCGCATCTGCGGCGCCGACGCCAACCCCTATCTGGCAGCCGCGGCGATCCTTTCCGGTATCCATCACGGCATCCAGAACCAAATCGATCCAGGCGAGGAAATCATCGGCAACGGCTATGAACAGGTGCGCGAAACCCTGCCGACCGACTGGCTGACCGCTCTGCGCGCGCTGGAAAACTCCAGCTGGGCCAAACAGGCGCTGGGCGAGGAATTCCTCAAGGTGTTCCTGGCGATCAAATGGAATGAATTTCGCCAGTTTATGGGCGAAGTTGGCGAGCAGGACTGGCGCTGGTACCTGACCCACGCCTGAGTAGCGGTTGACGATTCGCTACGCGTTGCGCCCGGCTGGGCTTACCCGGGCGCAGCAAGCCCCTTGCTTATGGTTTGCCGCAACCAGTACCGTGACGCCCATAGCGCGCAACCTTGCAGCATTTAGCGCGATCAACCCGTCATAGAGTGCCCTATGCAAGCCGGAACCGCCCAGCTGTCGATGACCGTCCTGATGACTCCGGACAACGCCAATTTTTCCGGCAATGTCCACGGCGGCACCCTGCTCAAATACCTCGATGAAGTGGCTTACGCCTGCGCCAGCCGCTATGCCGGCACCTATGTGGTGACGCTTTCAGTGGATCAGGTGATTTTCCTTGAGCCGATTCATGTTGGCGAACTGGTGACCTTTCTCGCGTCGGTCAACTACACCGGGCGTACGTCAATGGAAGTCGGCATCAAGGTGATCACGGAAAATATCCGCGAGCGCTCGGTACGCCATACCAACAGCTGCTTTTTCACCATGGTTGCGGTCGATGAAGAGCGAAAGCCGGTCGTCATCCCCGCCCTGATTCCTGAAACGCCTGACGGCCTGCGCCGCCAGCGGCAAGGCCTGCAACGCCGGCAGATTCGCCACGAACTGCAACAGCGTTACCAGGCGCTTAACGAAGCTGAAGGCTAAATGATCGACCTCTTCGATGTATTTCTGCTGATGCTGTTCGCCACAGCTTGCGCCTGGCTATGGCACGCCCATGGCTTACGCGAACGGGCACTGAGCCTGGTGAAACAGCACTGCGCCAAGGCCGATATCGAGTTGCTCGATGAGAACGTGGCACTGCGCCGGCTCGCCCTGCTGCCCGATGCACGAGGGCGCAAGCGGTTGGCACGGGTTTACGGTTTCGAGTTCACCGTAACCGGGGAACAGCGGCATGTCGGTAGCATCATCATGTTTGGCCAGCAGCTAGGGCGTATTGAGCTGGCCGCCCACCCGTTTCGTGAGCCGCCCACGCCCAGCGCACAGGTGATCGAGATGCAGCAATGGCGCAGCCAGCGGCAGAACCCCGATGAAGACATTACGCCACACTAAAAGCCGCTAGAACGGGGTAGCGCATCACCACCCCGCCCGCCCAAACGCGTAAGCACACAGGTTTACTGGCGCGGCTCAGCGGCGACCAACGCCGCCCAATACAGCAGCACCTGTTGCCATTGCAGGCGGCAGCCATATGTCATCGGCCTATGCAGCCAACGGCATTTCAGCCGATGCCAACGACCCGCCTGCTGATGGCGTCGACATCCCGCCACTAGCCACTGCGGATCAAAACCATCCCACACACCCGCCGTCGTCCAATGGTTTGCCCAGACCTGCGGGGCCACCTCATATTGAAAAATATGCTGTAGCTGCTCAGCGCAAAATCCACTGCCATGCAGTTGTCGGGCGATATAGCGCAGAGTGGGTTCCGTCAGATCGGTGTCCAGCCATAGCTCAGACAGCGCCAGCCAGACCTCTTCGCGACTGACCATCAGCGCTAATCACGCTGCAATAGAAAATGCACCACGCGGGCAGCACTTACGTCCGGTTGCTCCTGCATAAAGCAGTGCCCGCCCGGCATTACATGCGCGCTGACCTGGGCATTGCTGGCGCACCAGCGCGCCACGGACTTGGCCACAAAAGGGTAACTGCGCTGGCCATAAAGCACTTGGGTCGGCGTTGTCACCTTGCCCAATGATGGCCACAGGCGCTTGGGGAAGGAGCTGAAAATATCCGCTTCACGGCTCGGCCGGCACTTCAACTCGACGCCCTTATCACTGTCCTTCAGCGCATGTTGGATATAGGCGGCAAAGGCCTCCTCGGTCCAACCGCGAAACATCCCACGGCCGTGCAAGGCAGCATGCGCAGCGGCGCGATCCGGCCAACTGCTACGACGTTTCAGCGCCTTGCTGGCCATAGTGGTGCGCCGACTCAGGCCGACCACATCGGACAATGCCATCACCCCGATCATCGCCGGGCTGAACAACACCGGGTCAAGCAGCACCGCGCGCTGGAACAGTTGCGGCTGCTGGGCCAGCATCAGGCTGGTCAATACGCCGCCAAAGCTATGGCCCAAGGCAAAGCACGGTGCGCTGCCGAATATCCCACGACCGGCTTCGAAGGCCTCGACCGCCAGCTCGGCGCTGCGATTCCAGCCATGGAAGCGCCCGCCATGATCACTCTCGCCATGGCCCTGCACATCGCACAGCCACAGATCGAAATCCTCGGCCAAGCGCTGTAACAACGGCGTGTAAACCCGCCCGCAGTAACCATTGCCATGCAGAAAATGCAGCACGGGCTTACCCGAAGCCGGCGTATGCCAACCACGCAGGGTGAAGCCGGCAGAGCATTCATGGGACCAAGGTTGAAGATTCATAGCCGGCTCACTGTTTTCTGGCCCGCCAGTTTACTGCGCCGTAAGCCTGCCGCCGAGCTTCGACGAAAAGTCATTTTTAACGCGGTGTAGCAATAACCCGAAGGGTGATTGCTACACATGAAGTGGCATAAAAAATGAGCACCCGCAGGTGCCCGAATGCCCACACTCACCTCCACCTATTGTTGAGCGCGAATAAACCGCTCAAGTAGGGTATTCAATTGCTCGGGTTGATCCAGCGGCGTGGCGTGCCCCGAGTTACTCACCACCTGCAGTTCGGCATTGCGCAGCGCAGCGACATAGGCCTGTTTGTAGGCCAATGGCGTGTAATCACGATCGCCAGCAACGATCAGCATCGGCGTGTCCACGCCATTGACGGCCGGCAACGCCGTCCAGCCAAGAATTGCGCGAATCGCATGCAGGTAGGACACCGGATCGTTTTCACCAATGCGCATGGCGGTGCGGCGGCGCAATTCACTCTGCTCGGCATAAGGAAACAGCTTGCGCGCCAGCAGACGACCCATGGTTTTCAAACCGAGCAGACGGATCAGCGCCAGACGCAGCAGCACCTTGCCGCGCAACGCCCAGGAATCCAGCGGGAAGCTCGGCGCGCTGTTGATCGCCACCAGGCGCCCAACCAGTTCTGGCTGCTGCGCCAACAACTGGAAGCCGACCATACCGCCCATGGAAATGCCCACCAGCACACAGCCTTGAATAGCCTGGAAGCGAATAAACTCACCCACATCCTCCGCCAGTTCGGCCACGCTAACCGGCTCACGCAGGGGCTCGCTGGCACCATGGCCGCGCAGATCGAGGGCGAACACTTCAGCAAAGCGCGACAGTGCCTCAATTTGCGGCTGCCAGTCCTGCCAGGATGAGCCCAGACCATGCAGCAACAGCACCGGTATTCCCTGGCCTTTGCGGATATAGGCGCAGCGGCCACTTTTCAATTGAATATAATGCACGGCCAAACTCCTTCTAATAATAACCAGGGCACTAATTAACCTGCCCTCCTGAACCACTGCGGTTATCAGGAAACAACTAATAAATATATTCAGTTTGCCAACTTAGTTATTACGCTGACGTTTGCCTTATTGCGCCGAAAAATCTAGAATCGGCCTGCTTCGTATAGAGAACTCCTAATGAACAGCATTTCCAGCCCAACTCAGGCTCGCAGTAAAAAAGCCTTAGAACGCTTCCTTAACGTGGCTGCCGAATTGCTTGCGGACAATCGCTTCGAAGACACCGGCATTTCCCAGATTGCGCAACTGGCCGAATCCTCGGTAGGCACTTTCTATCGTCTGCTGGGCGACAAAGACGTGCTGCTCTACGCCGTACACGAGCGCTTTGTTGAGCAAGGCCGCAGCGCTATCGATGCCCTGGTCGCCGACCTCAGCCACAGCGACCTGCCTGTGGCCAAGCAGATCGAGGGGTTTATCCAAGGCATGATCGATCTGTTCGCCGGGCACGAAGGTCTGCTGCGCGCCCTGGTTCGCCGCAGCTCCGCCGATCTGCAATTTCGCCAGCGCTTCCACCAGCTCAATGCCTATATCGGTCAGACCTTCTGTCGCATCGTCCTGACCCGCCAAAGCGAATTCGGCCACCCACAACCGCAACAAGCCGCCGATCTTTCCGCGCATATGCTGCTGGCCAGCATGAATTACCTGACCATGGTTGGGACGCTCGGTGAAACTCCCCGGGAAGTTATCCCCGGAGAACTTTCCACACTCATCTGCAATTATCTGGAAGTTGCCAAACATTAACGTCGGCTGTCCCTGCGTAATTGTGCAGGGGTGAAGTCTGACGGTTTCAGGGCAATATCAAACTGATTGGCGGGTTCTTCATTGGACAACACGCCGATGACATAGCGACCACCGATCAAGTCATATACCGCATCGCCCTTGGTCCAGATCAGCGGCTGGTCATACAGGTTGATCGTATAAGACTCACCGACCCGCCACAGGGTGTCGCGGTTGTCATAGTGATCGACCACCAGGACCTGATAGCTGTCCTCATCGAAATACATATCCCGCTGCTTGTACTGATGACGCATGCCGGCTTTCAGCGTGGCCCGCACATGCCAGACACGGTGCAACTCGTAACGCAGCAAATCCGGGTTGATATGCCCGCGCTTGACGATGTCGCTGTACTTATTGCTCTTGGCCGCCAGGCGATAGCTGTTGTAAGGCACGAAGAGCTCTTTCTTGCCCATCAGTTGCCAGTCGTATTTGTCCGGCGCCCCGGAGAACATGTCGAAGTTGTCCGTGGTGCGCATGCCATCCGATGAAGTGCCGGGGGAGTCATAGGCCACGTTCGGGGCGCGGCGCACCCGGCGTTGGCCCGAAGCGTAGAGCCAGGCCAAACGCGGCTCTTTGACTTGGTTGACGGTCTCATGCACCAGCAGCTCGGTGCCGGCCAGACGCGCAGGAGCCAGTACCGACTGGCGGAAGTAGAAGAGGATATTGCCGTCGCTCTGGCTCTGGTCGCCGGCCGCCTGGTTGAACAGGAACAGGTCTTCGATCTTGGTCATAAAGTAGTCACCACCGGCCTGGGGCACCGCCTGGGCGTAGTAGCGCTTTACGCTGTCACCGCGGTAGCGCACCAAGTGGTTCCACAGCACCTCCAGACCGGACTGCGGCACTGGAAATGGCGTGGCCAGCTTGAAATCGGCGATGCCGTTACCGTTTTCGATCAGCTTGGCCGAGGTCGCATTGTGCTTGGCTGCGGCATACACCTTGTCCGGGTAGGACGCCGAGCGCCTAGTCGGATAAACGTTGAGTTTCCAGCTGTCGCTGAAGCGCGTCAGCATGGCCAACTGACCGGGGCTGAGTTGCTCGCGGTACTGCTGGGCATTGGCCGCGGTGATGCTGAACAGCGGTTGATCGGCAGCGTAAGGGTCACGGTAACCTTGCGCCGAGTCGAAGGCGCTGACGTCGCGGGCCAGGCCGCCGTCCCAGGCCGGGATGGTGCCGGCGGCATTGCCGGCTTTCTCGGCACCGATGGGGGTCAAGTCCTGGCCGAGGCGTGCGGCCTGGACGGCATCCACCTGGGCCTGAGCCAGCGCGCTGCTCAGCAACAAAGTGCCAAACAGACTGGCGCGCAACAATCCTGAAGTCTTCATGGTGATCTCGTCCTAGAAACTGTATTTGATGTTGAAGCCGAGGTAGTCGCGGTCGCTGAGCTTGTTGGCCAAGCCGCCACCGCTGTAGCCAACATATTTGACGCCGACGGCCAGGGACTCCTGATAGATCGCATCGAGGCCCAGCGAGTAGCTTTTGCGCTCTTCCAACAGGCCATTGGTCAGCTGCGGTGCAACGCCGTTGATGCCGTACTGGTAACTGAGGCTGGGCACCAGATTGACCACGTTGAAGACGTTGCTGTAGGTCAGCGACAGGCTGCTTTGCGCCCCCCAGGCACTGGACGTCGCGCCGTAGTAATCGACATCCGACTCCAGGCCCTGTACCCGGCTGCCGACCACCTCCGTCATCAGGGTGGCGGCGTTGGCCCCGAGCAGGTTGTTAAAGCTGTAGATACCCACCAGCGAGGCTTGCCACATGGCCTTCTCTTCGAAGCCATCGAGGCGCGTACCGACCGGCAGGCCTGCCAGGTTGCCCAGCAATGCCGTCGGCAGGTATTCGCCCAAGCCGAGTGCAATCGGCGCATTGGGTCGGTAGCTCAGTTCACCAGCCACCGAAAGGCCATTGAGGAAGCTGTCACCGCCGATACTGGTGTTAAAGCTCAGGCCATAGAGGTGGCGCTTTTCCAGGTATTCGGCGTAGTAGCTGGAGCTGGTCCCAGACGGCAACGCGCCCACCACAGGCAACACCACCGGCTGGCCAACCGTCAAGCCGAGCATCGGCACGTTCATGTTGTAGCGCATGTAATAGAAGCCCAGCTCACTGTCATTCAGCTCCGGCACCATCCAACGCATGGCCACACCAAACTGCGCGGCATCATCGGCTTCTACATCCTTGCCCCGCGAGATATAGGTCGTCGGCAAGTAACCGCGCAGCAGGTCATTGGCGAAGCCTGGGCCCAGGCTATCGGCAAAGGCTTGAGCCTGTTCTGGGCTGTCAAAGGCTTGACCACCGAGCAACGGCTCCTGCAAAGGGGGCAGCATCAGGTAATTGCAACCACCACCGAGCACATCCAGGGTGGAGAAATAGGTGCCACAGGGGTCGATCTTGGTTTCGTCCCAGGCGCTGCCGGGTTGCCAGTAACCTTCGATGGACAGACCGTCGCTCAGCTCGAACGAGGCGTAGCCCATCAGGGTCGGCATATAGGCTTCTTTCAGCTCGGAGCCTGGGGCGCGCAGGGCATTGAGGTCGACCGGGTTGGTTGCGCCAATACCGTTCTGGTAGAACAGCCCTTCACCCCAATTGATCACCTGGCGCCCCAGGCGGACGTTGAGCGCACGGTCAGCCACGGTCCAGCTGCCGTAAACGAATGCATCCAGCAGGTCGACGCTGGAGCCGGCATCGTCCAGCCCCTTATTGGAAATCTCGCGGTGGCGGCGATCATCGTCCTTCAGCTCAAAATCGTAGAAGCCGCGGGCGCGCAGAAAGATGCCGTAGTTGTCCTGAAAATTCAGGTCCATCTCGGTGACCACCTTGGTCACTTCTGAGAACAGCTCACCTTTCTTGTAGTTGAGATTGCCGTCATCGGAGTTGATCAGGCCGCTGTTATCGCCCCTGCCACCATTGGCGCGGGCGATCAGGCGACGATCCTGACTCTCCATGCGGTAATTCACCCCATAAGACAGGGTGGTATCCAACGACAGCGCCCAGTCTCCTGAGCGCGTCTGAAAGGCATCTGCCTGGCTGGCCGCCAGCAATGCCAAGCAACCTGCGGTCCATGCTGATCTCTGTGTCGCCACGACGATCTCCTGCTGTATTGTTTTTATCGGAACCGGAACATCGGTTCCGATAAAGTAGTACCAACGTCTTGTCTTGGCAAGCTCACAAAAGATTTTTCTTCTCGTCGATAGCCGGCGCTAGACCGATCGCCGCGCTACAGCAGGCAGATTTCTTGACTTGGCCAACTTGACGGAATCGGAATTCAGGTTTCTATTTACGTTGCGAATGCAGGGAATCACTTATTACCGTCAGGAGGACGCCTCGATAAAAAACCAATAAGAAACTGGAGACAGCACATGTTTACTGCCAAGCAAAATGTGCGTCGACTGGGCCTGATCGCCCTGTTGACGTGTCTGTTTACAAGCCCCAGTTGGGCCGACTCACCCTGCAGCGAGCGCAAGAAGACCCTGTTGCTGCCCGGCAAGATCAGCTGCAGCCACCAATCGACCTGGATCAATTCTGGCGTTCTGGCGACCCGTAAAGTGATCTACCAACACCCAGCGGGTACCCCGCCGCCGGGAGGTTGGCCAGTGGTGGTGTTCTATCAAGGTTCGTTCTTTGCGCTGGATAATTTCGTTTATTACAGCAATGCCTGGCTGGGCAAGCTGTACAACGAAGGCAAGACCATCAAGACCCTGCTAGACAACGGCTACGCGGTGATTGCCCCCAGCGCACCGGCCGATTTGTTCTGGCACACCAATATCCCCGGTCTGTCAGGTGAGCTATATGAAACCAGTACTGACTTCACCTTCCTCAGCAACCTGTTCCAGGCCATCGACAATGGTCATTTCGGCCCCTTGAACGGCCAGCGTAAGTACGCCACCGGCATCTCCAGCGGCGGCTATAACACCAGTCGCATGGCCGTCAGCTTCCCCGGCCAATTCAAGGCCCTGGTGGTTCACTCCGGCTCCTACGCGACCTGCAGTGGGCCTATCTGCTCGGTACCGAACACCCTGCCAGCCGATCATCCACCGACCTACTTCATCCACGGTTTTGTCGATGCCGTGGTGCCTTGGTGGAGTATGGATATGTACTACGACCGCCTGCTCTATCAGGGCATTCCCACGGGTCGTTACACCCAAGCACTGGGCCAGCATGAATGGTTCGATGCCTCGCCGGGCAAGACCCTGGCCTGGTTTAACGCCTATCCCTGACCACTCAACATGCGGCCGGGTAGAAGCCCGGCCGCACCTTAGGACACCTCAATGAATCATTCATACCTGCGCCAGCTTTGCGCGCTGGCAATTTTTCTCGCTTGCCTCAACAGCTACGCAGCAACCACACAACCGACCATGGCGCTGCAGCAGATACGCCTCGACCTTAGCGGTTCAATGGGCGACTTCTATCTGCTGTACGGGGTCGACAACGACCCGGCACACCTGGCATCAGTGCAGCAACGCATCATCCAGACAGATCAACTGCTTCACCAACTGGATGCTCCCGCTGATGGCGACGGGCTCAATACTTTGCTGCTATTACGTGAACAGTGGCCCGCCTACCGTGCGCTGCTACAAGAACTGGCGAGCAGCCTGCAGCAACAGCTCAGCCCAAGCGGTGGGTCGATTGCCGAACTGATTCAGTTAAATCGCCTGCTGACGAGCCTTAGCGACAGTTTGGACGTCTATTACCAGCAGCCAGATCTAATGACGACACGCAGTCGGGTGCTGGCCATGCAGCTGCAAACCCTTACCACCGATTACCTAGCCCATAGCGTGGGAGCCAATGCCCTCGGCGGGGATAACCCGGCGCTGGATGTGCAGAGCAAAGTCTTTAGCGAGGGCCTGCAGCAACTGCGGCAAAAGTATAAAGACGGCGAGGCGCAGGCGTTGCTGCACAGCATTGAACGCAGATGGCGCTATATCGAACCGTCGCTGCGGTATTACCAAAAGGACAATATCCCCACCCTGGTCAATCGCTACAGCCGACAGATCATCGTCGACCTGGAGCAGCTGCCCACGCTGGCTCAACCGGCCCAAGAGGCCCTACTGCAATAACCGGCAAAGTGGCCTCACAGCAAGCACTGGGCAAACTCCACCTGCAATGCGGCGATGTCCTGCGCTTCGTTAAAGATCAGCTCCAGCCGCGAGTCCGTGCGCCATTCGCTGTTTTGCCAATGCAACGCCTGACCGTTCAGGGCGTTGGCGGATAGCCAGCCGGCGTTGGAGTGCAGCACCAGCTTGGCGCGGCGCCAAGACAGGTTGCTCAGCCACTGCTGCACGCGCATCAGCTCAAACTGCTGGCTGGGGTGCCAGCGCCAACCGATGCTCCAGCCTTCGGCCTGTTGCTGAACCTGGCAGATTGGCTCGCTCGGGCTGCGCCACAGCAGCGGCAATGCCTTAGCGGCGGGCGGCAAATCATCCAAGGTGCTGCCCGCCTGGGCCTGAGCATTAACGCCGGGTAATTGCGCCAGCGGCAGTACGCCTTGGCTCGTCCAATACAGCGGCCGCGCCGGCAGCTGCGCTTGGATTCGCGCTTTTGCGGCCTGATCGAGCCCTTCAGCCTTGTTCAGCACTAATAAGCCGGCGCGACCAAGCGTCGCCTGTTGGCTATCGGGCAGCGTCTCACCTGCGGCCAGGGCCTGGGCGTCCAGCACCAGCAGCGGTTCCTGCACCGTCAGCACCCCAGCCCAGGGCGCTTCGCGCAGTTGCTCCAGTAATTGCAAGGGATGACCCAGGCCAGATGGCTCGATCAAGAGTCGATCCGGCCTGGCCTGACGTAATAGACGACTTAGCCCGACCTGAAACGGCACGCCGTTGACGCAGCACAGGCAACCACCGGCCACTTCGCCGAGAGCCACGCCATCGTCATCAGTGGTCAGCAGCGCGGCATCCAGACCAATCAAGCCAAATTCGTTGATCAACACCGCCCAGCGTTCGGTCGGCGGGCGCTGCGCCAGCAAATTACGGATCAAGCTGGTCTTGCCCGCACCAAGCGGCCCGGCAATCACATGGGTGGGGATATTTTTCAGCATGATCGGCGTTTGCACTGTCTATCAGAGAGAAGAATTTGGCTGCCGCCATTCTAGCGGCGCCTGTGTGCGATCCCAACGTAGCCCGCAGACTGATTAAACCCTGCATGCTAGAGTCGCCGGCATATTTTTCGAGGGTCAATTGATGCGCGCTTTTCTGCTGCTGAGCCTGTTTGCACTGTCCGGCCAGGCCTGGGGCGAAGCCTGCGTGGTGCATAGCCAGGCCGAGCGCCTGGATGTGAAGGTCTGCCAGCAGAACCGCAGCATCCCGCCCAACCTGTTTCGCACCGGCTTCTGCAAGCCGCAGCTGCAAGGCCAGAAGGTCGCGGTGGAGTTTGTGGAGCAATGCCCGACGGGGTCCTTTGGCGTTTGCCGCAATGCCACCGTTGGCGGCACGCCCTACCAACAGGATGTGCATTACTACGGCGTGGCCAGTGATGCCACCTACCTCAAACCCTTCTGCGAGAAACAGAGCAGAGGGGTGTGGATGGCGCGCTAAATAAGCTTCATCAAAGCGTCATCACTCCTATGGTTTAGTGGCCCTATACCTCACCCCTGCATGCCGGCTCACGCCCCGACATGCTTTTCTGGTGCTTAGGGCTGCCATAATCTGCAGCCTATTTTTTTGCCTGCAATTCAGGCCAACCAATCCAGCGTCAGCAACAAGCGCCGCTCACCAGCTGGTGGTTGCGGCGAGCGGTGGATCAAGCCGCCGCCCTCGTTGCCGATCCATTTTTCGCCCTTGGCCAGCAGCACATGCCCACTCGTAGCGCGCTGGATCAGCGTGGCGTCACTGGGCTCGGCGACCGGATCACCGAGGCGCCGGCGTGCCATCACGCCTTCTTCCAGCCACTCACTGCCTACCCCGGCGTAGCTGGTGATCAGCCGCACCGGTACATGGTCGACATGAAAGCGCGGGCACATGGCCTTGTCGAGAATGCGCAGGCGCAGGCCGATGCGTTTGGCGTCGAACAGGCAAGCAAAGGCGCTGACCAGCCAGCTGACGTCCTGCACAAAAGCCGCCTGGCCCGGCAGATCGCTGTAGCCATCGACCAAGCCACTGAGGTTCGGCGTGCTCTCCGGGTTGGCCAGCTCCAGCACGATGGAGTGCCCCAGCGACGAGCCTTCGGCCAACAAGGCGCTGGCGAAATCACTGATTTGCGTCGGCAACTGGCGCTGCCAAACCGCCAGATTGATCTCTTCACGCAGCACCTCACTGAGCACTTCAATCTGCTCGCTGCGTACCTGCTGCAACGGCTGACGCAACACAGGCGCCAGCATCAGGCCGCCTCCTCATGCCAAGGGCCGAACGGGTCAGGCAGCGCCCGCCAGGCGTCCGCGCCCAAATCCATTTCCGCATCGGTCAGCAGGCAGGCATCCAGCTCTGCGGTCAACTGAGTGAAGTCGATGTTCTGGCCGATAAACACCAGCTCCTGGCGGCAGTCGCCGGTCTGCGCTTGCCAGTTTTTCATAATCGACTGCAGCCCTTCATCGTCCTGCGGCCACTGGTCTTTCGGGACAAAACGCCACCAACGCCCGGCAAAACCATGACGCATCAGGCCACCGGCCTGCGACCAGCTGCCGGCCTCCTGGTACTTGCTGGCTAACCAGAAAAAGCCCTTGCTGCGCAGCAGGCGGCCATTGCTCCACTCGCGGTTGATAAAGTTGAAGAACCGCTCGGGATGCAGCGGCTTGCGCGCACGGTAGGCGCTGGAAGCGATGCCGTATTCCTCGGTTTCCGGCACATGCTCACCGCGCAGCTCTTTAAGCCAGCCGGGCGCCTGGGCAGCACGTTCGAAGTCGAAGCGACCGGTATTGAGGATCTTGTCTAGCGGCACCGCGCCCATGGCCATCGGCACAATTTCGGCGTGGGTATTCAAGCCCTTGAGGATAGCCATCAGCTCTTCGCGCTCGACACTGCTGATCAGGTCGATCTTACTGATTAGCAGTACATCGGCGAATTCCACCTGCTCGATCAGCAGGTCGGTGATTGAGCGCTCATCTTCGTCGCCCAAGGTTTCGCCACGGCTGGCCAGGCTCTCGGCCTCATGGAAATCACGCAGAAAGTTCACCCCGTCGACCACCGTCACCATGCAGTCCAGGCGCGCCACATCGGCCAGGCTCTGGCCATCCTCACCACGGAAGGTAAAGGTCTCAGCCACTGGCAGCGGCTCGGAAATGCCGGTGGACTCGATCAGCAAATAATCGAAACGGCCATCGCGAGCCAGGCGACCAACTTCTTCCAGCAAATCCTCACGCAAGGTGCAGCAGATGCAGCCGTTGCTCATCTCCACAAGCTTTTCTTCGGCGCGGTTCAAGCTGACATCACGCTGAACTTCGCTGCCATCGATATTGATCTCGCTCATATCGTTGACGATCACCGCTACTTTCAAGCCTTGGCGGTTTTTCAGAATGGCATTGAGCAAGGTGCTTTTACCGGCCCCGAGAAAGCCGGACAACACGGTGACGGGAAGACGATTGGTCATGGTTTCAGGCTCCATCATTGGTCGGTGTGACGCAGGTGTTTTTCCCGCTGTTCCTGGTGTTCTTTGGCTTCGATGCACAGGCTCGCGGTGGGCCGCAGCAGTAAGCGCTTGAGGCCAATCGGTTCACCGGTTTCGCGGCACCAGCCGTATTCGCCACGAGCCAGGCGGTCGAGGGCTTCGTCGATCTTGTCGAGTAGCTTTTTTTCTCGCTCCAATAGGCGTAGCTGCCATTGGCGACGCTCTTCGGCGCTACCAATGTCGGCGGGATCGCTGCTGGTTTCGCGCTCGCGCAAGCCTTCGAACTCGTCAGCAATGCGCGTTTGCAGTTCGCCGCGCTGGTTGAGAAGCAGCGTGCGGAAGAACTGCTGCTGCGCGGTGTTCATATAGTCATCCGCCGGCTGGGCGAGCAGCTCGGCGTGGGTGAGCGGCATTTCGATCATTGTCAGGATTCGCTGGTTTTGTAATTTACTTGTTATAACATAACATTTAAATCCATAACCGAGCGGCAGATTTCTGATGAACGCACTGACCTTGCCGGACATAGCCACGCAAATACCTGCCCATGAACAGGCTCTGGACTGGGTCGGCATGCAGGGCATAGCGCTGCCGATCAACCTGGCCGGGCAACGCACCAATACTCGCGCCGATGTCGGGGTCAGCCTGGATGATGGCAATGCCCGCGGCATTCATATGTCGCGCCTCTACCTGGCATTGCATGCGCTGGAGCACAACGCGCTGAACCCGGCGACGCTGCAGCAACTGCTGGGCGAGTTTCTCGACAGCCACCAGGGCCTGTCGCAGCAAGCCTCCATTACCTTGCGCGGCGAGACCCTGCTCAGTCGTCCAGCACTGGTCAGCCCCCTCGCCGGCTGGAAGGCCTACCCCTTCGAAGTGCGTGCACGTCAGGATTCATGGGGGTTTCACGTGGAACTACAGGTAGAAGTGGCCTATTCATCAACCTGCCCCTGCTCCGCCGCATTGGCGCGCCAGCTGATTCAGCAACGCTTTATCGAGGACTTCGCCAACCAACCCTTGGATCACGCACACCTGCTGGCTTGGCTCGGCTCGTCCCAAGGCATCGTCGCCACCCCGCACAGCCAGCGCAGCTACGCCACCCTGCAAGTACGCCTGCACGAGGACTGCGCTGAGCTGCCGCTGGTTGAGTTGATCGACGCCGCCGAACAGGCCCTCGGCACTGCCGTGCAAACCGCTGTAAAGCGTGCCGATGAACAGGCTTTCGCCCTGGCCAACGGGCAAAACCTAATGTTCTGCGAAGACGCCGCCCGCCGGCTGCACAGCGCATTGCGCGAACAAACTGCATTCAACGCCTTTCACCTGCGCGTGGTACATGCCGAAAGCCTGCACGCCCACGATGCTGTCGCTGTCAGCCGCTGGAACTGGAGCAAGACATGATCCACTGCCACAACCTGCAGTGGGGTCCAGGCGGGCGGGCCCTGACGCCGCCTTTAAACCTGCACCTGGCACGCGCCAGCTTAACGGGCGTGATCGGCGCTAACGGCTGCGGCAAAAGCAGCCTGCTCAAGGTCATTGCCGGCATCCAGCAACCGCTGCGCGGCGCTATCGAACTCACGGTGCCGCGTCTGGGTGGGGTTGCCTACTTGGTACAACAGCAGGCGCTGGACCGGCAATTCCCGATCAAACTGCACGATCTGGTCAGCGCCGGTTTATGGCGCAGCCCGCTTAATCGCCAGCAGCGTCAGACGCGCCTGGAGCAAGCCTTGGCCGACTGGGGCTTGCTCGATTTGCAACAGCACAGCCTGCAGGCGTTGTCCGGTGGCGAATTACAACGCGCCCTGCTCGCCCGCCTGAGCCTGACCGACGCCCAGGTGCTGCTGCTAGACGAACCCGAAGCCGCGCTGGATGAGCACGGCCTGGTCCTGCTTTGGCAGCACATTCAGCGTTGGCATACACAAGGCCGCACGCAAATCGTCGTCAGCCACTCCATCAGCAATATGAGTCAGCACCTGGATAACGCCTTGCTGGTGTCGCGCAGCGGCTGCATTTTTGCGCCTATTCGCGAGCTGATGGGTCAGCGTTCATCGCTGGAGCAAGTGGCGTGAGCCTGGAGCTGCTCTGGAGTCCCTTTGTCGAATTCGCCTTTATGCGCCGTGCGCTGGTTGGCGGTGTGGCGCTGGCCGTGAGTGCCGGGCCGCTGGGCGTATTTCTGGTATTGCGCCGTTTAAGCCTGATGGGCGACGCCATCGCCCACGGCATTCTGCCCGGAGCCGCCGTAGGCTTCTGGCTGTTTGGCCTGAGCCTACCGGCATTGACGCTCGGCGGCTTAGTCGCAGGCCTTGGCATGGCGGGTATCGCGGCGTGGGTCACACGACGCACCGGCCTGCGTGAAGACGCTAGTTTGGCCGCCATCTACCCGATTTCCCTGGCCAGCGGCGTGCTACTGCTAGGCCTGGCCGGCAACAAACTCGACCTGCTGCACCTGTTGTTCGGCTCGGTGCTGGCCGTGGACCCACCCACCCTGAACGGCATGCTGCTGGTGTCCGTCGGCAGCCTGCTGCTACTCGCCCTGATCTATCGCTGGTTGCTGATGGACAGCCTCGATCCGTTGTTTCTCGCGGGCGTCAGCCGCTTCGGACCCTTGGCCTATGGGCTGTTTCTGACGTTGGTGGTGCTCAACCTAGTGGTCGGCTTTCAGGCCATCGGCGCGTTGATGGTGGTTGGCCTGATGATGCTACCGGCCGCTGCCGCACGCTTCTGGAGCCGCCACCTGCCGCGCATGTTGCTGCTCGCCGCACTCACCGGCGCGGTCTGCGTGTGGCTCGGCCTGCTGCTGTCGTATTACGCCAATCTGCCCAGCGGGCCGTGCATCGTGTTGCTCGCCGGCCTGGCCTATGTCTGCTCCGTATTGCTCGGGCCACTGAATGGCCTGCTGCGCCGCCAACCCCATTTATCTCCCGCCCACTAAGGAACAACCATGCGCATCCTGATTGCCCTGCTAACCCTAAGCCTTAGCCTTTTCGCTAACGCAGATGAAAAACTCAAGGTTGTTACCAGCTTCAGCATTTTGGCCGACATTACCCAACAAATTGCCGGAGATAAGCTCGAACTTCACAACCTTGTCGGCGCCGATGCCGATGCTCACGTCTACCAGCCCAGCACCGACGATGCTAAAGCAGTCTTCGCGGCCGATCTGATTATCGCCAACGGATTGGGATTTGAGCCCTGGCTGGCGCGCTTGATCGACAGCAGCGAAGCTCCTGGCAAGCGCATTGATGCCAGCGCCGGCGTGCTGCCGCTAATGCTTGATGAAGAGGGACAGCGGGTGGCCGACCCGCATGCCTGGCAGAACCTGGCCAACGCCGAAATTTACGTGCGCAACATCGCCAACACACTGAGCCAGATCGATACGGCCAATGCCGAGTATTACGCTTACCGCAGTGAGGCCTACATCAGCCAGATCCGCGTCCTGCTGAGTGAGGCCCGCCGCAGCCTGGGCCAATTACCGCCGGCCCAACGCACCATCATCACCAGTCACGACGCCTTCGGTTATTTGGGCCAGGCCTATGGCCTGAATTTCATTGCCCCCCAGGGGCTGTCCACCGAAGACGAACCCTCGGCCGCCGAAGTGGCAGCATTGATCCGCCAGATTCGCACCGATGGCGTGCGCGCGGTGTTCGTTGAAAACATCCGCGACCCGCGCCTGATCCAGCAGATCGCCGCTGAAGGCGGCGCCAAGGTCGGCGGCACTCTGTATTCCGATGCCCTGGCCAGCGCAGGCCCTGCCAGCAGCTACCTGGGCATGTTCAAGCACAACCTCGACACCCTACTGGCCGCACTTAAGCCATGAGCCTGTGGCTTGCGCTGGAACAAGCCGGGCTGGGCGACAGTCGCCCGTTCAGTGAGGTGCTGGATGCCATCCCTTGGAATGCCGACGGCCTGATCGCCGCCATCGCCCAGCAACATGACAGCGGCGAAGTGCTGATGCTGGCCTGGATCAACCGCACCGCACTGGAAGAGACCCTCGCCAGCGGTCAAGTCTGCTACTGGTCGCGCTCGCGCCAGCAACTGTGGCGCAAGGGCGAAACCAGCGGCCACCGCCAACGGCTGGTCGAAGCGCGCCTGGACTGCGACGGCGACGCCGTGCTGCTACTTGTTGAGCAGGATGGACCGGCCTGTCACACCGGTCGCCCTAATTGCTTCTACAACGCCATCCGCGCCGAGCGGGTGTGCGTAATCAGCGTGGCGCAATGAAGCGCGTATTGATCGGTGTGGTGCGCCTTTATCAGTACCTGATCAGCCCCTTACTCGGGGCGCCCTGCCGCTTCCACCCGAGCTGTTCGCACTACGCCATCGAAGCGATTGAACGCCATGGCGCGCTGCGCGGCAGCTGGCTGGCTCTGCGCCGGTTGTTGCGCTGCCAACCCTGGTATCCGGGTGGCTACGACCCGGTGCCGCCCACTCGCCACTGTATTGAGAAGCATCGCCATGACTGACCTGCTGATTCGCAACGCGCGCCTGATCAACGAAGGCCGCGAGTTCGACGCCGATCTACGGGTGCATAACGGCCGCATTGAGAAAATCGCCAGCAGCCTTACCGGCCTCAACGCCAAGGTCGAGATTGAGGCCGCCGGGCAGTTTTTGCTGCCAGGGATGATCGACGATCAAGTGCATTTTCGCGACCCCGGCGCGCCGCATAAAGGCAGCTTCGCCACCGAATCGCGGGCGGCAGTGGCCGGCGGCATCACCAGCGTGATGGATATGCCCAACACCACCCCGCCGACCCTCAACCTGGATGCCCTGGAAGCCAAGGAACGCCGCGCCGCGAGCTGCTCCAAAGCCAACTTCGGCTTCCACTTTGGCGTCAGCCACGAGAACCTCGACATCGTCGCCGCCCTCGACCCCAACCGCGTGGCAGCAGTGAAGGTGTTTATGGGGGCCAGCACCGGCAATATGCTGGTCGACGACCTGCCCTCGCTGGAGCGGCTGTTCCGTGATTGCCCGACCCTCATCCTGACGCACTGCGAACACACGCCACGCATCCGCGAACGCGAACTGCAGTGGCAAGCGCAGTATGGCGAGTACATTGCGCCCGACCAGCACCCACTGATTCGTGATGCCGAGGCCTGCTACCAGTCTTCCAGCCTCGCGGTCAGTCTGGCGCAACGCTTTGATACCCAATTGCACGTGCTGCACATCACCAGCGCCCGCGAACTTAGCCTGTTCCAGCCCGGTCCGTTGGCCGGCAAGCGGATCACCGCCGAAGTCTGTGCGCATCATCTGTGCTTTGACGACCGCGATTACGCGGCGCTCGGCCACCTGATCAAATGCAACCCGGCGATCAAAACCCAGGCCGACCGCGACGCCCTGCGCCAGGCGCTGCTCTGCGGACGACTGGACATCATCGGCACCGACCACGCCCCGCACACCTTGGAAGAAAAGCAGCGACCTTACCTACAAGCCCCATCCGGCCTGCCGCTGGTGCAACACGCTCTGCCGGCGCTGCTGGAACTGGTGGCCGACGGCCTGTTGCCACTGACCACCTTGGTAGAGAAAACCAGCCATGCGGTGGCCCAACGCTTTGCTATCGAGCAACGCGGCTACTTACGCGAAGGCTACTGGGCCGACCTGACGCTGATCGAGCGCCTACGTGAACCGCGCCCGGTAGAAGCCGACCCGACACTCGCCCATTGCGGCTGGACGCCCTTCCAGGGACGCGCCTTCCGCCATGCCGTGCGCAGCACCATCGTCTCCGGCCAACTGGCCTGGCACAACGGCCAGGTGCAGGACGACTGCGAGGGCTTGCCGCTGCGCTATAGACGCGGCTGACAAGAGCTTGAAGACGGACTAGGTAGGGTGGGTTAGCGGCGCATATACGTGGTTATCGGCGCCAACACGCAATCCGGGCGTCGCGTAACCCACCCTACAGATTTTATGTTTAACCGCACCTGATTAGAGAACCCATATGCCTAGCATCACCCTGCCCGACGGCAGCCAACGTCATTACTCCCGGCCGCTGAGCGTGGCCGAGGTGGCCGCCGATATTGGCCCCGGCCTGGCCAAAGCCGCCTTGGCCGGCCGCCTGAATGGCCAACTGGTGGACACCAGCGCCCTGATCGAAAACGACGCCCAGCTCAGCCTGATCACCGCCCGCGACGGCGACGGCCTGGCGCTGCTGCGCCACTCCTGCGCACACCTGCTGGCCATGGCCGTGAAGCAGTTGTACCCCAGCGCCCAGGTGACCATCGGCCCGGTGATCGAAGACGGCTTTTTCTACGACTTTGCCTTCGAGCGACCCTTTACCCCGGACGATCTGGCACTGATCGAAGCACGCATGACCGAGCTGGCCGCCGGCGATCTGCCGGTCAGCCGCCGCGAGCTGCCTCGTGATGACGCCATCGCCCACTTCGAGGCCCAGGGCGAGCATTACAAGGCCGAGCTGATCCGCGACATTCCCGCCGGTGAAGTGCTGTCGCTGTACCGCCAGGGTGATTTTGAAGACCTCTGCCGTGGCCCGCATATCCCGCGCACAGGCCTGCTGCAAGCGTTCAAACTGACCAAAGTGGCCGGTGCCTACTGGCGCGGCGACGCCAAAAACGCCGCGCTGCAACGCATTTACGGCACCTGCTGGGCCACGCCGAAAGAGCTCAAGGCCTACCTCACACGCGTGGAAGAAGCCGGCAAGCGCGACCACCGCAAGCTCGGTGCTCAGCTTGACCTGTTCCACTTCGACGACTGCGCCCCCGGCTCCGTGTTCTGGCACCCCAAGGGCTGGACCCTGTTCCAGCAGCTGATCAATTACATGCGCCAGCAACAGGACGCCGCCGGCTACGTCGAGGTCAACACCCCGGACGTGATGGACCGCAGCCTGTGGGAAACCTCCGGACACTGGTTCAACTACCGCGAGGCCATGTTCACCACCACCACCGAAGACGAGCGCGTGTTCGCCCTCAAGCCGATGAACTGCCCCGGCGCGGTGGCGCTCTACGCCCGTGGTCTGAAAAGCTACCGCGACCTGCCGCTGCGCATGGCCGAGTTCGGCAAGGTGCACCGTTACGAGCCGTCCGGCGCGCTGCACGGCCTGCTGCGCGTGCGCCACTTCACCCAGGACGACGCACACATCTTCTGCACCACCGCGCAGATGGAGCAGGAGTGCGCCGACACCATCGCCCTAGTGTTCGCCATCTACCGCGACTTCGGCTTCAACGAGGTGGCGGTGAAGCTCTCCACCCGCCCGGTCAACCGCATCGGCAGCGACGCCACCTGGGATCAACTGGAAGGCGCACTGTCCGGCGCGTTGCAGCGGATGGGCATCGACTACCAACTCAACCCCGGCGAAGGCGCGTTCTACGGACCGAAACTGGAGTTCGTGTTGCGCGACGCCATCGGCCGCGACTGGCAGTGCGGCACCCTGCAGGTGGACCTCAACCTGCCGGAGCGTTTTGACATCAGCTACATCAACGAACAGGGCGAACGCGAGCGCCCGGTGATGCTGCACCGTGCCCTGTTCGGCTCGCTGGAGCGCTTTACCGGCATCCTGATCGAGCACTACAGCGGCTTGTTTCCGCTGTGGCTGGCCCCGCAACAGGCGACCGTGCTGACCATCTCCGAAGGGCAGAACGACTACGCCCGCCAAGTGCTCGCCACGCTCAAACGCGCCGGCTTGCGCGCGGCGGCGGACCTGCGCAACGAGAAGATCGGCTACAAGATCCGCGAAGCCACCCTGCAGAAAGTGCCCTACCTGCTGGTGATCGGCGACCAGGAAAAAGCCGAAGGCCGCGTGACCCTGCGCAGCCGCGCTGGCGACAACCTGGGCAGCCTAACGCTCAATGAGCTGGTCGAACGACTGAGCACCGAGGCGCGTATGCCCGGATAAACCAGCCGCTTTCGGCGTTATCCTGCACGGTAGCCCCACACCAACAAGGAGCCCCCATGAACCTGAGTAAGCGCGAGCAAAGCCAGATTGAACGGACGTTGGCCGCGACCCTGACCGACGCCTGCGAAGCCGCCAAGGCCGAAATTGTCGGTTTCCAGTGGCTGACCCATGATGTTGATTACCAACACTTCCCCGCCAGCCTACGGGTGATCTGGGTCTTCGCCAGCCAGGCAGAGCAGGACGCCGCCATCGCCAGAGGGCAAGATCGTCTAATGCGGGAACTGACCGCTGCCGCCTTGCAGGCCGCAGCGATTCAACTCGACACGCCGGCGGCCCATGTCCACCTCGACAATGAGCAACAGTGCCTGCGGGTCGACGGCGGCAACTGGCAACAACGCCTGGCCCGCCAGCGTTCGGCCAAGCGATAGTTCATGGCCAAGGAAATTGACAACCCTTGTATTGCCGTTTGCCAGTTGAGCGGCGATCTGTGCCTAAGCTGCGGGCGCAGCAAAGCCGAGATCAAACAATGGAAACGCATGAAGCGCCCGGAAAAAATGGCCGCCGTGCAGCGCGCCAGCCAGCGCCTGAAAAGCCTGCGCAAGAAGCAACCCTGATCTGGCGCAGCCCATCCAGAACGACTCAATCACCTTGAGCAATGCACCGCCGCACACCGACAATGCCTAAGCACTTACAACCACAGAAGCGCCGAATGCCCAGCACCGCCATGATCCATCTGCGGCCCTACCAAGCGGACGATCTCACCGCCGTAACGGCGCTGTTCAGTGCCTCGATACAGCATCTGGCCGCAGCTCACTATGATGCCGCGCAGCGCCAAGCCTGGGCACCATCGGCAGCCGATCTGCCGGCCTGGCAAGAGCGCCTGGCCGGTTTGCAGGTGCTGCTGGCGCACCGCGACGGGCAGCTCGCCGGTTTTATCGGCTTTAACCTCGACGGCCATATCGACCTGTTGTTCACCGCTCCCGATTACGCGCGCCAAGGTGTCGCCAGCGCGCTGTACGCGGCAGCCGAAACGCGCATGCAGGCGGCCGGGGTTAGCAGGGTATTCACCGAGGCCAGCCTGGTGGCTCAGGCGTTTTTCGACCGCCAGGGATTTTCTGTGCAGCAGGCACAGACGGTAACGCGCGGCGCTGTTAACTTGCCGCGTATGTTGATGCACAAACCTCTGGAGCCGCGATGAACACCCTGACCATGATCGTGCTGGCCGCCGTTGTGCTGGCTGCTTGCGCCTTGGCGCTGTGGAGCTGGCGCAACCAGCGCAAGCTGGAAAAACTGGATGAGCGCATCAACCGGCAGAGCGAGCTGATCGAACAGCTCGACAGCGTGCTGGAAAACCCGCAGCTCAGCGAAGCCGAACAACTGGAAAAAAGCGAAGCCTTGCTGGCCATGTTGCAGGAAACCCGCAAGCCTTAATGTCGCTGATCATGATCTGTGGAAGGGGCTTCAGCCGCGACGAGCCTTGATCGCGACTGAAGCCCCCCCCACAAAATCACCCTACCAACCGCCGCCTCCCCCACCACCGCCACCACCGCCAGACGAGCCACCACCGGAGGAGCCGCCGCCGCCGCCCGATGAACTGCTCGACGGCGGTGATGAGGCCAGCGCTGTGGCACTGCTCAGCCCAGCGGCCAATGCACTGCTCATGGCCAGTGGCGTGCTGAAATTACTGTGGCTGTGGTACCAGTCGGGCTGGTAGTCACGCTGCGCCGGGTCAATCAAACCGCTGGCTAGCGCGGCACTAAAGCGCGCACTCCACTGATCCTCCACACCCAGCGCCATGGCATAAGGCAAATGCCGCTCATACAAGGCGATGCTCATCGCCGGCGCGGCGCCTGCCAGGGCCAACACGTCGCGTTCGGCCAGCTGCAGGTAGTCGCGATAACCTTCTAGGGCGTCGAGCAAACGCCGCCCGTTGACTGACGGCGCCGGCAGCAGGTAGTAAAAAACCACCACCAACACCAGATAGACACCCATCAACAAAATAGCTGGCAACGACGTCGACTCGATGAGCATCCACAAACCAATCGGCACCGGCCAAACAAACATCAAACCCATTAAACCCAAGCCGACCTGCTTGCCCCAACTGGGTTGATGCCAAGCCAGGCGCAACACAAACAGCGAGGGCACACCAAACCCCAAGCTAAACACCGCACCCGCCAGGCCGGTGACCATATCGTCCTCGCTCTGCGCTCCGCTACAGATCATCAGCAGGCATGCAGCGACCGCCCAGACCAGGCCCCACACCCAGATGCCACGGTTATTGCTGAACCAGGCCTTGCCCTGCTTTTTCAATTGGCTGCTCAAGCCTGACACCGCACTGGCCAGGCGCGGCTCGTATTCGCTGCCGATCTGCAGTGCGATGCCTTCCTTGTTGGCCGGGAACAGCCGCTTGCGCAGGTCGCGATCACTCGCGCTAAAGTCGTCCCGCTCGCCCTGCCCGCGCGCCAGGTTAAAGCCACCACCACGGGGGCTGTCTTCGATATGCAGATGCTTGCGGATCGCCATATCGGTCAGCCATACACTGAACGCTCGCGCCGCTGAGTAACTGCCACGCAAACCGCGATGCCAGAGGTAACCGGCCTGCACCGCACTCATCCCTTCTGGCCCCTCGAACAGCGGAATAATCACCCCTTTCTGCGGGTCGCGGCCGACGCGATTCCAGGCGAGCAGGTAAAACAACAGCAGACCAATCAACAGCAACGCACCCAGGCACAGACCGAGGTTATCCCAGAGTAAATAGCCGCCGCGCTGCAGCAGGCCAGGGTGCACCACCAGCCCCGCCGGCCAATCAACCGCCACGGTCAGGCCGTGATAGGCCGGCAAGGTTTCACGGGTTTCCACATGCAAGTAGTCATCGCGCTGCTCGACCACCGCAAACGCCTGACCCTGCTCACCACCGGCGCCGGTGTAAGCCGCCAGCCCGCCAATGCGTGCGCCCTGCGGCAGCGTCACCTCGACAGAGGCACGCAGAATCGGGAATACCCAACCATTACCGGTGACATTCCAATACAACTCATCTTTATCGGTATGAGTGAGCAACTGCCGTTCAACTCGATAACGCAGCACGTACTGATAGCGCCCTGGCTTCAACACGTGATCCGCCGAACCGATGTAATAACGCACCCAGGCACCGTTGCGCTCAGTGCGGATGCGCTCTGGTTCGCCGTCACGGGTGACGCCAAGCAACGTAATGGGCCCACTCTTGCGCAAACCCAGAGGCAGCTCATAGCTGACCGGTAAATCGCGATAGATACCCCGCTTAATCTGCTGCCCTTCGGCCTGCACGGTAATCTGCTCGGTTACCAGCACACTGCCGTCGCGCTGCACCTGCAAGGTGACGGCAAAGTCCTCAATCACTTCAGCCGCTGCGGCCCAGAACGGCAGCAAACACAGCCCCAGCAAGGCAAACCGTACGACTCGCAGCATCTCAAAACTCCATTTTTGGCGACTGGGTGTCACGTGGATCATCCAGGCTGAAGTACTCGGCCGGGGTAAAAGCAAAGGTGCGCGCCACCAGGTTGCTGGGCACCGACTCGACCCGCACATTCAGTTCACGCACGGCGCCGTTGTAGTAACGCCTGGCCATCTGGATATGATTTTCGACCTCGGTGAGGGTGCGTTGCAGGTCAATAAACTGGCCATCAGCCTTGAGTGCGGGGTAATCCTCGAACAGAGCAAACAGCTGGCGCAGTTGTGTGCTCACGTGCGCCTCCACCGGCGCACGCTGGCCCAGCGGTGAATCCGCCAGTTGCACTGCGCGCATACGTTCCTGCACCAGTGCCTGCAACGTGGCCTGTTCATAGCCCATGTATTGGCGCACGCACTCGACCAGCGCCGGAATCAAGCTGGCGCGGCGCTTGAGCTGCACATCGATACCGCTCCACGCCTCAGCAACCCGCGCGCGGTTGAACACCAGGCGGTTGTAGTAATAAATCGTAATAGCGGCCAACAGCAGCAGTGCCGCGCCCCACCAAAGCCCCGTACCTTGCATCGCCGCTCCTTGTTTAACTGGTCGTTAAAAATCCACTTGATCACGCGCGTCACTCGGCAGCCCTTGATAATAATCGGCGCTGAGCGCGGACGCAGGCACACCCGGTAACGCCAGCAAGGCGGACATCCTGCCGGGATGCTCGTATCCTGTACTGCCAGCCAACCCGCGAGGCCCCCATGCAAATCGAGTTACTGGAAATCCGCGACCACTTGCAGCGCTTCGCGCCCTTCGACTCCCTGCCCGAGGACAGCCTCGACAGCATCGCGCGCCAGGTCGAAGTGGCCTACTTCAAGGCCGGCAGTGACATCCTGCTGTACGGCGCGGCCATCCATGAACTGCATTACGTGCGCAGCGGCGCCGTCGAAATCTACCGACGTCACGGCGAGCTGTACAACCGCCTGAGCGAAGGCGACATCTTCGGCCAAGCCGGCTTGCTGCGCAGCAACAAGGTGCGCTTCCCCGCGCGGGCCATCGAAGATAGCTTGATCTACTTTATTCCGGCGGCTCTGTTCGCCCAGTTGTGTGAACAACACGACCATTTTGCTGACTTCGTTGAGGCAGAGGGGCAATCACGGCTTAAATCCGCGGTGGAGAGCCAGGGCAAAGCCAGTGACCTGATGCAGATCAAGGTGCGCACGCTGGTCTCCCGCCAACCCGTTTGCGCCAGCCAGGACACACCCGTGCGGCAGGCTGCGCAGCTGATGACGGAACAGAGCGTGTCATCACTGGTGATTCTCGACAGCTGTGAGCCCGGCTCTACCATGGTCGGCATTCTCACTGACCGCGACCTGCGCACCCGCGTGCTGGCCGTAGGGCTGGACAGCGCCACCCCGGTAAGCCAAGTGATGTCGCCAGATCCCATCACCATCCAGGCTGATGACAGCGTGTTCGAAGCCATGTTGAGCATGTTGCGCCACAACATCCACTATCTACCGGTGGTGCAACGACGCCGCCCGGTGGGAATGATCAACCTCTCCGACATCATCCGCTACGAGTCACAAAGCAGCCTGTACCTGGTCAACTCGATCTTCAATCAGCCGGATGTCGCCGGCCTGCAAGGGCTGCTTCCCGACCTGCGCGGCACCTTCGTGCGCATGGCCAACGAGCAGGCCACCGCACACATGATCGGCAGCGCCATGGCCGGCATCGGCCGCGCTTTCAGCCAACGCCTGCTGGAATTGGCCGAACAGAAACTCGGCCCACCGCCCGTGCCCTACTGCTTCCTCGCCGCCGGCTCTATGGCCCGTGACGAACAGCTGGTGGTAACGGACCAAGACAACGCCCTGGTCCTCGACGACCGCTTCGACCCCGATCTGCATGACAGCTACTTTGCCGAGCTGGCCAAATTCGTCAGCGATGGCCTGGCGGCGTGCGGCTACACCTATTGCAAAGGCGGGATCATGGCCAGCAACCGCCAGTGGCGACAGCCACTCAAGGTCTGGCGTACCTACTTCAGCGAGTGGATCGACCGACCCAACCCGCAAACCTTGCTCAACAGCAGCATCTTCTTTGACCTGGACGGCGTACACGGCGAAATCGAGCTGGCGGAGAACCTCAAGGAACTGCTTGCCGAAAAAGCCAGCAACGCCCCAGCCTTCCTCGCCGCCATGGCCCGCAACGCCTTGAATCGCACCCCACCGCTGGGCTTCTTTCGCACCTTCGTGATGGAGACCGATGGTCAGCAGAAGCACATCATCAACCTCAAGGGCCGGGGCACTGCACCGCTCACCGACTTGATCCGCATCCACGCACTGGCGTGCGGCAGCAAAGCGCAGAACTCACTGGAACGGCTCGACGCCATCGCCAAAACCAAACTGTTGCAACCCGAGGCCATCAGCCAACTGCGCTACGCCCTGGAGTTTCTCAGCATGGTGCGCATCCGCCATCAGGCCAGCGCGGTGGCAGAAGGACGCGAGCCGAACAACTACATCGAACCAGAAAAGATCTCGGCCAGTGATCGGCACAACCTCAAAGAAGCCTTTCAGGTGCTGAGCAATGCGCAGAAATTCCTGCGCTTTCGCTATCCAGCCCAGCCGAGCAAAAGCTGATGGCGCGTCACGGCAAACACCCCGCCAGCGCGCTTTTCGATTGGACTGAGCAGTTCGCCAGGCTCGCCAGCAGCGCGCAGAACCCACGCTTGCAAGCCTTCTACCAGGCCGGCGTGGTCAGCGCCGACACGCCGCTGGAACAGGTGCCACTGATGGCCCTGGATGTGGAAACCACCGGCCTCGACGCCAACCAGCACGCCATCGTCAGCCTCGGTCTGGTGCCGTGCAACCTGCGCCGCATCCGTTGTGGCGACGCGCTGTATTGGGTGGTCAAACCGGTCTGCGAATTGAGCAGCGAATCGGTGACCTTTCACCACATCACCCACTCGGACATTCGCCACGCGCCGCGCCTGGGGCAGATTCTCGACGAGCTGCTCACGGCCATGGCCGGCAAAGTAATGGTGGTGCACTACCGCAACATTGAACGCAGCTTCCTTGATAAGGCCGTACGCGATCACCTCGGTGAAGGCCTGCAATTCCCCGTGATCGACACCATGCAGCTGGAAGCCCGCCTGCATCGCCAGCCGAGCTGGTGGGAACGCTTGTGGCGCCGCGAGCCAGTGTCGATACGCCTGGCCGACAGCCGCTTGCGCTACAACCTGCCGTCTTACTCGGCGCACCACGCCTTGATCGACGCCCTGGCTACCGCCGAACTGCTGCAAGCCCAAGTGGCCACGCACTACGCGACCGATACGCCGGTGGGCGAGCTGTGGAGTTGAGGGTCTATGCAAATAATCAAAAATCTTCTGTGGGTCGACTGTACTGCTGGCGCAGTAGCTGGCCTTTTAGTTGTCTTATTCTCCGGGTGGCTTAGCGGCTTATACGCCATCCCAGAAAACCTCTTGTTATTGATTGGCGCGACCAACTTAGTCTATGCCTGTTATTCATTCTCGCTGGCCAGGCGGGCTAAGAGAGAAAAAGTCTTAATAAATATTTTAATATCCGCAAATGCGCTTTGGGCTTTCGTTTGCATGGGTATTGCGACCCAGTATCTTGGGACTATGACTCTGCTGGGAAGCGTACATTTAGCCGGGGAGGCTATTTTTGTCGGCGGGCTGGCTGCGCTAGAGTTGAGATGGCGTAACCAATTACTGACTGCGACCTAACGCGTCGCGCGTTACTTAGTTCTGGATCAATATTTCAACCTGCGACTAATTACTATCTAACAATGGGTAAGAAACATGAATCGCCGCAAAAAGATAAAACAACTGCTACAGGCACACGCAAAAAAAGCCAGCGCCAAGTTAGCGCCACCTAATAATAAGGATAAATACATCAGTAAAGCTGACCGCCTGAAACTAGCCGCCGATGCCGACCAAGAGTTAAGCACTGCCGTAACCCCTGATAATTGATACCTGCATTTCTAATAAAATGCTGACAGCTCTATTTTTAAAGCCCCGCCCACAACACTCAACACACTCGGTGTAGCGTCGACACATCAAGCACGTGACCACGTGATGGGTATCGCCACGCTCAGCCCATCCTACGGCGGCGGCCCTCTTTGCAGGCGTGATGCCGCGTAAAGCATCGCGGGCAAGCCCGCTCCTACAGGTGGCAGGCGTCGCTAATGCAAAGCTCGCACGCACAAAAAAGCGCGCCCGAAGGCGCGCTCTTGTACAGCTCAACAACCGTGTTTTAGCGCGGTTCGCTCATCAAGCCTTTGACGATCGACACACAGCCCACCAACAGCACAATGGTGAACGGCAAACCGGTCGACACCGCCATGGCTTGCAAGGCGACTAGCCCGCCACCCAGCAACAGGGCGATGGCTACAACACCTTCGGTGATCACCCAGAACACCCGCTGCGGGGTCGGTGCATTGACCTTGCCGCCGGCAGTGATGGTGTCGATCACCAGAGAACCGGAGTCCGACGAGGTGACGAAGAACACGATCACCAGGACGATACCGATAAACGAGCTGATCGCCGACAGTGGCAGCTCAGCCAGCATGGCAAACAGCTTCAGCTCCAGCGCTGCATCCTGCACGCCCATAAAGCCATCCGCGACAAACTGGCTGATGGCTGTGCCACCAAATGCGGTCATCCACAGCACCGATACAATCGACGGCACCAACAGCACGGCAATCAGGAACTCGCGCACAGTACGGCCACGGCTGACCCGGGCGATAAACATGCCCACAAACGGCGACCAGCTGATCCACCAGGCCCAGTAGAAGGCCGTCCAGCCTTGGCTGAAGTTGGCGTCTTCACGGCCAATCGGGTTGGACAGTTCCGGCAGATAACGCAGGTATGAACCGAGGTTGTCAAAGAAACCGGTAAAGATCGCCAACGTCGGGCCGGCAATGATGACGAACAGCAACAGCAAAATGGCCAAGCCCATGTTCAGCTCGGACAAGCGCTTAACGCCTTTTTCCAGGCCCGCCACAACAGACAACAGGGCAAGGCAGGTGATGCCGATAATCAGCAGCACCTTACTGGTGTCGTTCGCGGTAATACCGAACAGATGATCAAGCCCGGCAGCCGCCTGGGCGGCACCCAAACCAAGGGAAGTAGCCAGACCAAACAAGGTGGCGAACACTGCAAGGATATCGATCAGATGCCCTGGCCAGCCCCACACCCGCTCACCGAGAATCGGGTAGAAAATCGAACGAATCGACAGCGGCAGGCCTTTGTTGAACGAAAACAGCGCCAGGGCCAAAGCCACAATCGCGTAGATCGCCCAAGGGTGTAGGCCCCAATGGAAGATAGTTGCTGCCATGCCCAAGCTGGCGGCGGCCTTAGCATCACCGGCTGCAGCACCGAGTGGCGCCCAGTCGGTACGCAGACCATCCTCGCCGACACTCACACCGCCCATGGCCGAGCCAAAGTGCGACATGGGCTCGCCCACGCCATAGAACATCAGGCCGATACCCATACCGGCGGCAAACAGCATGGAGAACCAGCCCACGTAGGTGTAGTCCGGCTTCGCATCCATACCGCCCAAACGCACTTTGCCCAGTGGCGAAATAATCAAGCCCAAGCACAGCAGCACAAAGATATTGGCCGAGCCGATAAAGAACCACGCCAGGTTGCCGGTCAACCAGCCACGCAGGGCGCTAAACAGCGGCTCTACCTGATCTTGCAGGGCCAGCGTCAGCACCACGAACAGCACAATAGTCAGCGCTGAAATGCTGAATACCTTGCCGTGAATATCGAGGGGGAAGAGGAACTTGCCTTGAATATTGTCTTGCCCGATGACGTAATCGGTGTCGATCAGATTGGCATCACCGGAGGGGGCCGGAATACCGTCCAGAGTTGCCGCCTCTGGTTGTGGAATCGTGTCAGACGAAGGGTCTTTTTCCATGTGGAATGCTCCTTTTGCGTGTGGCACGCTTAACGCGCACGAGGACCGAATTGCCCTGCTTTTACAGCCAACCGTACGGTGGCTTCACCTAACAGGGTAACATTCATAGCCTATTCGTGCTGGCGCAAAGCCACGACTGATGGCCATTACAGCTACTTTACGGATTCATTTTTTGCTCAAAACGTCAGCTTTTATCGACAGCACGCTCACACAACACCGGCAATTAGCTATCGTTGAGCTATAGCCGTCAGGGCACTGGACGAGACGCCACTCATGAGACCTCTGCTGCCTTTTCTGGCAGGCCTATTGCTCCTTAGTGCATTTTCCGTACAAGCCGACACCTTCAAGGTCGGGGTCGAACTGCAGCCTTATATGCCCTACTCCGATGTGCAGAATGGCCAGTACATGGGTTATGGCCGCGATCTGCTAGACGCCTTTGCCGCGCAACAGGGCCATGTTTTTCTCTACGAACCGCTCCCAGTACGACGCCTGCTTAGCGACTTTCTCAGCGGTCGGGTGGATTTCAAATACCCGGATAACCCACGCTGGAATGCCGACCTCAAGCAGGATCACACGCTGTATTTCAGCCAGGCGGCCGCGCCGGCCATCGATGGCGTGCTGGTCAAACCGCAGTTTCTCGGCCAGGGCAAAGCACGCCTGAAACGTCTGGGCACCCAACGCGGTTTTACCCCCTGGCCCTACTTGGATGACATCAAGGCGGGGAAGATCCTGCTGATTCAGGCCAATCAGATCGACTCACTGCTGGCCATGGCGCTGAGTGACCGGGTCGACGGCGTTTACCTCAACCCGCAAGTGGTGCAGCACCAGCTCTATAACACGGCAGGAAACGAGGCCCTGGTGTTCGATCCCAGCCTGGCCTATGAGGATGATCACTACTTTCTGTCGAGCATCAAATACCCTGAGGTCATCAAGCAGTTTGATGCCTTTCTTAATAAGGAGGCCAAGCTGGTACAGGCGCTGAAAGAACGCCACGGCATCGTCAATCCGCTCAAGGGCCGCTAAGGCCGCTGCAACGCTCCACAATCCGCCGCCACCCAACGCGCATGGCTTTGCATGCTACTGCTCTGGCCATCGAAGGTGCCGTTGACCGTTGAAGTGAATTCTTTGTCACTGATAAAGCGGGTCTCGCCCTCACCCTGCCCGTTGGGGCAGGTAAAGCGGAATTTCCACAGCTCGGCACTGTGCTCGGTCACTTCATTTTTGCAGCCAGAGTCGGGGTCTTGCAGGGGGATTTGCTGGGCCTTGATTTGCGCCTCCGTCATGCAAATGCGCACGCCTTTGTCGCCCAATTGCACGCCCTGCTGCGCCATCATTTGCTCCATCATCTGGCGCTGCTCAGGGGGCAGATTTTTCATTTGCTCAAGCATTGCCTCCATCCCCGGCACCGCCTGGCCGCCGACCTGCATAGTGTCCGAACTGATTTCCCACAAACCAGGCTGAATATCTACCGCACAGGCCAGGGTGGGTAGCAGGCAAAAACTGAGTAACAGAGGATGGCTGAGAACACGGCGCATGATCGGCTCCTGAAATAAGTGGACGCCCTGCAAGCGTAGACCCTCTTAAGGGGCCTCAGCCTCGACCTCTTCACGATAAATACGCAGACCACGCGCCTGGTAATTGGCCAGCGCGCTGGGGTGATCGAGACTGCAGGTATGCACCCAAACCCGCGTGGTACCGGGCCAAGCCCAGGCCGATTGCAGCGCCTGAGTCAGCAACGGGCCGCCGAAGCCCTGCCCGAAGAACGCTTCCGCCAGGCCGAAATAAAGAATCTCCACCACGCCCTCGGCGTCGCGCAGCAGCTCGTAGTAACCGGCAACCGCACCCTGGTAATAGGCCACCCAGGTGCGATGGCCGGGCTGCTCGATCAGCGCGCGCCACTGCGCATCGCTCCAGCTCAGTTTGTCGGTCCACTGCCAGGGCTCGCCAACCAGCTGGTAGAGAAAACGGTTGAGCTGATACTGCTTGTGCTGGCATTCAACCACGCTCAAATCGGCCGGCAGTGGTTTGCCAATAATCTGCTCGGGGCGCTGCATATCCAGGTAATAGGTGATGGTGCTCATAACAGCCTGCTTGTCGGTCAATCTGCTGAAACTAACCGTTACTGCAGATGAACAAAACCCCCACCGGCTACGCCAAATGGGGGCTCTCCTCTACAGCACGCCAAAGCTTGTGGCCTTGGAAGCAAATGCGGTCTTAACCGTCATCCTGGCCGGCAGCAACGGCCGGGGAGCTGAGCTCACAGCTCCAAAGTTCCAACGCGGGCTGGGTCGCTTTTGGCGGGCCGAGCCATTCACTCATCGAGTGGCAACGCTGGTTGAAACACAGTTGGTAATCCCCTGCCTCGGGGGTTCGCCCCAGGCGCAGCGGTTGCAAGGGGGGTAGCTGACGCTGGTAATGCCAGCTGCCCTCGCGCAGTTCGGCGCCGTCTGGAATCTCCATACCGGCCCCGGAACCCTTGACCCGCGCCTCGCCGAGCATCAACCCCTCAGGCGTAACGCGGTAATCCTCTTCCCAACGAATTTTCTCGATGGTGTGCATCCAGCCCAAGGTGAACGCTGGCGTAGGCACCTCTGCCCATACCGCGCCAGCCAACCCCAGGCACAGACCAATCATGCAGTGGCTACCTGCGCATTACGCGCACGCCACAGGTGTTGGGCGATAAATACAGCCGCTAAGGCAAAGCCGATTTCATCGCTCATGGGCGTCGCCAGAATCAGGCTGGCACCGGCGGCAAAGCCCAGCGCACGCTCCCACCACGGCATCTTGATTTGCAGGAAGCCGGTAAAGATCGCACCCCAGATACCGATAGCCAGTGCCGCTTTGAACACCACATAGACGGTCGCCAACAGGCTATCGCCCTGCAGCATCAACGCCGGCTCGTACACTGCCATAAACGGCACGATAAACCCGGCTACGGCAATGCGAATGGCCCACATGCTGATCTTCAAACCGCTCTCGCGGGCAATCGGCGCGGCCGCGAAACAGGCCAGTGCCACCGGCGGCGTGAGATCGGCCATGATGCCGAAGTAGAAGACGAACATGTGCGAGACGATCAGCGGTACGCCCAGCTCCAGCAGCGCCGGTGCGGCGATCGAACTGGTGATGATGTAGTTGGGAATGGTCGGAATGCCCATGCCCAATACCAGGCAGGTGAGCATGGTCAGAATCAGCGAGAGGAACAGGTTGTCCTGACCAATCGCCAGAATGTAACCGGCAAAAGTCGAGGCCACACCGGTCAGCGAGACCACACCGATGATCACGCCCACCAAGGCGCAGGCAATACCGACTGGCACCGCATGGCGCGCGCCTTCAACCAAGGCGTGCAGGCAGATGACCAAGGTGTCGCGGCCGCCTTTGATAAACCAGCTAATCGCCACCAGCAGCGCCACCACGCCAAACACCACGGCGATACCGAGCTGGAAGAAGCCGGCGCAAAGCACCCCGAGGGCAATCCAGAAGGCAAAGCGCATGACCTTGGACGACACCCGCAAAATGATTGCCGAGCCGAGAATCACGATAGCGGTCAGGGCCAGGCCAACCATGCCGGAGAACAACGGCGTGCGCCCGGAGAACAGCAGGTAGATAAGGATGAACAACGGAATCAGCAAGTACCAACGCTGCTTCACTGCCGCCCAAGGGTTCGGGCACTGGTCTTTCGGCAGGCCACGCAGGTTAGCGCGTTTGGCTTCCAGGTGAACCATCCAGAACACCGAGCCGAAATACAGCAAGGCCGGCACCAGCGCCGCCTTGGCGACTTCAAAGAACGGCACGTTGATGGTCTCGGCCATGATGAACGCCACGGCGCCCATGATCGGCGGCATGATCTGGCTGCCCATGGAGGACGTCGCCTCAACACCGCCGGCAAAGGCCGACTTGTAACCGAAGCGCTTCATCAGCGGGATGGTGAACTGGCCGGTGGTGACCACGTTGGCCACACCGGAACCGGTGATGGTGCCCATCAGCGCCGACGACACCACTGAGACTTTGGCCGGGCCGCCAAGCTTGTGGCCGAACAGGCCCATGGCGAAATCGGTGAACAGCTTGATCATCCCGGCCTGTTCGAGAAACGCACCAAACAGGATAAACAGGAAGATGTAGGTGGCCGATACATAGGTCGGCGTGCCGTACAGGCCTTCGGTGCCGAAGGACAGCTGGTTGACGATCTGATCGAGGTCATAACCGCGGTGCATCAGGTCGCCCGGCAGGTATTGGCCGAACAGACCATAGACCAGAAACAGCGCGCAAATCAGCGGCAGGGCAATGCCCATGACGCGGCGCGCGGCCTCGAACACCAGGACGATCAACAGCAGGCCGATGGCCATGTCGCTGTTGGTCAAGTCGCCGGAGCGCTGAATTAGATCAGCCTCGAAATACCACTGGTATGCCGCCGTGGCCATGCCGGCCAAACCGAGTAACCAGGCCATCGGCTGCCAAGGTTGGCCCTTGCCGCGCAGCGGAAAGCAGAGAAACACCACCATCAACAGAAAGCCTACGTGGATTGCACGCAGAATCTGGCTCGACACCGGGTGAAAGGCGGCGGTGGTGATCTGGAAAATGGAGAACAGCAGCGCGACATAGAACAGCGCTTTGGGCCAGTCGCCGGGGTTGGCAGCTAAGCCTTGATTGTGGTCACTCATGGAGCGGATGCCCTCGTTACAACGTCGATAGCACAAGAGGCGCCAACAAAACCTGCCGTGACGATCACACCGGTTTTATTCGCAACTCTACTGACAGTGGAGCCTAGGTAGGATGGGTTAGCCGCGCAGCGGCGTAACCCATCGAACGTTGCTGAAGCTTCTCTCCAGACTCAAGCCGTGCAGCATGGGTATCGCGTTGCTCAACCCATCCTACGCAGCCAATCCTTCAACAGCCTTACAGCGCGCCAACTTCTTTGTAATAACGCTCAGCACCTGGGTGCAGCGGGATCGGCAGGTTTTTCGCTGCAGTTTCCAGCTTGATGTCCTTGGCGGCGGAATGGGCATTGCCCAGACGCTCAAGGTTTTCAAACATCAGTTTGGTCATCTGGTAGGCGACGTCTTCAGACACCCCTTCATGGCTAACCAAGATGTTGGTGATAGCCACAGTCGGCACCTCAGCATCCTGACCGTCATAGGTGCCGGCCGGGATCGAAGCAGCCTGGTAAGCATCGTTACCAATTTTCGCGGTTACTTCAGCCGGTACCGCAACGAAGGTGATTGGCAGGGTTGCCGCCAGGTCACGAATCGCCGCCATGCCCAGGCCCGAAGACTGCAGGGTGGCATCCAACTGACGGTTCTTAATCAGTTCTACCGACTCGGCGTACGGCAGGAACTCGACCTTGGCCATGTCGTCATAGCTCAAGCCAGCCGCCTTGAAGATGGCGCGCGCGTTGAGCTCGGTACCGGACTTCGGCGCGCCCACGGAGATGGTTTTGCCCTTGAGGTCAGCCAGGGTCTTGATCCCGGATTCCTTGCTGGCAACGATCTGGATGTAGTTCGGGTAGGTGCCGGCAATAGCGCGCAGTTTTTTCAGCGGCGCTTTGAAGCCGGCGTCTTCCACGCCATTCCAGGCATCGGCCACGGAATCGCCCAGGGCCAGGGCCAGTTCGCCACGGCCGGATTGCAGCAGGTTGAGGTTCTCAACCGAAGCTTTGGTCGCCTGTACCGAGGTCTTCGAGCCTTCGATACCGTTGCTGTACAGCTGCGACAGGCCAACACCAATCGGGTAGTACACACCGCTGGTGCCGCCGGTGAGAATATTGATAAAGGTCGGTGCAGCCAGTGCTGCGGTGCTGGCGGTAAAGGCTGCGGCAGCAGCAAATAGGCTGAAACGTTTGGTCATTCGCATGGAAGAAACTCCGTCGTTGTTATGGCTTTATGCAGAGGTTTTCACTGTAGACGCTGAAGGTCAGTACGACCGTGCAGGGCCCGATTTAGCTGAATGGCAGAAAGTGGCAGAGGCCAACGCACGACCTGAGCCGAACGCACAAGAGAGAAGGTATTGATGCCGGACGCGCCGAGCGCGCAGATGATGCAGGGCAGTTCATGGGGTTCACCTCTTGTCTTTCTTATGGGTGCCAGCGCAATCGAGTGCGCGGCTGACAAGAGCTATAGCAGATGCCGTGCCAGTGACAGAAAAGCCCGCACTAGAGCCTTTACTCCAATCAGACTGCCAGCATGGCTGGATGTAGCAAGCGGAAATCCGCCACTGAAAAAACCTAGATAAGCGAAATTTCGCCTACGAACTCTCAAAGGTGCGAATTCGTCGGGTGGATGACGCTTCACCCATCCACCAACAGCCATGGTGGATGAAAACAGCGTCCGCTACGCGCCCCGACCCACCCTACATCGCTCTGGTAGCCCGGATGCAATCCGGGGGTGGTTTTATGAGCGCTATCGATACCCCGGATTTCATCCGGGCTACAAATCACGTCACGTGTTTGCAGCCGTACCTAGTCTTCGTCGTTGCTGCCGGCCGGCCGGTAGCTACTGCGCAGCAAGCCGTGACGCTGCATCTTCTCGTTGAGGGTGCGTCGTGGCAGCTGTAGCAGCGTCATGACCTCGGCAATATTGCCCTGGCAATGTTGCAACGCGCGGTGCAGGCATTGCGCCTCGAAGGCTTCCATCTGCTCGGCCAGCGATTGCACCGGCAGCTCATCCGCAGGTTCCAGCCCGCCATTCAAACCGAGGGCGTGGCGTTCGGCCGCGTTAATCAGTTCACGCACATTGCCCGGCCAGTCATGCGCCAGCAGCCGGCTCAGCTCGCTGGGCGGTAGGCTCGGCGTCTCACGGCCATGACGTTGCGCGGCCTGGTTGGCGAAATGATCGAACAGCAGCGGAATGTCTTCACGGCGCTCGCGCAAAGCGGGAATCCGTAGAGTGGCCACATTCAGGCGGTAGTACAGGTCTTCACGGAAACGCCCGGCCTTGACCTCATCGAGCAGGTCTGGCTTGACCGCACTGATCACCCGCAAATCAACCTGAATGCTGCGGTTGGAACCCAGGCGCTCCAGGGTTTTCTCCTGCAACACGCGCAGCAATTTGACCTGCTGGGCCAACGGCAGACTTTCCACCTCGTCTAAAAACAGGGTGCCGCCATCAGCATGCTCGATACGACCGATGCGCTTGCCTTGGGCACCGGTAAAGGCGCCGCTCTCATGGCCGAACAGCTCGCTCTCAAACAGGTGCTCGGGAATCGCCGCGCAGTTCAGCGCCACAAACGGTTTGCCGGCGCGGTTACTGAAGTCATGTAGGCAGCGCGCCACCCGCTCCTTGCCACTGCCGGTGTCGCCACGCAGGAGGATATTCACCGAGGTGCCGGCCAGCTCGAGGATCTGCCGGCGCAGGGTGTCCATCGGTCGCGAGACGCCGAGCAGCTGCGACTCGATATGATCCTTGAGGGCGAACTGCTGACGCAGCTGGCGGTTTTCACAGACCAACCGGCGCTTATCCAAAGCCCGGCGCACGCTGTCGAGCAGGCGTTCAGGGGTGAAGGGCTTCTCGATAAAGTCATAGGCGCCCTGCCGCAAGGCTTGCACCGCCATCGGTACATCGCCATGCCCGGTGACCAGAATCACCGGCAAGTCGCGGTCGCGCTCCAGCACGCTGTCGAGCAGCTGCAAACCATCGGTGCCGGGCATGCGTACATCGCTGATGATGATGCCGGGATAATCACGGTCAACCAGCGCCAACGCGGCCTGCGCCGTCGAGCAGCTCTGCACGCTGAAGCCGGACAACTCCAGCCACTGCTGTACCGCCTCGCGAATTGCCGCTTCGTCATCGACGACTATTACCTGCCCGGTCATACAACCTCCTGATTAATCGGCGGCAGTGTAACGCCTTGATAATTTGTAGGGTGGATGGCGCTTTATCCATCCACCAACGCTGGCCCCATGGTGGATAAAAAGAGCGCTATCCACCCTACATGGCTTCACCCAGCCACCGCGATGAGCCAGTGGTGGATGTAAAGAGCGACATCCACCCTACTGGTTTGGCGCAGCCGGCAGGCGCAGGGTAAACACCGCGCCCTGCTCGGCATTGGTTGCCTCCAGGCTACCGCCCAGCTCGCGCACGATGCCGTAGGACACCGCCAGCCCCAACCCCAACCCTGCCCCTACCGGTTTGGTGGTGAAGAAGGGCTCGAACACATGCGCCAAAGCGTCCGCCGCAATGCCGCCACCGCTGTCGGCGATGCTCAACACGCACTGCTCGGCTTGACGCTCGATACGGATATGCAGCTGTCGCGACTCGACTGCCGCCATCGCATCTAGGGCGTTGTTGAGCAGATTGAGCAACACCTGCTCCAGGCGAATCGCATCACCCAACACCAGCGCACTGCTATCGATGTCACTGTGCAGTTGCACCTGTTCACTGCGTAAACGCGGCGCCAATAATTGCAAGGTTTGCTCCAGCACGTCGCTTAAACGCAAGCGTTCACTGAGCCCGGCCGGGCTCTTGCGGGCGAAGGTTTTCAGATGCCCGGTGAGCCCGGCGATGCGTTGCAGCAAGGCGTCGATGCGTTTTAACCCTTCACGTACATCGTCCTGGCGGCCGCTGTCGAGCAGCAGGCGCAGGCTGCCCAGTTGCATCTGCATGGCGGTCAGCGGCTGGTTTATTTCATGGGCCATGGCCGCCGACATCTGCCCCAGCGCGGCCATTTTCGCCGCATGCACCAAGCCTTCCTGCGCCTCACGCAATTCGGCGGTGCGCAGCGCCACCTCGCGCTCCAGGCGCTCGCGGATACCCGCTTGCAGGCGCTGGTTTTTGCGGCGCTGGGCCAGGTAGAGCAATAGAAAAGCCAGGGTCATCCACACCCCAGCAGCGGCCAGGCGATAACTGCGCACAGAGTTCACCAGGGTTTTCGGTTCATGCAGCAGGTGCAAGGTCCAGCCTTCGTCGTCCATGGCCTGGCGCTGCCAGAGGTAATCACGTGGGCCATCCGGGCCATCAACCCGGCGCCACTGGCTATTGCTGTCGATTTGCCGGCGCAACGTATTGGGCAGCGGCTGCAAGGCTTGTTCGGCGTACTTGCGCACTTCTACCAGCTCGGCGCGCGCCTGCTCGCTCAGCTCATCCAGAGCAAGGAAGCGCCAGGCCGGGCGATTACTGAGGATCACCACCGAGTAGCTGTCGGCCACCAGCAATATGCCGGGCTGATTGACCCAGTCACGCTGCAGCTCTTCCAGCTCCAGCTTGACCACCAGCACGCCGATCACCGTACCGCTGTCATCACGCACCGCATGGGAGAGGAAATAACCGGGGATGCCGGTGGTTACCCCCACCGCGAAATAACGGCCCGAGGACTGGCGCAGCGCATCCTGAAAATACGGGCGGAAGGCGTAGTTGTTGCCGACGAAGCTGCTCCAGTCGCGCCAGTTGCTGGCCACCAGCGTCTCACCCTGGGCATTGAGCAGATACAGCACATTGGAGCCGGCCGCCGTGTTGAGCTGCTCTAAGCGCAGGTTGAGTTTTTCACGCAGCAGACGGTCATCGGGGGCGCGCAGCAATGCGCGAATATCACTGTCCAGCGCCAGCACTTCGGGCACCGAGCGAAACCGTTCAACCAGGGTATGGATCGACTGCGCATACAGCTGCAACTGGCCACGGGCTTCGATACTGCGCTCCTGCCAAGCACGCTGCTCGGCATAGCGCCCGGCCAGCCAGATGCTCGCCAACAGGCCGAGCAAAATCAGCAAGACGATCAGAACAACGCGATAACGCAGCAGGAAGGCAGGCATGCATGCACGGCTCGCAACAAGGCAGAGCCGGCATGGTAAGGCAAAAGCCCGCTACTGCGGATTAGTCCGTTGGGTAACGCTGCAGCAAACCATCGCTGAGCCACTGGCGCAGCCAAGTCACGGCCTGTACCGGTGCCTGTTCACCCAAACCACTCAACTCGCCACACAGCTCGGCAAAGTTCCAGCCCTGCACAGCCATGCCCTGCAGCGCGGCGGCTTCATCCGTCGCCAGACTGCGGTAGCGGGTAATCAACTGATCACGCCAGACCAGGCAGGTTTCAACCTCGGCCAACGGCTGGCTACCGGGGAATTCCGTCTGCTCTTTGCACGCGCGCCAGATCGCCACACTGTTATGTCCACACGTCAGCCATTGCACGCTGGGCAATAGGCGCACTTGCAGGCTGGGCCAGTCTTCAGCCGCCAGTTCGGCCATCTGCGCCATGCTCAATACCGGCGCCTCAATGGCATCGAAGGCCAAGGTGAAGGCCCATTCCAAACGCGCCAGTTCACTGAGCGGCGCGGCCTGTGCCGGCACCAGATAGCCATCGATAAAATCCGCCAACTGCGCACCCAGCCAACGCAGACTGTAATGCTGCGACGGATGAGCATTGAGGTAGGCCAGCGCCAGCGCATCGAACTCGTCATCACCGAGCCAGCCATGCACGGCGGGGTAATCGCCGCGCAGGGTTTCCAACAGGCGCGCGCGGTAGGCGTTGTGATAAATCGCCAAGCCCTGCTCGGCGGTCAGCGCAGCGCTGCCGAGCAGGCTCGCCTGCAAGGCCGGATGAGGCGTCACGTCGCCATTCAGCAGGTAGCTTTGCACCTCTGCCTGCCAATCACTCAGGCGCATTGCGCACCACCCTGTAGCGTTTCTGCCGCCAACAGGCGGGCTTTGTTCAGCTCGCCGAGCAGCTCGTCCAGATCCGGAAAGTGATCATCGCGCTCAAGCAAGGTCGACACCGGGCCGAGGTGCTGCAAGGTGCGTTGATACAGCTGCCAAACCGGGTCACTGACCGGATGATCATGGGTGTCGATCAGGTAGCTGCCGTAATCACTGTGCCCGGCCAGGTGCAGCTGACGAATACGCTGCTTGGGCAGGCTGCTGATAAATTCCCAGGCATCGAAACCGTGATTGCGCGCGCTGACGTAAACGTTGTTCACGTCCAGCAACAACTCGCAGCCGCTCAGCTCGCTGAGGGCCGAGAGGAATTGCCATTCGCTGAATTGATCATCGGCGCAGCGCAAATAACTGGAGACGTTTTCCAGCACCAGCGGCCGCTCGATCACGTCCTGTACCTGGCGCACCCGCGCGGCCACGTGCTGCAGGCTTTCTTCGGTGTAGGGCAGCGGCAGCAGGTCGTGCAGCTGGTGGGCATTGCCGCGACTCCAGCACAGGTGATCGGAGATCCACGCCGGCTGTACCCGTTGCGCCAAGTGCTTGAGCCGGCGCAGGTAATCGCGATCCAGCTCATGCGGGCCGCCAATCGACAGCGACACGCCATGCATCACCAGCGGGTAGTGTTCGCCGATGGCATCGAGAAAGTAGAGGGCTTTACCGCCCTCCACTAAATAATTTTCCGAGACAATTTCGAACCAGTCGATCGCCGGCCGTTGCTCGAGAATGGCTTGGTAGTACTCACTGCGCAGCCCCAGGCCAAAACCCAGACTGTCTTGTCCAGCATTCATCTATGGCTCCTCAGGCAGTGATGCGGGGCCGCCGAGTTGCGGCCGCCCCGATTCACTTATTCGCCGGTTTTACCACCAGCGTTATTGCACTCGGCCAGGGTCATGCTCTTGAAGCCCTGGCCTTTGCAGGCAGCCTGACCTTTGCAGCTGTTCTCGGCGGTCTTGCAGTCGTTCTGGCCTTTGCAGGAGGTGACACCGTAGCAATGCACTACGGCTTCTTCAGCGACCGCGACCGTGCTGGTCATGCCAGCAAACAACGAAGCAGCAGCGAAGGCAATAGCAGCACCGGCGGCGGTAGTTTTGATAGTCATGGGCATATCCTCAATGGGTCAGGTAAGCCAGCGGATAGGTTTAGTGCATGCTGGCGTATCACTAGAGTAGTAACTCTTCACGACGTTACAGCGCAGTTGAAAATAATAGGCCACACGCTTAACAGCCTGATTACTGCACGGCCGCTGTCGCCGGGTTTGCCAGCAGCGCCGAACACACACGATTACGCCCGCCCTCCTTGGCCTCATACAACAGTTTGTCAGCCGCACCCAGTAATTGCTGACTAAGGGGCAAGCTCCCGCCTGCCTGATGACGGTACTGGCACAGGCCGACCGATGCGCTGACCCATTGCAGCGGGCTGGCGCTGTGAGGCACCTGCAAGGCATGGATACATTGGTTGAGGTTCAGCAACCAGCTAGGCGTATCACCGTGCACCATTTTGACCACGATAAATTCCTCGCCACCGAAGCGCACCAGTAAATCCAGCGGCAGCTCTTGCAGGGCCTTGGACACCGCAACCAGGCAAGCATCGCCCTTGAGATGGCCATAGTGGTCGTTGTACTTCTTGAAATAATCGATATCGAGCAAACCAACGCACAGCGTGGTGCCTGGTTTGAGCTGACCGAGCAAGTGGCTGAGGCGTTTTTCAAATGAGTGCCGGTTGAGCGCCCCCGTGAGCTTGTCGGTTTCCGCTTTCAGGCGCTCAGCCAGCTGATAGCGAAAATGCAGGCGCTGTAACAGGTCAAGGCGATACTGGGTAAAGCTCAGCAGGAAGATGACCAAGGTCAGATAAAACAGGCTCCAGCCCGTGTTCACGCCGCCTGCATATTTGACCAGCAACAGCCCCGCCAGCTGCAGTGACCAGAGCAGGAGTTTTTGCCCCATATGGAAGAACGTGATGGAGCCCAGCCCAACCGCCAACACCACAGGCCCACCAACACCCAGCGCACCATTGCGCAGCCCCGCGCTATAAAAAACCGCATTGATGAGCAGAATCAGCAGCACAGCAACGGCAAACCACAGCCGCTGCAACTGCACGGCACTGACGCGGCGGGCATACGCCAGGGGAATTAGCAGCGTTGCGATAGCGATATAGCGCAGCAGGCTCTCCGGGCTGGCGAATGGCAAACCGCTGAGATAATCACTGAGGTTAAACAACAGCAGCAATAGCGCTGAGACGAGCGCGAAAACCAGGCTGCTTTTACGCGCCTCGCGCGCTTTGGATGCGCGAAATTTCTGTTCTGCGTCGCGCTCCAACAATGAGCGTTCGGGCAGCCAGCGCAGCAACCGGGAAATCACCATCTCGCCTCCACCTATCAAATCAGCCAACCGCCGGTAGGCCGGGCAACCCGCTGCCTACTGCCACTCTAGCAGCCGCATAAGGCCAGAGAATGGTCATGGCGAATAGGTTGCGCTATCAGCAGCGCGCACAGGCTTGCTGTTGTGCAAGGCACTGCAGCGGTGCTGTATTAATCGCCGCAGTCGCGACTACTACGGCATGGATGCAGGCGGTAGAGCGAAGCACGCTACCCAAACCGAAAGCCCTTCTCACAGGGGTTGCAGCACTCAGGTGTTAGCCCTGATCGATACGCAGCTCAGGTACTGCACGCCCGGCCACCAGGCGCTCATCGACCAAGCGGATCAGCTCGGCCTCATCACGCACCCGGAACCATTCACCGGCCGGATAAAGGCTGGCCGTCGGGCCCAGGTCGCAGGGGAACTGACACTGCGTACGGGTGATATGCACGCCGCCTTCGCACTCCAGTTTGCCGGCGGCCTTGAGGCGCTGGCGCAGGGTTTTCCACAGGTCCAGCGCGCCGCGCCGGGTGCAGCGCGGGCCGTTGCACAGCAACAAACGCTGGGCATGCGGCGGAATCTGCGACCAGGCGTGATAGCCCGGTACGGCCTTCACGCCGACGCAGGGCAGGTGCAGCTCGGGGCGCTCAATCAATGCGCAGGCGGCGTCCACCGGCAAGCCTTCAGCTTGGCCAATCGCACTAGCGACAAACAGCTGCTCAGGATTGGCCTGCTGACTGAGCTCGCTGCGCAGCCAATCCAGATGCGGGCTGCTGCTCTGCGGCTCCAGATCGATCACCAGCAGCGGCCGTTCAGCCTCGGCCACGCGCTGCCAGAGCAGCGCATAACCCTCAGTGGTATCGACGATATCGGCCAGCACCGCTTCCCCGCGCAACTCCGCCAGACGCCGGCGAAACAGCTCGGCAAACGAACCCTCGTCCAGGTCCGGGCCGACAAACAAAATACGGGCGTAAGGCGAAACGGGCGTGGTCATAGCAGCCTCCAAAGCGGGGCGGCAGTCTAGCAGGGGATGTTTTGCGGTGGGCAACCCAGCAACCCGTAGGGTGGATGACGCTTCACCCATTCACCAACTGCGATGGTGGATGAAAACAGCCTCATCCACTCTACCTGGTTACGGCTCAGCCAATCGCCGCTGAAGCGCCTCCCACAAGGCCTCCAGCTGCACGAACTCGCGGCTTACCCTTGGTAACTCGGGCCGACGCAGCAGCAATACAGGCACACCCAGCTCACGCGCCACCTGCAACTTGGGCTCGGTGGCCTGGCTGCCGCTGTTCTTGCTGATCAGCACATCGATGCCCAGCAGAGCGAACAGCGCGCGCTCGCCGTGCAGATCAAACGGCCCGCGGGCGCCGATAACTGTGGCACGCGGCACGCCTTCCTGCGCCGTTAGGCAACGCACGGTCCAGTGCTGGTGAGGAGGGATATCATGCAGATGCTCCAGCGGCTCACGGCCGAGGGTAAACAGCGGACGACGGAAGTCTTGCAGTGCAGCAACCAGCCCGTTCCAGTCGTCCACCTCGCGCCAGTCATCGCCCTCGCCGGCTTGCCAGCCGGGACGACGCAGCGCCCAGCAGGCAACCCCGCTCAACTCGGCAGCGCGGGCGGCATTGGCGCTGATCTGCGCGGCATAGGGGTGAGTCAGGTCCAGCAGCAACTCAATGCCCTGCTCGCGGATAAACGCTGCCAGGCCTTCGGCCCCGCCAAAACCACCGACCCGCACTTCGCAGGGCAAGTCATCCGGCACCCGGCCCAAGCCCGCCAGGCTGTAGATGGCCGTGGCGGGTAAATCACGGGCCAAGCGAAGCGCCTCAGTGGTGCCGCCCAGCAGCAAAATACGAAGACTCACGGCTTACGCACCTCCAGTAGGGTGATCGGCAAGGCGCTGCGCCAGGTATCAAAGCCGCCCAGCGGCTGCGCCTGGGCCACGCTGATGCGGGTTAGCTCACCGCCCACCTGTTCACGCCAGGCCACCAACGCCGCCTCGCTCTGCAGGGTCACGGCATTGGCCACCAGCCGCCCGCCCGGCTTAAGGCTGGCCCAACATTGTTCCAGCACGCCGGGGATGGTCACGCCGCCGCCGATAAAGATCGCATCCGGCGCGGCCAATCCGGCCAACGCTTCTGGCGCGCGACCGGCGATCAGTTGCAGGCCGGGTACACCGAGCGCATCGCGGTTGTGCTGGATATGCGCCTGGCGACCGGCATCGACCTCGATGGCCAGCGCCCGGCAGCGGGGATGGACGCGCATCCATTCGATACCGATGGAGCCACAGCCGGCGCCAACATCCCAGAGCAGCTCACCGGGTTGCGGCGCCAACCGCGCCAGGGTGATAGCGCGCACATCGCGCTTGGTCAGCTGGCCGTCGTGCTGATAGGCGTCGTCCGGCAAACCCGGCGTAAGCGGCAGCAAACGCGCATCGGCGACGGCCACACAATCGATTGCCAGCAGATTTAAGTCAGCAACGCGCGGCAACGCCCAATCACTGGCCAAGCCGTCAATGCGCCGCTCCTGGTTGCCACCCAAGTGCTCCAGTACGGTTATGCGGCTGGGACCAAAACCGCGTTCGCGCAGCAGCTCGGCCACCGCCGCCGGGCTCTCGCCGTCATTACTCAACACCAGCAGTCGAGCACCGGGGAAAACCTGCGCCTGCAGCGCCGCCAACGGCCGCGCCACCAGCGACAGCACCGTGACCTCCTGCAGCGGCCAACCCAGGCGAGCAGCGGCCAAGGACACTGAGGACGGAAACGAGAACACCCGCATTTCCTCGGCCGGCAGCTGCCGCGCCAGGCTCGCGCCCACGCCATAGAACAGCGGATCGCCGCTGGCCAGCACACAGACCGGCGTACCGCGTCGCGCCAGTACCGGCGCAACACTGAAAGGGCTGGGCCACAGCTCATGCTGACCCGGCAAATCAGCCGGCAACAACGCCAGCTGCCGCGCCGCGCCAACGATGCACTGCGCTTCAGCCAAGGCCTTGCGAGCCGCCTCGCCCAGGCCGACATAGCCGTCTTCACCGATTCCCACCAGGGTTAACCAGGCCGTCATGCGCTTTCCTCAAACCGTCATCGTCGCGCCGCCCGACCAGTTGGCTGTCGTACCCGCGCGCAAAGCGGGCATAATAGCGCCTTCGTCGGTGCCCTAATGGGCCGAAGAACCTGTTTACGATCTCGCGAGCTAGAGCCATGCAAGGCAAAAATAGGCGAGGAAGTGGAGTTTACGAGCTGTAAATGAGCATTCCGAGCCTGTTTTTAACGCAGTAGGGCCGACGCGCAGCAGATCGTAAACAGGTTCTAAGAGGGAATCAGGAGCGATCTGCTGATCGTGACCGAGCTGCCCCCGCAACTGTAAACAGCGAGTTTGCCGCAACTGTGCCACTGGGTAACCGGGAAGGCCGCAGCAGATGAAGACCTGTAAGCCAGGAGACCTGCCGACGACGCTAGTCGCGAGTGCCAACATCGGGCGGGGTGTACCGATGCCATTGAGTCCCCTGTGCCAGGGCGGGCTCTGCTGGTTCGGTCGCCGCGTCTTTGTTGTTGGTGACCTTTTTTGCGCGACCATTCCATCACCGTCGATCCATCACTACCACGCCCCAGCGCGTGCCCCGGCCTGCTGCGCATTGTGCAAGCACTGGACGGTGGCATCTGCCGGGTCAAGCTGGCTGGCGGTGTACTCAGCAGCAACCAAGCCCGCGCCATCGCCGAGGCCGCCGAACACTGCGCCAGCGGTGTGCTGGAGCTGACCAACCGCAGCAATCTGCAGATTCGTGGCGTATTAGCTGGTCAGCAGGCCGAGCTGATTGAGCGCCTGCTCGCCGCCAACCTGGGCCCAAGTAACCCGACGGCTGATGATGTGCGCAACCTGCTGCTCAGCCCCGCCGCCGGTCTCGACCCGCAGGCGCTGCTCGACACCCGACCGTTAGCCGCCGCGTTGCTTGAACTGCTGCAAAGCACCCCGGCACTGCACGGGCTATCGGCCAAATTCGCCATTCAGTTGGATGGCGGCGAAGCCCTGGCGATGCTCGAACACCCGCACGATATCTGGCTTAGCGCTCTGCCCGGCATGCCGGCACGGCTGGCCTTTGGCCTGGCTGGCTGCCCAGGTGATCAGCCACTGGGCGTGGTCGACGCAGAGCAAACCGTGTCGCTGGTAGAGCAGCTGCTAAGGCTGTTTATCGAACTGGCCGGCAACGCACACAGCCGTATGCGCCAGCTGCTAAGCGTGATTCCAGCCAGCCAGCTGCTGCAACAGCTGCAAACGCGCCTGCCCTTTGCCGTGCAAGCGCCGCCGGCCGATTGGCAACGCACACCGGTCAGCCCACGCGCGCCGATCGGCATTTATCCCCAGCAGCAAGCGGACCTGCGCATGGTCGCCGCTGGCGCGCGCCTGGGACGGATCGACGCCGCGCAATTGCAGGCCCTGGCCGATCTGGCTGAACAACATGGCGATGCCAGTCTGCGCCTGACGCCCTGGCAGGGTGTGTTGCTGCCAAATATCCCCGAACACTCGACGGACACACTGCTGCACAAGCTGAACGACCTCGGCTTGCTCACCGATGCGCAAGAACCGTTAAGCCAGCTGATCGCCTGCACCGGCTCCGCCGCCTGCGCTAAAGGCTTGAGCGACAGCAAGGCCGATGCCCTGCGCCTTTCCGCACGGCTGCGCGCCAGCAGCGTCCGCCCTCAGGTGCATTTAAGCGCCTGCCCGCGCTCCTGCGCCGCTGCGCACACCGCGCCCTTTACCTTGCTGGCCAGCAGCGCTGGCCACTACCAACTCTATCAACGCACGCCGCAGGCAGCCGGTTTCGGCCAACTGCTGGCCAGCGCCATTACGATCGACGAGGCCGGCGACTGGTTCGCCGCCCACTGCGCAACAGGAAATAGCGATGCTTGATTACATCCGCGATGGCCAGGAAATCTACCGCCAATCCTTCGCCACCATCCGCGCCGAGGCTGACCTCAGCAACATTCCCGCTGATCTGGAAAAGCTTGCCGTGCGCCTCATCCACGCCTGCGGCATGGTCGATGTGGTGCAGGACCTGCGCTTCTCCGCCGGTGCCGGTGCTGCCGGCCGCGCCGCACTGGCCAAGGGTGCGCCGATTCTCTGCGATGCGCGGATGGTCGCCGAAGGCATCACCCGCCCGCGCCTGGCTGCGAATAACCCGGTGATCTGCACCCTGCATAACGAAGGCGTGATTGAGCAGGCCCGTGCACTGGGTAATACCCGCTCGGCAGTCGCGCTGGAGCATTGGCGCGAGCACCTGGAAGGCAGCGTGGTGGTAATCGGCAACGCGCCCACCGCGCTGTTTTACCTGCTGGAAATGCTCGACGCCGGCGCGCCAAAACCAGCGCTGATTATCGGCATGCCGGTGGGCTTTATCGGCGCGGCGGAATCCAAGGACGCCCTGGCCGCCGATAGCCGTGGCGTGCCCTATGTAATCGTGCGCGGCAGGCGTGGCGGCAGCGCCATGGCGGTAGCCGCGGTCAACGCTTTGGCCACGGAGGTGGAGTGATGAGTACCCAAAAAGGCCGCCTGCTTGGCATCGGCGTTGGTCCCGGCGACCCGGAGCTGATCACTCTTAAAGCCCTGCGTTTGCTGCAGTCGGCGCCGGTGGTTGGCTACTTCGTGGCCAAGGCCAAAGCCAACAAGGGTCAGGGCGGCAACGCCTTCGGCATTATCGAAGCGCACCTGACCGACAGCCAGCAGCGCCTACCGCTGGTCTACCCGGTGACCACGGAAAAACTCGCCGCGCCGCTGAGTTATGAAGATGTGATCAGCGACTTCTACGACACCTGCGCAGTGCAAATCGCAGCCCACCTGGACGCTGGTCAGGATGTCGCGGTGATCTGCGAAGGCGACCCGTTCTTCTACGGCTCCTACATGTACCTGCACGATCGTCTAGCCGCGCAGTACGAGGTCGAAGTGGTGCCCGGCGTGTGCTCCATGCTCGGCTGCTCCTCGGTGCTCGGTACGCCGCTGGTGTACCGCAACCAGAGCTTGAGCGTGCTCTCCGGCGTGCTCCCCGAAGACGAACTCAAGCAGCGCCTGCACAGCGCCGAAGCCGCCGTGATCATGAAGCTAGGGCGCAACTTCGAGAAAGTTCGCCGCGTGCTGCAAGAGCTGGGCATCGACGACCGCGCCCACTACGTTGAGCGCGCCACCATGGGCAACCAACGCATCGTGCCGTTGGATGAGGTGGAGCCGATGTCCTCGCCGTATTTCTCGATGATCGTTATTCCCGGCGAGAAATGGCGCGGTTAAAAACTGCACACAACCCGTGGGAGGGGCTTTAGCCGCGATATGCCTTATGTAGCTCGCGGCTAAAGCCCCTCCCACAAACAGATGGAACACCTTATGACCAGCGCTCCCGCCATTATCATTCTCGGTTCCTCTGCACTGCCCTGCGCGCGGCGCATCCAGGCGCTTTATCCACAGGCGCAGATCTACGGCCTGAGCGGTCGAGTGGCAGGCGTTGAGCAGCTGTATGACAACTTCGGCAACACCCTGCGCGCGTTGTACCGCGCCGGTACACCGATCATCGCCCTGTGCGCCGTCGGCATCGTCATCCGTAGCCTGGCCTCCGTGCTGGGGGAGAAAGACTGCGAGCCGCCGGTGCTGGCCGTAGCCGAAGACGGCAGCGCCGTGGTGCCGCTGCTCGGTGGTCTGGGTGGCGTTAACCGTATGGCGCGCGAAGTTGCCGCGCACCTTGAAGTCAACGCGGCGATCACCACCAGCGGTGAACTGCGTTTCGGCACCTGCCTGCTAGAGCCGCCCGCCGGCTATGTACTGGCCGATCTTGAGCAGGGCAAAGGCTTTGTCAGCGACTTGCTCGGCGGTCAAACCGTGCGGATTGAAGGCGACGCGCCCTGGCTGGCCCAGGCCAAACTGCCAGTGGATAACAGCGCCGCGCGGGTCATCCACATCAGCCCACACACACGCGCAACCAATCCGGATGAGCTGCTGATTCACCCACAACAAGTGGCCGTGTGGGTCGAACAGGCCAGCCCTGCATTAGTCAGCGAACTGCAACAGGCGCTACAGACCAGCAACCTGGCCGCGCAAAGCCTGGCCTGCCTGCTCGCCGTCCCCGCGCTGATGGCCAACACCGAGCTGCACGCCGCCGCCGCGCAGCTCAAGCTACCGCTGCGCTTTATCGACGACGTCAGCCAACTGCCGCCGCTGCACAGCCAGCACGCCAACCTGCGCCTGCTGCTGGCCGCTACGCCCATCGATACCAGCCAACTCGGCCGCCCGCGTGGCCGTCTGACCGTGATCGGCCTCGGCCCCGGTGCCGCCGAATTTATGGTGCCCGCCGCACGCCAGGCGCTGGACGAGGCGCAAGACCTGCTCGGCTACGAAACCTATATCAACATGGCCGGCCCGCTGCGCCCGGAGCAGGTGCGCCACTGCACCGATAACCGCGAAGAAATGCAGCGCGCCCGCCATGCCTTCGAGCTAGCCGCCAGCGGTCGGCGGGTGGTGGTGGTGTCGTCCGGCGACCCCGGCGTATTCGCCATGGCCGCCGCTGTATTGGAAGCCTTGCACGAGTCGACCGATGCCGAGTGGCAGCGCGTTGATCTGCAGGTCTTCCCCGGCGTTTCCGCTGCGCTTGCCACCGCCGCCAAGGCTGGCGCACCACTGGGCCATGACTTCTGTCTGATCTCCCTGTCAGACAACCTCAAGCCCTGGGCGATTATCGAAAAGCGTCTTGAGCACGCCGCCGCCGCTGACCTGGTAATGGCCTTCTACAACCCCATATCCAAAGCCCGCCCCTGGCAGCTCGGCTCTGCGCTGGAGATCATCCGCCAACAACGCACCCCGGAAACCTTGGTGGTGCTCGGCCGCGACATCGGCCGCCCCGGCGAAACCCTGCACACCCTCACCTTGGGTGAACTGACATCGGAGATGGTCGACATGCGCACCCTGGTAATCATCGGCTCTAGCCAAACCTGCCGCTTCCCACGAGCCGAGGGTGGCGAGTGGGTGTATACCCCGCGCAGTTATCCGCAGATATAGGCCGGCATCACTGCATTCGGCAGTCCTGCAAAAAGACGATTAATCGACAGCCTGGGCAGGCATAACTTGTCTTGTTTAACGATGAGTCACTAAGGTGACCGTCACTGTTTATCAGCCCCGGACGCATCAGGCTCGGGTTACCTCATCAAGGATGATTGGCATGCTACGCACCCTCCGGCTTACCGCCACACTGTTCGCCAGCGCTCTTCTGTTGCTCTGCACACTCACCAGTCAGGCGGCGATCAAGCAATGCCCGGTGACGCTTGATCAATCAGACGAAGCCAACATCCTGGACCATGCGCAGCGGGCGCATGCCGGCGATGCCTGCGCCCAGTTCAACATGGGCTACCAGTTTTACACCCAGCAACGCTACGCCGAGAGTGAGCGCTGGTACGCCAAAGCCGCCGAGCAAGGGGTTACCCGCGCGGCATTTGAAATTGCCATGCTGTACCGCGACAAACTCCTGCCGGGTGACGACTCCGAGCGCAAACGCTGGCTAAATCAGGCCGCCGAACAAGGCTTGGTGCTGGCTCAAGTTGAACTGGGCATCGACTATCTGGACAACCCCGGTGATCAGGATGAGCGCTACCAGGCCATGCACTGGTTTGAACAAGCGGCCGACCAAGGCGATATACAAAGCCAATACCTGCTGGGGGAGCTGTACTGGAGCCGTAATAGCGGCGTGGAGTTTGCCGCCAGCGGCGATGAGCGCGCCATGCACTTCAGCAGCGACGACAGCAAAGCGCTTTACTGGATCTGCAAAGCCGCGCAAAGCAACCATGCCGCCGCGCAATTCAGCCTCAGCGAGGCCTACAGCACCGGCACGGGCGTAGCCGTCAATCGCGACCAACAGCGACTGTGGCTGGAACTGGCCGCCAGCAACGGCAGTGAAGAGGCCAAGGAGCGACTGGATGACAGCGGTTTACCTTGGTACACCCGCCTGGAAAATTGGGGCAAGCGGCAAATGATCGACGAAACAGCTCAATGCCCGGACTTAGAACTGGAAGCCACAGAACAGCAGGCAAGCTACTAACGAAAGGAATCAGCATGCGCCCCTTTGTTATTTTTCCTTTGCTCGCTCTGGGCCTGACTGCATTTCACGCCACCGCGCGCGACACCAATGAAGTGGTCTCCTCTGACCGGCAGAACCCGGCCGTCTCAGCGGCCGTGCGCCAGGCACAGGCAGGCCTGACCGAGTTCCTGGCACTGGCCGCAAAACCGCCCGCCAATACCCATGACTACAAGGTTCAGGTCATGGCCGAAGACAGCAACGGCATAGAAACCTTCTGGGTCACGCCCTTCCACGCGCTTGAGCAGGGTTTTATCGGCACCGTGGCCAACGAGCCGCGCATCGTCAAAAGTGTCGTCTGGGGCCAACAACTGCGCTTTACCCGCGAACAGATCACCGACTGGGGCTACCTGAAAAACGGCCGCCAGGTTGGAAGCTTCACCATCTGCGCGCTGTTTAAAGAGATGCCACCCGAACAGGTGGAGTACTACCGCAGCCAACACGGTTTTGACTGCCAATAACCACAAAAGCCGAAGCCTGCGCGGCCCGACCCATCCTACGAACTATGGTCAATCCACAGGTTTATGCGGGTTACCAGCTATCCGTCTGGACCAATGATGTACGGATAGGCCTAGCATAAGATTATTGAGCGGTCATTCAGAAATGTATCTAATGCCACTCAATGATCCTTTAGGAGACTGCTCCATGGGCCACGTCATCAACCGCAGCTTGCTCCATCTACGGCGTTTGACTATCAATCTGGTCACCTATCCCGAAGGCCATCGTGTGATGCGCCACAATGACCCGATGGGAAACGGCAGCTACTACAAACTCAATGTTGTGTTGATCAAGCCTGAAGAAGGTGGAGTTTTCGAAACAGATCGTGTGATTTTCTCCATTTTTAACCGCATTATCCTGTTTCGTCCTGATCTATACGATCACAGCGTATCGACCATCATGCGTGGCAAACGTGTATTGCTGAGTATCGCGCTGCATGCACCTTGGGGTTCTACTGCCCAAGGCTAACTCCCCAACATTGCATCGGCCTGACAGAACGTAGGATGGGTTGAGCGTGGGATACCCATCAGAGCAACGGACGATTCGCGGGCAAAAAGGGCCATCGCTAACAATGATGTCAATCTGACATAATCGCGCCGCACCGGCCGCTAGGCCGTGCTGTCAAACCCTATACACACTGCCCTGAAAAGGATTTCCTCATGCAAAACCGCTTCAAGTTGTTTATTGCCGCACTCGGTATCGCCGTTCTTTCCGGTTGCGCGTCCGTACCGATGGACACCCCTTCGGCAGATGCTGCACTGAAGTCTTTCCCCGCACCACCAGCCGACCAAGCTGGCCTGTATATCTACCGCGACAGCTTCGCCGGCCAAGGGCTGAAAAAAACCGTCAAGATCGATGGCGAAGTGATTGGCGAAACAGCCAACCGCACTTACTTCTACCGCCATATCAGCCCGGGTAACCACGTCCTCGCCACCGAGTCAGAGTTCAGCGATAACGCCATCAACCTGCTAGCCGTCGCCGGGCAGAACTACTACGTACGTCAGTCCATCAAAATGGGCGTATTCGTCGGTGGCGCCAAATTGGACGTTGTCCCGGAAGAAACCGCGCAAAAGCACCTGCAGAAGTGTGAACTGGCAAAGTAATTGAACGTTCGATGGTTCCCATCTAGGTGGGAACCCTCACACTTTCCTCAGCAGGTAGCTGTCCATAATCCACCCATGCTGCTCGCGCAGCTCTGCACGACAGGTGCGGATGGTGTCGGCGACTTCACTAAGCGGGCCGGCGATTAGCACTTCGTCCGGGGTGCCGATATAAGCGCCCCAGTAGATGTGCATGGGCTGGCCGACAAAACGCTGGTAGGTGTCCTGGGCGTCGAGCATCACCAGCACGCTGTCCACGCCCTCGGGAAAGCCGCCTTCGGCCAGACGCCGTGCCGGGGTGATCTGGAAGGCCTGACCGATGCTGTTAAAGCAGACCTTATGCTTGGCTGCCAGAGCTTGCAGGCTGGTGATGCCGGGGATGACTTCGTACTCGATCTGCTCGCTGCTGTTGGCCACAATCTGCTCGACGATGCGCAGGGTGCTGTCGTACAGCGCCGGGTCGCCCCAGACCAGAAAAGCCCCGGTTTCACCGTCGCTCATCTGCTCGCGGATCATGCCTTCGAACACCTGCTGCTTGTCCTGATTGAGATCAACCACGCTGCCGTGATAGTCGGGCACATCGCGCACCCGCTCCGGGCACTCGGCGCTGGCAAAACGATAGTCGCGGCCGTTAATAAAGCGCTCGCAGATGGTCTTGCGCAGGCCGATCAGGCTGTCCTTGGCGCTGCCTTTGTCCATCAGGAAGAACACGTCCGTGCGGTTCAGCGCGTTGATCGCCTGCACGGTCAGGTAGTCCGGGTCGCCGGCACCGATGCCGATTATCAGAAGGGTTTTCATGGGGTTGTCTCCAGGCTGCCGGCCAGTACCGGCAGCGAATCAATATGTCGGTAGTCTGCGCCTAACTCCGCCGCCAGTTGTCGGGCGCGGCCGAGGCGGATCGGGGCGCTTTCGATATCCACCAGCAGCGCCGGGCAGGCGCTTGGCGCTAACGCCGGCCAGTCGCGCAGACGGCCGTCGGTGATGATCAACAACCGCTGAGTTTCGCCCGGGTGTAAGCGCTGACGCCGCGCCTGCCAGTCGGCCGCTTGTTGCAGCGCATCAAACAACGGTGTGCCGCCGCCTGCGCCCAATTCGGCGAGCCATTGTTGCAAGGCTGCGGAGGCTTTCTGCCCTTGCCACAACCACTGCGCCTGGCGGCCAGTGGCGTGCAGCAAAGCCAAGCGCGCACGTTGCCGGCGAGCCTGCTCGAACACTTCACTGAGCAAACCCTTGGCTTTGCTCAGCGCGCCATGGCGGCGAGTCGAGGCCGAGGCATCGACAATTACCAGCCAAAGTTCAGCCGGCTTGGCGCTGCGCGGACGCAACACGAGATCCAGACGATTGCGCGGGCAACCTTTAAGGCCACCTCTAAAAACTACCTGCGTTGTCATCGCAGCGTTAAAAACAGGCTCAAAATGCTCATTTACAGCTCGTAAACTCCGCTTTTTCGCCTGCTTTTGCCTTGCGCTGACTTCCTCGCCTACGTATTTAAAAGCGGCCTTAAGCAAGCTCGCCGGCCAGTCGATACGGCCCGTCGCACCACTGCGATTGGCACCGTTACGACCATTGCCGAATTTGCCGGGAGCGGCCCTGGCATCCGCGCCTGGGGCTGTGCGCGGGCGGATGCCTAGGGCTTTTTTGTCCAGCGGGGCGGTTCACGCCGGACGCCGAGGCTTTGCACTTGGGCAGGTAATTCGCCCCACTGGCCCTCGCCTTGCGGCGCTTGTGGCTGTTCGCTGGGCGCGCTGTTGTCCGGTTGTGACTGAGGCTGCGGAGGTTGTGCGGCTGGTGGTGGACTCTGCCGGCGACGGTGGCGCAGTACGAACTCTGCCACCGCATCAATATCCTCGGACGCAATCTGCTCGACGCCACGCCAAGCGGCATGCGCCCGGGCGGCGCGCAGCCAGACCAGATCAGCACGCAAACCATCGACCGCAGCAGCAAAGCAGCGCTGGCTGATTTGCTCCAGGGCGGCGTCATCTAGCGGAATCGTCGCGAGGCGCTCGCGGGCACGTTGGCAACGGCCGCGTAGCTCGTTTTGCTGCACCTGCCAACGCTGCAGAAATGCCTGCGGATCGGCATCAAAGGCCAGCCGGCGGCGAACAATTTCGGCGCGCTGCGCCGGTTGCGGCTGGGCGTCCAGGGCCAGATTAAGGCCGAAGCGGTCGAGCAGTTGCGGGCGCAGTTCGCCCTCTTCGCCGTTCATGGTGCCAATCAGCACAAAGCGCGCGGCATGCCGATGGGAGATGCCATCGCGCTCGATATGGTTGACCCCGCTGGCGGCGGCATCTAGCAGCAGATCGACCAGATGATCGGGCAGCAAGTTGACCTCATCCACGTACAACACGCCGCCATTGGCCTTGGCTAGCAGACCGGGGGAAAACTGCGCGCGGCCCTCGCCCAGCGCGGCATCCAGGTCGAGCGTGCCGACAATGCGCTCCTCACTCGCCCCCAACGGCAAGGTGACAAAGGTGCCGCTGGCCAGCAGATCGGCCAGGCCACGGGCCAGGGTCGATTTGGCCATGCCGCGCGGGCCTTCGATCAGCACGCCGCCTATCGCCGGATCAATCGCCGCCAAGCACAGCGCCAACTTGAGGTCGTCAGCGCCAACCACGGCGGCGAGGGGAAAGTGATGTTCAGTCATGGTTGCAGTCCATCAAGTTTGCGTAGGGTGGACGACGCTTTTCTCGTCCACCATGGCGGTGTTTTGGTGGATGGATAAAGCGCCATCCACCCTACGACTCCTCGCTATCAATCAGCAGGTTTTCCAGGGTTTCGCGGTACTCACCGGGTTCCTGCCAGAGGCCGCGTTGCTGGGCTTCGAGCAGGCGTTCGAGGATGTCCTGCAGGGCACCGGGGTTGTGTTGTTGGATAAAGTCGCGGGTACTTTTATCGAGCAGATAAGCATCGGTGAGCAGCGCATATTGGTGGTCGTCAACCAGTTCGCTTGTGGCGTCGAAAGCGAATAAATAGTCGATGGTCGCCGCCAACTCAAACGCGCCTTTGTAACCGTGGCGCTTCATGCCGTCGATCCACTTGGGATTGGCCGCACGGGCACGCACCACGCGGTTGAGTTCTTCCTTCAAGGTGCGGATACGCGGTGTATCCGGCTGGCTATTGTCGCCGTGGTAACTGGCCACTTTGGCCCCGCGCAGGGTTTCCACCGCCGCGAGCATGCCGCCCTGAAACTGGTAGTAGTCGTTGGAATCGAGAATGTCGTGTTCGCGGTTGTCCTGGTTGTGCAGCACCGCCTGCATCTGCTCCAGACGCTCGGCGAACTGCGCGCGCGCGGGGGTGCCTTCGCTGTGCGCGCCGTAGGCATAGCCGCCCCAGTTGAGGTAGACCTCGGCCAGGTCTTCGCGGGTTTGCCACAGGCGTTCTTCGATGGCGTTTTGCACGCCCGCTCCATAAGCCCCCGGCTTGCTGCCGAACACGCGCCAACCGGCTTGCTTGCGTGCCTCGGCTTCGTCCAGGCCGCTGTCTTGCAGGGTCAGGGATTCACGCCAAACCCTTGCCGACAGCGGGTTCATGTCCTCCGGCTCATCGAGATCGACCACCGCCTGCACCGCGTCGTCAAACAGGCGAATCAGGTTGCTGAAGGCATCACGAAAGAAACCGGAAACACGCAGGGTCACGTCCACCCGTGGGCGGCCGAGTTGCGCCAGCGGCAGCACCTCGAAACGCTCGACGCGCTGGCTGCCCGCCTGCCATACCGGGCGCACGCCCATCAGCGCGAGGGCCTGGGCCATATCATCGCCGCCGGTACGCATAGTCGCCGTACCCCACATCGACAGGCCGAGCTGGCGCAGATGGTCGCCGTGGTCCTGCAGATGCCGTTCGAGCAGACGATCCGCTGCCTGCACGCCGATGCGCCAGGCGGTCGGCGTCGGTAAGTTGCGCACATCCACGCTGTAGAAGTTACGCCCGGTGGGCAGCACATCCAGGCGCCCGCGACTCGGCGCGCCACTCGGCCCAGCCGGGACAAAGCGCCCATCCAGCGCCGATAACAAACCGTGCATCTCGGCATCGCCGCAGGCATCCAGCAGTGGCGCGATTTGCTCATGCAAGCGTTGCAGCACCTGGCGACTTTGCGCACCCACGGCTTGGTAATCCGCTGTATCGATCAGCTGTAAAGCCAGCAACTCCAAACGCTCGCGGGTATCGCCGGTACTGCGCCAAGCTTCATCGCTCAGCTCTGCCAGCACCGGCGGGCGCAGTCCCTGCCAGGGCGCGGCCATATCGCAGTCGAGCGGATCGAAGGCCAATTGCAGGTCGCTGGCCAAGGCGCGCAACAGACTGGCATTGCCGCCCTGGCCATCGCCACGGGGAATGCGTAGCAGCGCCAGCAAGGTGTCGCGGCGCAGCGTGCCGACGGGCGACTCGCCGAAGACATGCAGGCCGTCGCGAATCTGTGATTCCTTCAAATCACACAGATAAGCGTCGAGCTGCGGCAGCCAACTGTTGGGGTCTTCGTTGAGTTGCAGGCCCAGTTCGCGATCCAAGCTGGCCTCGCGCACCTTGAGCAGAATCTCCCCACGCAGCTCGGCGGCGCGGCGCAGGTCGAGCTGGCTGGCCTCGTAATACTCGTCGGCCAGGCGCTCCAGATCGCGCAGCGGGCCGTAGCTTTCGGCGCGGGTCAGCGGCGGCATCAGGTGGTCGATAATCACCGCCTGAGTACGCCGCTTGGCCTGCGCACCCTCGCCCGGATCGTTGACGATAAAGGGGTAGATATTCGGCAGCGGGCCAAGAATTGCGCTCGGCCAGCACTGCTCGGATAAACCGACGCTCTTGCCCGGCAGCCACTCCAGATTGCCGTGCTTGCCGACGTGGATCACGGCATCGGCAGCAAAGGTTTTGCGCAGCCAGCAGTAGAACGCCAGGTAACCGTGCGGTGGCACCAAATCGGGGTCGTGGTACACCGCCGCCGCATCCAGCTGATAGCCGCGCGCCGGCTGGATGCCGACAAAAGTCAGGCCGAAGCGCAGACCGGCGATCATCAAGCGCCCGCCACGGAACATCGGGTCCTGCTGCGGCTCGCCCCAGCGTTCACGCACCGCTTGCTGGTTGGTTTGCGGCAGGCTGTGGAAGAACGCCAGGTAATCGTCCAGTGCCAGGCTCTGCGCACAGGGCCGTAGGTCGAGGTTATCCAGATCATTGGTCACGCCACCGAGCAACTGGTGGATCAGCGCCGTACCGCTGGCAGGCAAGCCTTCAACCGGATAGCCCTGCTGTTCGAGCGCGCGAAGAATATTCAGCGCCGCCGCCGGGGTGTCCAGGCCAACACCATTGCCGATACGGCCGTCGCGAGTCGGGTAGTTGGCCAGCACCAAGGCAATGCGCTTATCGACGTTGGCCTTGTCAGCCAAGGCGATCCAGTTGCGCGCCAGCTCAGCGACGAAATCCATCCCCGGCAGATGCGGCTGGTAACACACCACATCGCTCTGGCTGCGCTCGCTGTGCCAGGCCATACCTTTAAAGCTGATGGGCTGGGTAATCAACCGGCCATCCAACTCCGGCAGCACAACGTGCATGGCCAAGTCGCGGGAACCCAAACCTTGAGCGCTGGCTTGCCACTGCGCATGGTTATCCAGCGCGCAGATGACTTGCAGCACCGGGATATCGCGGCGGAAAGGCCGCGCACTCGGCGCTTCTGGATTAGATAAAGCGAACGCGGTGGTGTTGATGATCAGCGCCGTGTGGGTGTCGTCCAGCCAGGTTTCGACCTGAGCCAAACAGGCGGCTTCTTTGAGGCTGGCCACGGCAATCGGCAGCGGATTGAGGCCCTGAGCCTGCAAGCGTTGGCAGAACACATCAATAAAGCCGGTGTTCGCCGCCTGCACCTGGGTGCGATAAAACAGCAGCGCCACCACCGGCGCAGCGGGTTGCCAATTGGCCTGCCAGTCGGCCAAAACCGCGCCGACCTGCTGTGGGTGATACAGGCCCACGCGCGGCAACGGCTGCGGTTCGCCCCAGGCATAGTCGCGCTGTAGCCACTGGCTGGCGATGCAGTTGAACAGCTGCAAGGCATTATGCGCACCGCCCTGCCGGAGGAACTGCCAGAGCCGCTCGGCATCAACCAGCGGCACAGTGCTCAGGCCCATCAGCTCAGGGTCGGGGTTGTCGCAGCCGGGCACCATGATCACCCGCGCACCGCGCTCGGCCAACTCAACCAAACGCTCAATACCGTAGCGCCAGTAACTGACGCCGCCGTGCACGGCAATCAGGATGACCTTGGCATGCTGTAGCACCTGCTCGACATAGAGATCCACCGAGGCGTGATTGCTCAGCTGCGCCGGGCTGGCCAGACGCAGGCTGGGGTAATCCTCGGGTAACTGCCGCGCCACCTCCGCCAACAGCGACAGCTGCGAATCGCCGGTGCAGAGAATCACCAGCTCAGCCGGGGTCTGGCCGAGATCAGCGATGCTGTCGACCGGCACTTGGCTGCCGGGCTGGGTGCGGATTAGGTGCATGATTACTCTTCTTGTAGGAGGGGCTTTAGCCGCGACCCCTGTCAGGCCTAGTCGCGGCTAAAGCCCCCTCCCACACTCTGCTCAGGCCAATGCCGCTTGTAGCTCGGCTTCAATTGTCGCCTGATCAAGCTGCTGACCGATCACGATCAAGCGGCTGACCCGCGCCTCATCGGCCTGCCAGGCGCGGTCGAAGTGTTTGTCGAAACGCTGACCAACGCCTTGCAGCAACAGGCGCATCGGCTTGCCGGGAATCGCCGCGAAACCCTTGATACGCAGAATGCCGTGCTTGGCCACTGCATCCTTCAAGGCGCTCAGTAAGCGTGCTTCCTCGGCTTGCGGTAGTTCCACCTGGAACGAGTCGAATTCGTCATGATCGTGGTCTTCATGGCCTTCCAGGTCATGGTGGGTTTTACGCGCATCGATGTGCAGTTCGGTTTCGCAGTTCAGGCCCAGCAACACATCCAGCGGCAGTTCGCCGCCATGGGCTTCGATGATTTTCACCGCAGGTGGCAGTTCCTCGGCCACTTCGGCACGCACTGCAGCCAGCGCCGCAGCGTCGAGCAAGTCGGCTTTATTGAGGATCACCAGGTCGGCGCTGGCCAGTTGGTCGGCGAACAGCTCGTGCAGCGGCGATTCGTGGTCCAGATTCGGGTCGAGCTTGCGCTGCTGGTCGACCTGATCAGGGAAGGCGGCGAAGGTGCCGGCGGCCACGGCTGGGCTGTCGACCACAGTGATCACCGCATCGACGGTGCAGGCGTTGCGGATTTCCGGCCAGTTGAAAGCCTGCACCAGAGGCTTGGGCAGAGCCAGGCCGGAGGTCTCAATGAGGATGTGGTCCAGCTCGCCACGGCGCGCCACCAGTTCGCGCATCACCGGAAAGAATTCTTCCTGCACTGTGCAACACAGGCAGCCGTTGGCCAGTTCGAAGATCCGCCCATTGGCCTCTTCTTCGCTGCAACCGATGGAGCACTGCTTGAGGATTTCGCCGTCGATGCCCAGCTCGCCGAATTCATTGACGATCACCGCAATGCGCCGCCCGTCAGCGTGGCCAAGCATATGGCGGAGCAAGGTGGTTTTACCGGCGCCGAGAAAGCCGGTAACGATGGTGACGGGAAGTTTGCCGAGGGTTTTCATGGCGAGTCCTGCATAGCGTCGAAAGAAAGACGAGCAGGAGGCGGCACAGACATGACAGCCACAGGGCGTCAGCCAACACCACCGGATCACCCCGCCCGGTTGTCGAAAACGTGACGAGGCAGGTCTCCTGGCTCACGACCGGGCTGGCGTAGAGTCGCCGGCTATCCCTTCGCCTTCCCGCGTTGACGCAGTGGCTGTTGTGCTGCAGCGCTTGAGCGGCAGAACAACACAAGGGAACGAGTCGTTTACAGTTGCGGGGGCAGCCAAGGCATCAACCTTGTTCCCTCTTAGCTCCGGCTAAGAACCTATCCAAAATCTGCTGCGCGTCAGCCCTGCGGCGTTGGAAAGAGGCTCGGAATGCTCATTTACAACAGTAAACTCCGCTTCCTCGCTTCTTTCCGCCTTGCATGGCTCTAGCTCGCTAGATTGTGAACAGGCTCTTCCCACGAAGAACCTCGAACGCAGCAAGGCTACGCAGAGCATGGCGGTCGGTCAATCACGGTTGACCGCTGATGGCCCGCATGGTGAGCTACGCCGCCGCACAACCCGAGCGCTGTTGATGATGCCCAGCCCTGTCTATAACCGCCTCGCGCCCGCCATTCAAGTGGTCGCCGGGCTGGGCTGTCGACGTGGTTGCTGCCTCGAAGACTTATCCACACTGTTGCTCGACAGCCTACAGGCGCAGGGCCTGACGCTGGATAACCTCGTGGCGCTGGCGAGCATCGCGCACAAACGCGATGAGCTTGGGTTACTGGCATTGGCCGAACACCTCGGCCTGCAGCTGATCTACTTCAGCCCTGAAGAGCTGCTGCTCTATCAAAACCTCGTTGAAGCTTGCGCGCTTACCCTGTCCGTCACCGGCAGCCCGGCCGTCGCCGAACCTTGCGCCCTGGCGCTGGCCGAACGCCTGGGCGGCCAACCTGCCAGCCTGCTCGGCGGCAAAACCCGGAATGCCAGCGCCACCTGCGCCCTGGCGTTGATTGCAGCCAAGGAGCTGTCATGACTGTTTACTTTATCGGCGCCGGCCCCGGCGACCCTGAGCTGATCACCGTCAAGGGCCAGCGCCTGCTGCGCAGCTGCCCGGTGATTCTCTACGCCGGTTCACTGGTGCCGGCAGCGGTGCTGGAAGGCCACAGTGCCGAGCAGGTGGTTAACACCGCCGAACTGCACCTGGATGAGATCATCGAGCTGATTGCCCAGGCGCACAGCAAAGGTCAGGACGTTGCCCGCGTGCATTCCGGCGACCCGTCGCTGTATGGCGCGATTGGTGAGCAGATCCGCCACCTGCGTCGGCTGGAGATTCCTTTTCAGATCATTCCCGGGGTCACCGCCACTGCCGCCTGCGCTGCATTGCTGGAAAGCGAGCTGACCCTGCCCGAGGTGTCACAGACGTTGATTCTCACCCGCTATGCGAGCAAGTCGGAGATGCCGGCGGGCGAGCAGCTGAGTGATCTGGCGCGCCACGGCGCGACCATGGCCATCCACCTCGGAGTGGTGCATCTGAGCAAGATAGTGGCCGAACTGCTGCCGCACTACGGCGCGGACTGCCCGATTGCTGTGGTGCATCGCGCCAGCTGGCCGGATCAGGATTGGGTCAGCGGCACACTCGCCACCATCGAGGAACAGGTGCGCGCCAAGGGCTTTCGCCGTACCGCACTGATACTCGTCGGCCGCGTGCTGCATGCCGAACAGTTCGCCGACTCGGCGCTGTATAACGCCGAACATCGGCATCTGTTCAGGTCGTCCGACGCCTAAGAGCTTGTCGGCTATTTCAGCGGCGCAACAAACGCCGCATGAGCAACAGCAGATCATCCACCGCTGGAACGCTGGCCAATAGCACCAAAAACAAGGCCAGCGGCACAGTCGCGATGTAGCCCAGATAGTTAAAGCCCAGGGCGCCGACAACGCCTCCCAGGAAGAAATACACAGCCAGCAAGCTAAGTACCCACAGCCGTTGGCGGTCTGCCATCACCCGGGCGATCTCAGGGTTGTGGGTGCGATTCCAATAAAATAATTTACCCAACTCGATACCGATATCAGTAATGATCCCGGTGATATGGGTGGTGCGAATTTCGGCGTTGGAGAGCTTGGTGATCAGCGCATTCTGCAAGCCCATGATGAAGCACAGCAGGATCACCGTCAGCGGCACAAACAGGCCAGTAATCTGCGCCAACGCCGCGCCGAGAAAGCCAAAGCACAACAGCAAGACGGCTTCGAGCAATAACGGCAAGGCATACTCACTGTGCAGCTGCCGCCGCCGTGAGTAATTGACCATCACCGTCGAACACGCCGCGCCAAGCAGAAACGACAGCACCGCGCCGAGACCACCCCACACCAGCTCGTGGGCACCCAGCGCGATGTTGTCGGCCATGGCCGAAACAATGCCGGTCATATGCGAGGTGTATTGCTGCACGGCCAAGAAGCCACCAGCATTAATCGCACCGGCAACAAACGCCAGGGCGAAACCTAAATGTCGATTAGCCGCTGCACTGCGCTCACGGCCAATCAGACGCCTCGCATACCCAATGGGCATAAATGATCCTCAAAGATGGATCTCTGCACCTTTAATACCGAGTAGCCGCAGCTCTTCGATCAGGCTGTTGAGGTCGGCAAAGGATTCCACCTGCTCCTGCTGATCAACCAGAAAAAAGCTGGTGCCCGCGTCTTTCTTCAACAGCACAATCCACTCTTGGGTGTTAGCCGGATTGACGATCACATGCGTATCGAACAACACCCCGGCTGCATGTTTGGCCCTTATGTCTTCGCGTTTCACACCTCTTCCCTCTTGAGCACTGTTACTCGACCGTGACGCTCTTGGCCAAGTTGCGCGGCTGGTCAACGTCGGTGCCTTTGAGCACGGCCACGTAGTACGACAACAGCTGCAGCGGGATGGTGTAGAGAATTGGCGCGAGAGCGTCGTGGATGTGCGGCATATTCACCACGTGGGTGCCTTCACCGTTGCTCATGCCGGCTTGCTCGTCGGCAAACACCACCAGCTCACCGCCACGGGCGCGCACTTCCTGCAGGTTGGATTTGAGTTTTTCCAGCAGCTCGTTGTTTGGCGCCACGGTGACCACCGGCATATCGGCGTCGACCAAGGCCAGCGGACCGTGCTTGAGTTCACCGGCTGGGTAGGCTTCGGCGTGGATATAGGAGATTTCCTTGAGCTTGAGCGCGCCTTCCATCGCCACCGGGTACTGCGCGCCCCGACCGAGGAACAGGCTGTGGTGCTTCTCGGCAAACAACTCGGAAACCTTCTCCACCACATCGTGCATGGCCAAAGCCTCGCCCAGACGGGTCGGCAGGCGACGCAGCTCATCGACTAATTCGGCTTCCAGGGCTTTATCCAGGGTGCCGCGTACCTGACCGAGGGACAGGGTCAGCAACATCAATGCCACCAGTTGGGTGGTGAAGGCTTTAGTCGAAGCCACGCCGATTTCTGGACCGGCCAAAGTCAGCAGGCACAGATCCGATTCACGCACCAAGGAGCTGATGCCAACGTTACAGATCGCCAGGCTGGCCAAGTAGCCCAGCTCTTTACCATTACGCAGCGCGGCCAGAGTGTCGGCGGTTTCGCCGGACTGGGAGATGCTGACAAACAGAGTGTCGGGCTGCACCACCACCTTGCGATAGCGGAACTCGCTGGCCACTTCGATCTGGCAGGGAATCCCGGCTAGCTCTTCCAGCCAGTAACGAGCGACCATGCCGGCGTGATAACTGGTGCCACAGGCGACGATCTGCACGTTGCGCACTTTGCCAAACAGCTCGGCGGCTTGTGGGCCGAACGCTTGCACCAGTACGTGATCAGAACCCAGACGGCCTTCTAGGGTGCGCTGCACCACCTTAGGCTGCTCGAAAATTTCCTTGAGCATAAAGTGACGATACTCGCCCTTGTCGGCGGCTTCGGCGCCTTCGTGGTACTGCACGCTTTCGCGCACCACAGGCTGGCCCACAGCGTCCCAAATCTGCACGCTGTCGCGCTGGATTTCGGCGATGTCGCCTTCTTCCAGATACATGAAACGGTCAGTGACTTGCCTTAGAGCAAGCTGGTCGGATGCCAGGAAGTTTTCACCCAAACCCAGACCAATCACCAGCGGGCTGCCGCTGCGCGCAGCGATAAGACGGTCAGGCTGCTTGGCACTGATCACTGCCAAACCGTAAGCGCCGTGCAGTTGCTTAACCGCCAACTTCAGAGCGGCAGTCAAATCAGGCTGGGATTTGAGGGTGTGGTCGAGCAGGTGCACGATCACCTCGGTATCAGTATCCGAGCTGAATACATAACCCTGCTCTTTCAGCTGAGCACGCAGTGCTTCGTGGTTTTCGATGATGCCGTTATGCACCACCGCCAGCTCGCTACCGGGCTCTTTACCAGAGAAGTGCGGGTGGGCATTGCGCTCGCTTGGCGCGCCGTGGGTGGCCCAGCGGGTGTGGGCTATGCCCAGGCGGCCAGCCAGCGGCTCCTGGCTCAATGCCGCTTCCAGCTCGCTGACCTTGCCCACCCGACGACTGCGTTGCAGGCCGCCCTGATCATTCAGCAACGCCACACCGGCGCTGTCATAACCGCGGTATTCCAGGCGCTTGAGGCCTTCAACCAACACGGCGGTAATATTACGTTCGGCGACTGCGCCCACGATGCCACACATAGTCTTCTCCTTAACTTAAACGTCTATTGCCGCGCAGATCAGCTTGATCCCGCGGGCGGTCAATTGTTCACGAGCCTCATCAGCGAGGCGCTCGTCGGTTATCAGGGTATGGATGCCGCTCCAGGGCAGCTCCAGATTGGGAATCTTGCGGCCGATCTTGTCGCTCTCGACCATCACCACCACTTCGCGGGCTACGTCCGCCATTACCCGGCTCAAACCCAGCAACTCATTGAAAGTGGTGGTGCCACGATTGAGGTCGATGCCATCTGCACCGATAAACAGCTGATCGAAATCGTAAGAGCGCAGCACCTGTTCGGCGACCTGGCCCTGGAAAGACTCCGAATGCGGGTCCCAGGTGCCGCCGGTCATCAGCAACACCGGTTCATGTTCCAGCTCGCTGATGGCACGGGCCACGTTCAGCGAGTTGGTCATCACCACCAGACCGGGCTTATGGCCGAGCTGCGGAATCATCGCCGCCGTGGTGGTGCCACTGTCGATGATGATCCGTGCGTGCTCACGAATGCGCGCCACACCGGCACGGGCGATGGCTTGCTTGTATTGCGAGATGGGTTGAACGTCACTGATCAACTCTTGCGGCATCGTCACGGCGCCGCCGTAACGACGCAGCAGCAGGCCACTCTTTTCCAGGGCGGCGAGATCCTTGCGAATGGTCACTTCAGAGGTGGCGAAGGCTTTCGACAACTCATCCACACTCACTTCACCTTGCTCAGCGAGCAGGGCAAGAATGGTGTGGCGACGTTGCGGAGTGTTGCGTTTCGACATGCTAAGTTTCGATTCGAAAGATAATTGCGCGAATCAAAACCTAATGAAGCTTTTACGTCAAGCAGGAAAACGACAAAAGGCAGCAAAAGCCGCCTTGAGAATCAGATCGTAGGATGGGTTGAGCGTAGCGATACCCATGCTGCATGAGCGATGGGTTACGCCGCTAGGCTAACCCATCCTACGTCCATCCTCACTTCTTGGTCGGCCGCTTCCAGCCTTCGATGTTGCGCTGCTTGGCGCGACCGACAGCCAGGGTGTTATCCGGCACATCACCAGTAATCACCGAACCGGCGCCGGTGGTGGCGCGATCACCCAGAGTCACTGGCGCAACCAATGCGCTGTTGGAGCCGATAAAGACGTCTTCACCGAGTACGGTTTTGAACTTGTTGGCACCGTCATAATTACAAGTAATGGTGCCAGCACCAATATTGCTTCGCGCACCGATCTCAGCATCGCCCAGATAACTCAGATGGCCGGCCTTGGCGCCTTCACCCAGCTTGGCGTTCTTTAGCTCAACGAAGTTGCCCACATGAGCCTTGGCGCCCAACACCGTACCCGGACGTAGACGCGCGAACGGGCCGCAATCGGCGCCCTCACCTACTTCCGCACCTTCCAAGTGGCTATTGGCTTTGATGATCGCACCGGCGCGCAGGGTGCTGTTCTTGATCACGCAGTTCGGCCCGATCTGTACGCCATCCTCGATCACCACCTGACCTTCGATAATCACGTTGATGTCGATGGTGACATCGCGACCCACCGTGACCTCACCGCGCAGGTCAAAACGCGCAGGGTCGATCAGGGTCACGCCCTGTACCATCAGCTGGCGCGCGGCGCGGTACTGGTAATGACGCTCCAGCTGCGAGAGCTGAATGCGGTCGTTGGCGCCCAACACTTCCATTTCATCAGCCGCCTGTTCGGTGGCGACTACCAAGCCATCAGCCACTGCCATGGCGATCACGTCGGTCAGGTAATACTCACCCTGAACGTTGCTGTTAGACAGGCGACCCAGCCATTCGCCCAGACGTTTGCCCGGTACGGCAAGAATGCCTGTGTTGCCTTCACTGATGAGACGCTGCTCGGCGCTGGCGTCCTTGTGCTCGACGATGGCGTTGACTACACCACGGGCGTCGCGAACGATGCGGCCGTAACCGGTCGGGTCATTCAGGTTGACGGTCAACAGTCCAAGCTGCTGCTCGCTGACCAACTTCAACAAGCGTTGCAAGGTTTCCACTTCGATCAGCGGTACATCGCCGTAGAGAATCAGCACACGCTCGGCCGTCAGCTCGGGTAAGGCTTGGGCGACAGCGTGGCCGGTGCCCAGCTGCTCAGTTTGCAGCACGAAGTTCAAATCATCCGCGGCCAACTGCTCGCGTACCCGCTCTGCACCGTGGCCAATCACCACATGAATGCCTTGTGGCTTGAGCTGGCGTGCCGTGTCGATCACATGCCCGAGCATGGATTTACCGGCAATCGGATGCAGAACCTTGGGCAAGGCGGAGCGCATGCGGGTGCCTTGGCCGGCGGCGAGGATGACGATATCGAGCGACATAAGGGCAGATCCCAAGCAATAGCGGGTTGTTCCTTGTGGGCTAGGCCACTGCACAACCCGCAGAAAAGATGAAATGACAGACAAGAAAAAGGGTAGCCAAGGCTACCCTTTTACTCGTTTGCGATGAAGCGGCGAAATTAACCGCCGAACTTCTTACGCAACTGCTGAACGGTACGCAGCTGAGCTGCAACCTCGGCCAGATGAGCAGCCGCAGAGCCGTAATCGAACTCGGCACCTTGCTCATGCAGCGCTTTCTCAGCAGCCTGGAGGGCTAGCTGAGCAGCAGCTTCATCGATATCGGCAGCACGCTGCACGGTATCAGCCAGCACTTTGATCATGCTCGGCTGGACTTCCAGGAAACCACCGGAGATGTAAAACACCTCGGCTTCGCCACCCAGCTTGACCAGACGAATCGGGCCCGGCTTGAGGTCGGTGATCAGCGGCGCGTGACCTGGAGCGATACCGATATCACCCAGGTTACCGTGCGCAATCACCATCTCGACCAGACCGGAGAAGATCTCGCCTTCTGCGCTGACGATGTCGCAATGGACTGTCATAGCCATGTCTAACCTCACGTATCGATCTGCTTACAGACTAACAGCTTGCAAACAGACCGTAAGCGCCCGTTGCCGGGCGCACGGGTGATTACAGTTTCTTCGCTTTCTCAACAGCTTCTTCAATGCTGCCAACCATGTAGAACGCCTGCTCTGGCAAGTGATCGTAATCACCTTTCAGAATGCCGCTGAAACCGGCAATGGTGTCCTTCAGGGAAACGTACTTACCTGGCGAACCAGTGAAGACTTCGGCCACGAAGAACGGCTGGGACAGGAAGCGCTGAATCTTACGAGCGCGGGATACCAGCTGCTTGTCTGTTTCGGACAGTTCGTCCATACCCAGAATCGCGATGATGTCCTTCAGCTCTTTGTAACGCTGCAGTACGTACTGTACGCCGCGAGCTGTGTCGTAGTGCTCCTGGCCGATAACCATCGGGTCCAGCTGGCGCGACGTCGAGTCGAGTGGATCGACCGCTGGGTAGATACCCAGGGAGGCGATGTCACGCGACAGTACGACAGTGGCGTCCAAGTGGGCGAAAGTGGTCGCCGGGCTCGGGTCAGTCAAGTCATCCGCAGGTACGTATACCGCTTGGATCGAGGTGATCGAACCGGTCTTGGTCGAAGTAATACGTTCTTGCAGAACGCCCATTTCTTCGGCCAGGGTCGGCTGATAACCCACTGCCGAAGGCATACGGCCCAGCAGTGCGGATACTTCAGTACCGGCCAGGGTGTAACGGTAGATGTTGTCCACGAAGAACAGAACATCACGGCCTTCGTCACGGAACTTCTCAGCCATGGTCAGGCCGGTCAGTGCTACGCGCAGACGGTTGCCTGGTGGCTCGTTCATCTGACCGTAAACCAGGGCTACCTTGTCGAGAACGTTGGAGTCCTTCATCTCGTGGTAGAAGTCGTTACCCTCACGAGTACGCTCACCCACACCGGCGAACACGGAATAACCGCTGTGCTCGATGGCGATGTTACGGATCAGTTCCATCATGTTTACGGTCTTGCCGACACCGGCACCACCGAACAGACCGACTTTACCGCCTTTGGCGAACGGGCAGACCAGGTCGATAACCTTGATGCCAGTTTCCAGCAGTTCGTTGGAGCCAGCTTGCTCAGCATAGGAAGGCGCGGCACGGTGAATGCCCCAACGCTCTTCTTCGCCAATCGGGCCAGCTTCGTCGATTGGGTTGCCCAGCACGTCCATGATACGGCCCAGGGTTTTAACCCCAACCGGTACCTGGATACCTGCGCCAGTGCTAGCGACGTTCAGGCCACGCTTGAGGCCTTCGGTCGAACCCATCGCAATGGTACGTACCACGCCGTCGCCCAGCTGCTGCTGAACTTCGAGGGTGGTTTCGGCGCCGACTACTTTCAGCGCTTCATAAACACTCGGCACTTGATCACGCGGGAATTCCACGTCGATGACGGCGCCGATGATTTGAACGATACGTCCGCTACTCATCTTTGGTTCCTCTGACTTTTTTCAACCGTCTAACAGTTGAACCGTGCTTAAACCGCGGCAGCGCCGCCGACGATTTCCGAAATTTCCTGGGTGATCGCTGCCTGACGTGCCTTGTTGTAAACCAACTGCAGGTCTTTGATGATATCGCCAGCGTTGTCGGTGGCGTTTTTCATCGCGATCATCCGTGCCGCTTGTTCAGCCGCGTTGTTCTCAACCACTGCCTGGTACACCTGCGACTCCACGTAACGCACCATCAAGCCATCCAGCAACTCTTTGGCGTCGGGTTCGTACAGGTAATCCCAGTGGTGCTTGAGTTCTTTATCCGGATCGGCCACCAGCGGAATCAACTGCTCCACTGTCGGCTTTTGCGTCATGGTGTTGATGAACTTGTTCGAGACCACGGACAAACGATCGATACGACCATCGAGGTACGCATCGAGCATTACCTTGACGCTACCGATCAGATCATTGATCGACGGTTCTTCGCCCAGGTGGCTGATCGCAGCAACGATGTTGCCACCAAAGTTGCGGAAGAATGCCGCACCCTTGCTGCCAACGACGCAGAGATCAATCTCAACGCCTTGCTCGCGATTGCTCGCCATGTCTTTAACCAGAGCCTTGAACAGGTTGGTATTCAGACCACCACACAGACCACGGTCCGAACTCACCACGACATAACCAACACGCTTAACGGCACGGTCGACCATGAACGGATGACGGTATTCCGGGTTAGCGTTGGCCAGATGACCAATCACCTGACGGATACGCTCCGCGTAGGGACGGCTAGCAGCCATGCGCATTTGTGCTCTGCGCATTTTGCTGACCGCCACTTTTTCCATGGCGCTGGTGATCTTCTGCGTGCTTTTGATGCTCGCAATCTTGCTGCGAATCTCTTTTGCGCCTGCCATTTGACACCTATCGGGTTAGCAAGCGGGGACCTTGCGGTCCCCACTGCGGCTTACCAGGTTTGGGTGGCCTTGAACTTCTCGATACCGGCTTTCAGCTGGCCATCGATGTCGTCATTGAAGTCACCCTTCTCGTTGATCTTCGCCAGCAGAGCGGCGTGATCCCGGTTGAAGTAAGCAATCAGGGCCTGTTCGAATGCGCCAACTTTGGCGACTTCGATGTCGACCAGGAAACCACGCTCGGCGGCATACAGCGATACGGACATGTCGGCAATCGACATTGGCGCATATTGCTTCTGCTTCATCAGCTCGGTAACGCGCTGACCATGCTCAAGCTGCTTACGGGTGGCTTCGTCCAGGTCAGAAGCAAACTGGGCGAATGCTGCCAGTTCACGGTACTGAGCCAGAGCGGTACGGATACCACCGGAGAGCTTCTTGATGATCTTGGTCTGTGCAGCACCACCCACGCGGGATACCGAAATACCGGCGTTGACCGCAGGACGGATACCCGAGTTGAACATGGCCGATTCGAGGAAGATCTGACCGTCGGTGATCGAGATCACGTTGGTCGGAACGAACGCGGAAACGTCGCCAGCCTGGGTTTCGATGATCGGCAGAGCGGTCAAGGAACCGGTCTTGCCAGTCACGGCGCCATTGGTGAACTTCTCAACGTACTCTTCGGAAACGCGGGAAGCGCGCTCCAGCAGACGGCTGTGGAGATAGAACACGTCGCCTGGGTAGGCTTCACGGCCTGGCGGACGGCGCAGCAGCAGGGAAATCTGGCGGTAAGCCACTGCTTGCTTGGACAGATCGTCATAAACGATCAGCGCGTCTTCACCGCGGTCGCGGAAGTATTCGCCCATGGTGCAACCGGCGTACGGTGCAATGAACTGCAGCGCAGCGGATTCGGAAGCGGAAGCCGCGACAACGATGGTGTTAGCCAGCGCGCCGTTTTCTTCCAGCTTGCGAACCACGTTGGCGATGGTCGATTGCTTCTGACCAATGGCAACGTAGACGCACTTAATGCCGCTGTTTTTCTGGTTGATGATGGCGTCGATGGCCAGAGCGGTTTTACCGATCTGACGGTCACCGATGATCAGCTCACGCTGGCCACGGCCAACCGGGATCATGGCATCGACCGACTTATAACCGGTTTGCACCGGTTGGTCGACCGACTTACGCCAGATCACGCCCGGCGCAACCTTCTCAACCGCGTCGGTAGCGACGTTGTTCAGCGGGCCTTTGCCGTCAATTGGGTTGCCCAGTGCGTCGACAACGCGACCCAGCAATTCCGGACCAACCGGAACTTCCAGGATGCGGCCAGTGCACTTGGCGCTCATGCCTTCGGCCAGGGAGGTATAAGCCCCCAGGACAACTGCACCCACGGAGTCTTGCTCCAGGTTCAGTGCCATACCGTAGACACCGCCCGGGAACTCGATCATTTCGCCGTACATAACGTCGGCGAGACCGTGAATACGCACAATACCGTCAGATACGCTGACGACAGTGCCTTCGTTACGGGCTTGAGAGGCGACATCGAGATTATCGATACGCCCCTTGATGATTTCACTTATTTCGGAAGGATTGAGTTGCTGCATAGCTCTGCTGCCCCTTCAAACTCAAGATTTCAATGCTTCGGCCAGCTTCGCGATTTTGCCGCGAACTGAGCCATCGATAACCAGGTCGCCGGCGCGGATCAGAACACCACCTATAAGAGTGGCATCCTCCGCGGCGTGCAGACGCACTTCTCGGCCGAGCCGTGCACTGAGAACCTTGGCGAGTTTGTCTTGCTGTTCATCGCTCAATGCGAAGGCACTGGTAACGTCCACGTCGATCGACTTTTCCTGCTCGGCCTTGTACAGGTCGAACAGTTCAACGATCTCTGGCAACAGGGCCAGGCGATCGTTTTCAGCGACGATATGAATGAAATTGCGTACCTTGGCGTCGAACTTATCACCACACACCTCAACAAAGGTGGTGGCCTTGTCTGTACTCGTCAAACGCGGTGCTTTAAGCACGCTTTGCATGGTGTCGTCTTGCGACACCGCTGCAGCCAGGCCGAGCATGGCTGACCAAGAGGCCAGTTGCTGGTGGGCCTGAGCATACTCAAAGGCAGCCTTGGCGTAAGGTCGGGCCAACGTGGTCAGTTCTGCCATGATCGCGCCCTCGCTTAAATTTCGGCTGCCAGTTTGGAAACCAGCTCCGCATGCGCGTTTTGGTCGATAGATGCGCCCAGGATCTTCTCGGCACCGCTAACGGCCAGGCTACCCAGTTGGGCACGCAGCGCGTCTTTGACACCGTTGATTTCCTGCTCGATCTCGGCCTGAGCCTGAGCCTTCACACGGTCAGCTTCGACACGGGCCTGTTCACGGGCTTCGTCGACGATCTGGGTACCGCGTTTCTTGGCTTGCTCAATGATCTCGGCTGCTTGGCCTTTGGCTTCGCGCAGTTGCTGACCCACTTTCTCTTGGGCCAACTCCAGGTCACGAGCCGCACGGCTAGCGGCGTCCAGGCCGTCTGCGATCTTCTTCTGACGTTCTTGCAAAGCCGTAATGACCGGAGGCCACACGTACTTCATGCAGAACAGCACGAAGATGAAGAAGGCAACGGACTGACCAATCAGGGTTGCATTAATGTTCACGCCAACACCTCGCTCGTTCGTTGTCCATCACAACCAATCACTCGAAAACCGAGTGATTAGCCAGCGAGTTGACCAACGAAGGGGTTCGCGAAGGTGAAGAACAGTGCGATACCAACACCGATCATGGTCACGGCGTCGAGCAGACCGGCGACGATGAACATTTTCACTTGCAGCATTGGAACCATTTCTGGCTGACGCGCGGCGCCTTCCAGGAACTTGCCGCCCAGCAGGCCGAAACCAATGGCGGTACCCAGGGCACCCAGGCCAATCAGCAGTGCTACAGCGATAGCGGTCAGACCAACTACAGTTTCCATCTTTCCTCCCGACTTTTTATGTCGTATTGGTTAAGGTTTCTAAGGGTAAAGCGGTAAAACAAAATCGGTACTTCTGTGCCCTTGCGAGCGTCCACCATGAGCGCCTAAACGCTCTTAGTGGTTGTCTTCGTGCGCCATCGACAGGTAGACGATGGTCAGCATCATGAAGATGAACGCTTGCAGGGTAATGATCAGGATGTGGAATACCGCCCACGCCCACTGCAAGACAACGCCCAGGGCACTTAGCCAGAGCAGACCGCTGCCGAACATCACAGCAATCAGAATAAACACCAGCTCGCCGGCATACATGTTGCCGAACAGTCGCAGCGCCAGAGAAATCGGCTTGGCGATCAGGGTGACGAATTCCAGCAGGAAGTTGACCGGAATCAGCAGCGCCTGCACAAACAGGTTCTTGCTACCAAAAGGGTGCAGGGTCAGCTCGCCGATAAAACCGCCGATGCCCTTGACCTTGATGCTGTAGAAAATGATCAGCGCGAACACCGACAGGGCCATGCCCAGGGTCGCGTTCGGATCGGTCGTCGATACCGCACGGAACGGAATGTGCGAATCACCCGAGATCAAGACAGCCATCATCGGGATCCAGTCGACCGGAATCAGGTCGATGGCGTTCATCAAGAACACCCAGACAAAGATGGTCAGTGCCAGCGGAGCAATCACCGGGCTACGACCATGGAAGCTGTCTTTAACGCTGGTGTCGACGAAGTCGACCAGCACTTCAACGAAGTTCTGCAATGCACCAGGTTGACCGGAAGTCGCCTTCTTCGCTGCCATACGGAACAGCAGGACGAAAAGCAGGCCGAGGGCCACGGACCAGCCGAGGGTATCGACGTGGAACGCCCAAAAGCCCATTTCTTTGGCTTCTTGTGCGGTGTGGGCAAAGCCCCAATCACCATTAGGCAGTTGCCCGTAAGTCAGGTTCTGCAAGTGGTGCTGGATATAGCCCGAAGCGGTTTGTTCTGCCATGTGTGCCTCAAACGCCTTAAGGTCTCGAAAGTCTTTTTTTCATCAGCAAGGGTGCGAACCAGTTGACCAGTTGGGTCAGGAAGAACACGCCAAATACCGCCAGCGGTTCCAAAGGCTTCACACCTGCAAAGGTCAGTGCAAACAGCACTGCCGTTAAAACCAGTTTGCCCGCCTCACCGGCATAAAAAGACCGGACGATGGCTTGAGCGGCCCGCGCTCCACTGAAACGGAACGCCTTATGGGCGAAATACATATTTGGCAGCCAAGCAATTACGCCACCGCACAACCCTGAGTAACCCGCGACAGCACCTTGCCACTGCCAGAGCACTGCTGCAAACAGCAGCACGACTACCAGCTGCGTCATCAGTACCGGGAAAACAGCTAAGCGATGGAAGGGCAGGCGATTCTGCATGCGTACATCCATCATTTTTTCCTGGAAACTAAACTCGGGCGTCGACACCCAAAAAATCAATAACTTGGCATACTTTGTGCCGACGAAATGCGCGCAGAGTATAGGGGCGCTTCCACCCCTGTTCAACTGCCAGGTAGTGATTTCCGACTAGTCGCTACACGGCCAATTGTTTCAGCGAATGTGGGCGAGCACGCCTTGCAGCTCATCCAGCGAGCTGTAGCTGATCACTAATTGACCTTTGCCTTTCTGCCCATGCTTGATCTGCACCGGCGAGCCCAGGCGCTCAGCCAGGCGCTGTTCCAGGCGAATGATGTCTGGATCAGCCTTGACCTCGGTCACAGGCTTTTCCTTGCTGTTCAGCCATTGGCGCACCAGTGCTTCAGTTTGGCGCACGGTGAGGCCACGTGCGACAACATGTCGCGCACCTTCGGTCTGCTGTTCGGCCGGTAATCCGAGCAAGGCACGGGCATGGCCCATTTCCAGATCGCCATGAGACAGCAGAATCTTGATCTCTTCCGGCAGGGCGATCAGGCGCAACAGGTTGCTGATGGTTACCCGCGATTTACCCACTGCATCGGCGACTTGCTGCTGAGTCAGCTGGAACTCTTGCTGCAAACGCTGCAAGGCCATGGCTTCTTCGATGGGGTTGAGGTCTTCACGCTGGATATTCTCAATCAGCGCCATGGCAATGGCCGCTTCGTCCGGCAGTTCACGCACCATGGCCGGAATTTTGTCCAGGCCAGCTTGCTGACTGGCGCGCCAGCGGCGCTCACCGGCAACAATCTCAAAACGGCCATCAGCGATCGGGCGAATCACGATCGGCTGCATCACCCCATGAGATTTGATCGATTGCGCCAATTCTTCCAGGGCGGTCGAATCCATATCGCGACGTGGCTGGTATTTGCCGCGCTGAATCAGGTCCAGTGGCACATATTGCAACTCACGGCTGTCGACCTGTGCGGCCTCTTCCTGCAAGGCATTGACGCTGCTACCGCCCAGCAGAGCGTCCAGACCGCGTCCCAGTCCTCGTTTTTTCACAGCCATGCGAATTTCCTTATGCGGTTGCGGTGTGGGCACTGGCACGCTGACGGCGAACCAACTCGCCGGCCAACGCGAGATAGGCGATGGCCCCACGTGATTGCTTGTCATACACCAGCGCCGGCATGCCGTAGCTAGGGGCTTCGGCCAAACGCACGTTACGCGGAATGACCACGTCGTAGAGCTTGTCGCCGAAATGTTCTTTGAGCTGCGCACTGACATCGTTGGTCAGGCCCATGCGCGGGTCATACATGGTACGCAGCAGGCCTTCGATCCTCAGTTTTGGATTGAGAATCTCGGCGATACGCTGAATGCTGTTGACCAGATCAGACAACCCCTCCAATGCGTAGTACTCGCACTGCATGGGGATAATCACGCCGTCGGCGGCGACCAACGCGTTGATGGTCAGCATCGACAGCGCCGGCGGACAGTCAATCAGGATGTAATCGTAATTTTCACGAATTGGCGCCAACGCATAACGCAGCCGGCTTTCCTTCATTTTCATTTCCAGCAGCGAGACTTCTGCAGCGGTCAGGTCGCGGTTGGCCGGCAATAACTGGTAACCACCGTGTTCAGAAAACTGCATGGCGTCGACCAGGTTGCATTCGCCGATCAGCACGTCGTAGATCGAGTGCTCCAACGCGTGCTTATCCACACCGCTGCCCATGGTCGCGTTGCCTTGGGGATCGAGGTCAATCAGCAGTACACGGCGCTTGGTGGCTACCAGCGATGCCGCCAGATTGATGCAGGTGGTGGTTTTGCCCACGCCGCCTTTCTGGTTAGCGATTGCGAATACCTTAGCCATGCTGTCGTTCCCCCTAGACCGAGCGACGCAGTATCAGCAGATGGCGCTGACCTTGGCAACCTGGAACCTTGAGCACATGAGTGGCAGTGAGAGAGAAGTCCGCAGGCAGGGCTTGCAGTTCGTCATCTGGATGCACGCCTTTCATGGCCAGCCATTGGGTATTCACATCGCCCAGATGGCGGGTCCAATTGCTGAAATCTTCCAGGGAGCTGAACGCCCGTGAGCAAATGCCACTGAATGGCTGCTCAGGTTGAAACTCTTCGACCCGGCTGTGGATAACTTGCAAGTTAGCCAGTTTCAGCTCGAGCTTCACCTGGGTGAGGAAGCGAGTCTTCTTGCCGTTTGAGTCAAGCAAGGTGAACTGCCGCTCAGGAAACAAAATGGCCAAAGGAATACCGGGCATGCCGCCGCCACTGCCAACGTCCAGCCAGTTATCCCCAGCCTCGACGACGTAGGGCACCACACTGAGGCTGTCGAGCAAATGACGCGAGACCATCTCATCCGGATCGCGCACTGCAGTGAGGTTGTAAGCCTTGTTCCACTTGATCAGTAGGGCCAAGTAGGCGAGCAGCTGTTCGTGTTGCTCGGCACTCAGTTCTACACCCAATTCACGGGCGCCTTCGCGCAGTTCTTCGGCGTGCTGTGCAGTAACCAACGACATCAGGCGCTGTGCTCCAACTGCTGACCGGCAGTGCGTTTTTTCAGGTGAATCAGCAACAGCGAAATCGCCGCCGGAGTGACACCGGGAACTCGCGAGGCCTGGCCTAGGGTTTCCGGGCGGGTGTCGCCAAGCTTGTGCTGAATTTCTTTGGATAGACCGGAAATTCCCGCGTAATCGATATCGGCCGGCAGTTTGGTGTTCTCACTGGCGCGCAGGCGGGCAATTTCATCCTGCTGGCGGTCGATATAGCCAGCGTATTTGGTTTTGATCTCAACCTGATCGGCCACTTGCGGGTCTTGCGCGCCACCGCCGGTGATAGCCACCAAGCCGGCGTAATCGATTTCCGGACGTGCGAGCAGGTTGAGCAGATTGTATTCGTGGGTCAGCGGCGTGCCGAAGTGCTCGGCAATCGCATCGCCCTGATCCGTACCCGGGCGCACCCAGGTGCTTTTCAGACGTTGTTCTTCCTGCACGATGGCTTCGCGCTTGGTTTCAAACGCCACCCAACGCACATCATCGACCAGACCTAACTCACGGCCCTTTTCGGTCAGACGCAGATCGGCGTTGTCTTCACGCAGGATCAGTCGGTATTCGGCGCGCGAAGTGAACATGCGGTAAGGCTCTTGGGTGCCCAAGGTAATCAGGTCGTCGACCAGCACACCGATGTACGCCTCATCGCGGCGTGGGCACCAGCTGTCCTTGCCCTGAGCACGCAGTGCGGCGTTGCAACCTGCCAGCAAACCTTGCGCGCCGGCTTCTTCGTAGCCGGTAGTTCCATTGATCTGCCCGGCAAAGAACAGCCCGGCAATCACTTTGGTTTCCAGGCTGTACTTCAAATCACGTGGATCGAAGTAGTCGTACTCTATGGCATAGCCAGGACGCACGATGTGGGCGTTTTCCATACCTTGGATACTGCGCACAATCTGCAACTGCACGTCGAATGGCAACGAGGTGGAAATACCGTTGGGGTACAGCTCATGGGTGTTCAAGCCTTCTGGCTCGATAAACACCTGGTGGCTCTCTTTGTCGGCGAAGCGATGAATTTTGTCTTCAATCGATGGGCAATAGCGCGGACCAACCCCTTCGATCACGCCCGAGTACATCGGCGAACGGTCGAGGTTGGCGGCGATGATTTCGTGAGTACGCGCATTGGTATGGGTGATCCAACAACTGACCTGCCGGGGTTGTTGCTCGGCGCGACCGAGGAATGACATCAGCGGCGTTGGCGTATCGCCCGGCTGTTCGGTCATCAGCGAAAAATCCACAGATCGCCCATCGATACGTGGGGGCGTGCCGGTTTTTAGTCGACCGACCCGCAATGGCAACTCACGTAAGCGTTGCGCCAGGGCAATCGACGGCGGGTCGCCGGCGCGACCACCGGAGTAGTTCTGCAAACCGATGTGGATAAGTCCACCGAGGAAGGTGCCGGTGGTCAGTACCACGGAGTCTGCAAGGAAACGCAGGCCCATCTGGGTGACGACGCCTTTGACTTCATGGTTTTCGACGATCAGGTCATCCGCTGCCTGCTGAAATATCCACAGGTTGGCTTGGTTTTCCAGGGTTTCGCGAATCGCCGCTTTGTACAGCACGCGGTCTGCTTGAGCCCGTGTGGCCCTTACGGCTGGGCCTTTGCGGCTGTTCAGTACACGAAACTGAATACCACCACGGTCGGTGGCTTCTGCCATGGCGCCGCCAAGGGCATCGATTTCCTTGACCAGATGGCTCTTGCCTATCCCGCCAATCGCCGGGTTGCAGCTCATCTGCCCCAGCGTTTCCACGTTATGGGTCAGCAACAGGGTTTTTACCCCCATGCGTGCTGCCGCCAGTGCGGCTTCGGTACCGGCATGACCGCCGCCGATGACGATCACCTGAAAACGGGAAGGGAAATCCACCACGCACCTCGTGCCTGTTGCGAATTAGGGGGCTTTTTGGATTGAAAAGCGGGAAAGGCGGCAAGTATAGGCAGTTAGAACAGCTGAAAGAAGCCTTTTGCACAAAAAATAGCCAGCTGGCTTAGGCAAGAAAATGAACGTGCGGTTAATAAAGATTAAAAGAATGAATTTTTATAGAGCTTTGTTTTTATGTTTATTACTTACAAAGCAGTTTTCTGTGGATAGATTGCTACAGGTCAATCAAATCAATGTGTACAGCGTTCTGAAAGGTTGTGCTAATCCTGGCATTTTTCTGTTCAGTTGCCGTATGCAAGCTGTGGATGAAAGCGATGGTTATCCACAGGGGCCGTTATCCTCAGTTTTATCACCGGGTTATAGGCAGGGCTTAGGCTGGGTTTTCCACAGGGCTTAGGTGGATAAATAAATGGGTTGATGAGCTTTTTTCGCCCACGCGAAAGCCTGCCGTTTGGCATTAATGAAGGTTTAGAGACCGACGCTATGCAGGATGGGTTAAACGCAGGTGGACAATCGTGAAGGCAACAGAAGGATGGGGGTGCGGTAACCCATCAGGAATCGGGTGCAGATGATGGGTTACGCGCCGGGCTGGATTTGTATTGGTGGCACGTTCAACGTTCTGCGCCGCTAACCCATCCTACGGTTATTTACCGATACAGAAGCTGGAGAAAATCCGCCCAAGTAGGTCGTCCGAGCTAAAGGCACCAGTGATTTCCCCCAGGCTTTGCTGAGCCATGCGCAGGTCTTCAGCCAGCAGCTCTCCCGCCCCGGCAAGGGTCAACTGAGCATGGCCATGCTCCAGGTGTGTGGATGCTTGGCGTAGGGCCTCCAAGTGACGCCTGCGAGCGCTGAAGCTGCTTTCTGAGGTCTGCTCATAGCCCATACAGGCCTTCAGGTGTTCGCGCAGTAGATCCAGGCCTTCTGCGGACTTGGCCGAGAGGCTGATGGTGATATGGCCGTCATTGCAGGCTTCAAGCATTACCGACTCGCCAGACAGGTCGGCCTTGTTGCGAATGAGCGTGACCTTGGCGGGATCTGGACGCAGGTCGAGAAACTCTGGCCACAGGGCAAAAGGATCGTCTGCTTCCGGTGCAGTGGCATCCACCACCAATAGAATGCGGTCGGCTTCACCAATCGCTTTGAGTGCGCGCTCTACACCGATGCGTTCAACCTGATCGTCGGTATTACGCAGGCCTGCGGTATCGACCACATGCAGGGGCATACCGTCGATGTGGATATGTTCGCGCAATACATCACGGGTGGTGCCGGCGATCTCGGTGACGATGGCGGCCTCACGCCCAGCCAGGGCATTGAGCAGGCTGGATTTGCCCGCGTTTGGCCGGCCGGCGATCACCACGGTCATACCATCACGTAGCAGCGCACCCTGCCCGGCTTCGCGCAGTACGCCAGCAAGGTCGGTACGCACGCCATCGAGCAGGCTCAGGACATGGCCGTCGGCAAGAAAGTCGATTTCTTCTTCGGGGAAGTCGATGGCCGCTTCTACATAAATCCGCAGGCTGATCAGGCGCTCAGTCAGGCCATGCACACGTCGGGAGAACTCCCCCTGCAGTGAGCGCAGAGCATTACGCGCCGCCTGCTCAGAACTGGCCTCGATCAGGTCAGCAATCGCCTCAGCTTGCGCCAGGTCGAGCTTGTCATTGAGAAAGGCGCGTTCGCTAAATTCGCCCGGGTTGGCCAGGCGTGCGCCGAGTTGTACACAACGGCGCAGCAGCAGATCGAGCACCACCGGGCCGCCATGACCCTGCAATTCCAGCACATCCTCGCCGGTAAATGAGTGAGGGCCAGGGAAGTACAGCGCCAGACCTTCGTCGAGTACCTGTTGGGCATCAGCGAAGAACGGGCCGTAGTGTGCATAGCGTGGCTTGAGCTCACGTTGGCAAATCTCTTCAGCCAGTTTTCCCGCCAGCGGCCCGGACACGCGCACGATGCCGACCCCACCCCGACCTTGGGCAGTGGCGACGGCGGCAATGGTTTCACGGACTGTTTGCATGCGGGTCTCCAGATGCGACATAGCAAAACGCCCCTGAAGAGGGGCGTTTTATCCAGCTTAGAAGCTTGTGCGGCTTAGGCGTCTGCGGCCTTGGCTGCGGCTTCGATCTTGCGCGTAATGTACCACTGCTGGGCGATGGACAAGACGTTGTTGACCACCCAGTACAGCACCAGACCTGCTGGGAACCAGAGGAAGAAGAAGGTGAAGATGATTGGCATCAGCTTCAGTACCTTGGCTTGCATCGGATCTGGCGGCGTCGGGTTGAGCTGCTGCTGGATAAACATGGTGGCGCCCATGATGATCGGCAGGATAAAGAACGGATCCTTGATCGCCAGATCGGTTATCCACAGCAACCACGGTGCTTGGCGCATTTCCACCGACTCCAGCAACACCCAGTAGAGTGCGAGGAATACCGGCATCTGCACCAGGATCGGCAAGCAGCCGCCCAGCGGGTTGATCTTCTCTTTCTTGTACAGCTCCATCATCGCCTGGGACATCTTCTGGCGATCATCACCGTGCTGCTCTTTCAACTGAGCCAGTTTCGGTGCTACGGCACGCATGCGCGCCATGGATTTGTAGCTAGCAGCGGACAGTGGGAAGAAGATCAGCTTGATGATCACGGTCAACATGATGATCGACCAGCCCCAGTTGCCGAGCAGGTTGTGGATAACTTCTAGCAGCCAAAAGATTGGCTGGGCCAGGAACCACAGGATGCCATAGTCGACAGTCAGCTCAAGACCTGGAGAGAGGGTCTTGAGATGCCCTTGTAGCTTCGGGCCGGCATACAGAACTGCACTGGTTTCACCCTGAGCGCCGGCAGCAACCTGAATGGCCGGGCCGGTAAAGCCGACAATGTAGTTGCCTTGGCTGTCTTTGCGGGTCTGTATTTGGTTAGTGCTGTCTTTGCTTGGGATCCAGGCAGTGACGAAGTAATGCTGTAGCCAGGCAACCCAGCCTCCTTGAACGGTTTCTTTGAAGGCTTGTTTATCGATGTCTTTCATCGACACTTTTTTGTACGGCTCTTCGGTGGTCCACAGGGCGCCACCTAGGTAAGTCGCGGTGCCGGTCGCGGTGGTGGACGACGGATCGTCGCTACCATCACGCTTGAGCTGGGCAAACATATTGCCGCTCCAGGCCTGAGCGCTCTGGTTGTCAATCAGGTAGCTGACAGTCACCTGATACGACGAAGGGTCAACGCAACCAGGCTTCTTTTGCTGCTGTTCCTTGGCGGAGCATTCAGCGTTCAAGCCGCGCTTGAAGGTAAAGCGCTTGATGTAGTTAACACCGGCTTCGCTGAGTGTGAGATCAACCTGCAATTGCTCCTGGCCGTCAGCCAGCTCATAGCTTTTTTGCGCGCTGCTCCACAGGGCACGACCGCTGGATTTGTCCGGCGCATTACTGCCGATCAAACCGCTCTGAGCCAGGTAGGTGCGCTCGCCGCCATTGTCGAACAGCTGGAACGGTACATCCGGACGATCCTGACGACGTGGGTACTGCGGCAAGCGCAGTTGCACCACATCACCACCGCGCGGGTCGATGGCGAGATCAAGTACATCGGTCTTTACCCGAATCAGTTCATCACTGGCTGCTGTTGGAGCGGCGCTGATAGCGTTGGGCTCAACAGCAGGCGTGGCGCTCGGAATATCGTCGCTGCCAGTTGAGGTCGTGACAGCAGTATCTGGCAAGCCGGGTACCGTACTGCTAGTCGCGGCAATTTCTGTCGGCAGGGCAGTTTGACCGTAGTCCTGGTTCCACTGGAGAACCATCATATAGGACACGATTGCCAGGGCGACGATCAGGATCGAGCGTTGAATATCCATGATTATTCGGCCATCGAAGAGGAACGGGAGGTTTTCGCGGGGGGAACCGGGTCGTAGCCACCGGGATTCCACGGGTGACAGCGGCCAAGCCGACGCAGGGTCAGCCAGCCACCGCGCAGGGTGCCATGATATTCAATGGCCTCAAGCGCGTAGCAAGAACAGCTTGGGTAGAAACGACAATGGCTGGCCATCAAGGGGCTGATGGCGTAGCGGTAGAACTGGATGGGAAGCAAGGCCAGTTTACGCATGGGGACTGTCGTTCACCCCAGGTGTTGCAACGGCTTCCGGGCTTGGCTTGCTGCGTTCGAGGCGTTTCCAGAGTTTGCCAAACTGGCGTGCCAGTTCCTCATTCTCAAGATCACCAAGGCCTTTACGCGCCACCACCACGATGTCCCACCCAACCAAGTTGTCTTGATTCAGGCGGAACGATTCGCGGATCTGGCGTTTCAAGCGATTGCGCTCAACCGAGAGCTTGACGCTCTTCTTACCGATCACCAATCCCAGACGGGGATGATCAAGTTCGTTGTTGCGCGCCAGCAAAAGGACATTTTTGCCCGGAGCTTTGCCGCTAGGGGAGTCGAAGACTGCCTTGAATTGCCGGGGGGTTAGCAGACGCTTTTCCCGGCTGAAGTCTCGACTCACCACAAGACCGAAATTTAAACGGCGAGACGCTTACGGCCTTTGGCACGGCGACGCTGCAGAACAGCACGGCCGCCCTTGGTGGCCATACGGGCACGGAAACCGTGGGTGCGAGCGCGTTTGATAGTGCTGGGTTGGAAAGTACGTTTCATGATGCGGTACCTGGGTGGTCGACTACGGGCCGGAATGGCCCCCGTTTTAAGAGACCGGCAATTCTAGAGAAACCCGAGGGTCAGGTCAATTTCCAACCAGGCTTTTCCTGCATAAAGAAATATAAAGAAGAGAATATTTAAAGATCTTTAGTAATGTTAGTAACTATTAGTGCGGCCATTGTCTGTGCATAAGTGCTTTAAGAGCAATGGTTTAGGGCTGTCCAGACAAGGGTAAGTCTGTCAAAAAAGCGTGCTGCACCTGTGTGGAAGCAGCGCATAAGCTGAGGATGAAATGCCTTTTTACCCACAGCAGGGTTTTCCACAGGGTTTTACCCCAGGTTACCCCATGAGCTTACGAGCTGTTATCCACAGCCTTTATCGACCTTAGTATTATTAGCGTCAAATACCAATAACACCTTGATTTTACTTGCGCATAAGCAGGACTGCATGTGGATAACTCAAGGCTAGACGGCTACAATGACGGCTGTTTTTTGCCTCACCGCCTTTCGATTTAGGGGATGTCCGTGTCTGTGGAACTTTGGCAGCAGTGCGTCGAGCTTCTGCGCGATGAGCTGCCTGCTCAGCAATTCAACACCTGGATCCGTCCATTGCAGGTCGAAGCCGAAGGCGACGAGCTTCGTGTCTATGCGCCGAACCGGTTTGTGCTTGATTGGGTGAATGAGAAGTATCTCGGTCGCTTGCTTGAGTTGCTCACTGAACGGACTAACGGGCTGGTACCGGCACTCTCCTTATTAATAGGCAGTAAGCGCAGCTCGGCTCCGCGTGCGGCGATGGTCAGTACACCGTCAGCAGCACCTAGTGTGTCGATACCTACTCATGCTGCTGCATCAGCCGTCGCAACTGCTCACACAGAACCTTCGCGTGCCAGCTTTGATCCTATGGCCGGTGCCGCTAGCCAACAGGCTCCGGCTCGAACTGAGCGAACGGTGCAGGTCGAGGGTGGGCTGAAGCACACCAGTTATCTGAATCGCACCTTTACCTTTGATAACTTTGTCGAAGGTAAATCCAACCAGCTGGCCCGCGCTGCGGCCTGGCAGGTAGCGGATAACCCCAAGCATGGCTATAACCCACTGTTTCTCTATGGTGGGGTCGGCTTGGGTAAGACTCACTTGATGCATGCGGTGGGTAACCACCTGTTGGCGAAGAATCCCAATGCCAAGGTCGTGTACCTGCATTCGGAGCGCTTTGTCGCGGACATGGTTAAGGCGTTGCAGCTGAACGCGATCAATGAGTTCAAGCGTTTTTACCGTTCGGTCGATGCGTTGCTGATCGACGATATTCAATTCTTCGCCAAGAAAGAGCGTTCCCAGGAAGAGTTCTTCCACACCTTCAACGCGCTGCTTGAAGGTGGCCAGCAAGTCATCTTGACCAGCGATCGCTACCCGAAAGAAATCGAAGGGTTGGAAGAGCGTCTGAAATCACGTTTCGGTTGGGGTTTGACGGTGGCTGTCGAACCGCCTGAACTGGAAACTCGTGTGGCGATTCTGATGAAAAAGGCCGATCAGGCCAAAGTCGATTTGCCCCATGACGCCGCCTTCTTTATTGCTCAGCGTATTCGCTCCAACGTGCGTGAATTAGAAGGCGCGTTGAAGCGGGTAATTGCTCACTCGCACTTCATGGGGCGGGACATTACCATCGAGCTGATTCGTGAATCGCTCAAGGATTTGTTGGCGCTGCAGGACAAGCTGGTCAGCATCGATAATATTCAGCGTACGGTGGCTGAGTACTACAAAATCAAAATTTCCGATCTGCTGTCAAAGCGTCGCTCGCGTTCAGTGGCGCGGCCACGGCAAGTGGCCATGGCCTTGTCGAAAGAGCTGACTAACCACAGCTTGCCGGAAATTGGTGATGCCTTCGGTGGTCGCGATCACACGACGGTATTGCATGCTTGTCGTAAGATTGCTGAACTTAAGGAATCCGACGCGGACATCCGCGAGGACTATAAGAATCTGCTGCGTACACTGACTACCTAATACGCAACTCCACTAGGCAAGGGACTAGACCATGCATTTCACCATTCAACGCGAAGCCTTGTTGAAACCGCTGCAACTGGTCGCCGGCGTCGTGGAACGCCGCCAGACCTTGCCGGTGCTTTCGAATGTTCTGCTGGTTGTCGAAGGTCAGCAACTTTCGCTGACGGGCACTGACCTCGAAGTAGAACTCGTCGGCCGGGTAACTTTGGAAGAGCCTGCTGAGCCGGGTGAAATCACCGTACCGGCACGCAAGCTGATGGACATCTGCAAAAGCTTACCCAGTGATGCGCTGATTGATATTCGCATCGACGAACAGAAGCTGTTGGTCAAGGCGGGTCGTAGCCGTTTCAGCCTGTCTACGTTGCCAGCCAACGATTTCCCAACTGTTGAAGAAGGCCCCGGCTCACTGACCTTCAGCCTGGTGCAAAGTAAGTTGCGTCGTTTGATCGAGCGCACCAGCTTTGCCATGGCGCAGCAGGATGTTCGCTATTACCTCAATGGCATGCTGCTAGAAGTTCAGACCGGCATTCTGCGTGCTGTGGCAACCGACGGTCACCGTCTGGCCATGTGTTCCATGGACGCGGCGATCGAGCAGGTTGAGCGCCACCAGGTCATCGTGCCGCGCAAAGGTATTCTCGAACTGGCCCGTCTGCTCACTGAGCAGGATGGAAGCGTCAGCATCGTCCTCGGTCAGCATCACATTCGTGCGACGACCGGTGAGTTCACCTTTACCTCGAAACTGGTCGACGGCAAATTCCCGGATTACGAGCGTGTACTGCCGCGCGGTGGTGACAAGCTGGTGGTTGCTGATCGTCAGGGCTTGCGTGAAGCGTTCAGTCGTACCGCGATTCTGTCCAACGAGAAATACCGTGGCATTCGTTTGCAGCTGGAGTCCGGCCTGCTGAAAATTCAGGCCAATAACCCTGAGCAAGAAGAAGCCGAAGAAGAGATCGCAGTCGACTACAACGGCAGTGCGTTGGAAATCGGTTTTAACGTCAGCTACCTACTCGATGTATTGAGTGTGATGACTACCGAACAGGTACGTCTGATCCTCTCCGACGCCAACAGCAGTGCTCTGGTGCAGGAAGCCGATAACGACGATTCGTCTTATGTTGTTATGCCGATGCGCCTGTAATCGATACGCCGTTGAATCCGAATCTTCGCGTGCTACGTTTTTAAACGGCCTGCTAATCCAATGTCGCTGACTCGCTTTACCGTCACCGCGGTGCGTAATCTGCACCCGGTGACCCTCTCCCCTTCCCCGCGAATCAACATCCTCTCTGGCGATAATGGCAGCGGTAAAACCAGCCTGCTGGAAGCCATTTATCTGCTCGGTCTGGCTCGCTCCTTTCGCAGTACGCGTCTGCTTCCGGTTATCCAATATGAGCAACTTGCCTGCACCATCTTTGGCCAAGTTCAATTAGCGGATGGCCGTCAGAGTAGCTTGGGTATTTCTCGTGATCGTCAGGGTGAATTTCAGATTCGCATCGACGGTCAGAATGCGCGTAGTGCTGCGCAGTTGGCTGAAACCCTGCCGCTGCAGTTGATCAACCCGGACAGTTTTCGTTTGCTCGAAGGCGCGCCAAAAATCAGAAGGCAGTTTCTCGACTGGGGAGTGTTCCACGTGGAACCTCGCTTTCTTCCTGCCTGGCAGCGGCTGCAGAAGGCCCTGCGTCAACGGAACTCGTGGCTGCGGCATGGTACACTTGACGCCGCTTCGCAGGCGGCCTGGGATCGTGAGTTGTGCCTGGCCAGCGAAGAAATAGACGGCTACAGGCGTGCCTATATCCAGGCCCTGAAACCGGTATTTGAACGCACCCTGAGTGAGCTGTTGGATCTACAAGGTTTAAGCCTCAGCTACTACCGAGGTTGGGATAAAGAACGTGAGCTAACTGAAGTGCTCGCCTCTACCCTCATCCGTGATCAGCAGCTGGGTCATACCCAAGCGGGTCCGCAGCGCGCCGATTTACGGCTGCGACTGGGTGCGCATAATGCTGCTGAGGTTCTGTCTCGCGGCCAGCAAAAATTAGTTGTATGCGCCCTGCGTATTGCCCAGGGACACTTAGTCAATCAGGCCAAGCACGGCCAATGCATCTATCTAGTGGATGACTTGCCGTCAGAACTGGATGAGCACCACCGCCGTGCCTTGTGCCGGTTGTTAGAAGACTTGCACTGCCAGGTGTTCATCACCTGTGTAGACCATGAATTGTTGAGGGAAGGCTGGCGCACGGATACGCCAGTTGCCATGTTCCACGTGGAACATGGTGGCATCACCCAGACCCACGACCACCGGGAGTGAAGCATGAGCGAAAACCAAACGTACGACTCCAATAACATTAAGGTCCTTAAGGGCCTGGATGCCGTACGCAAGCGGCCTGGTATGTACATCGGTGATACCGACGATGGCAGCGGTCTGCACCACATGGTGTTCGAGGTGGTCGACAACTCGATTGACGAAGCCCTGGCTGGGCACTGCAGTGAGATCACCATCACCATCCACCCGGATGAGTCGATCAGTGTGCGCGATAACGGCCGTGGTATTCCTGTGGATATCCACAAGGAAGAAGGCGTATCAGCTGCCGAAGTGATCATGACCGTACTGCACGCCGGCGGTAAGTTCGACGATAACAGCTACAAGGTCTCTGGCGGTTTGCACGGTGTGGGCGTTTCCGTGGTGAATGCGCTGTCTAAAGAACTGATCCTGACGATTCGCCGTAGCGGAAAAATCTGGGAACAGACCTACGTGCATGGTGTGCCGCAGGCACCGATTGCCGCCGTGGGCGACAGCGAAACCACCGGTACACAGATTCACTTCAAGCCTTCTGAAGGCACCTTCGCCAATATCCATTTCAGCTGGGATATTTTGGCCAAGCGTTTGCGCGAACTGTCATTCCTCAACTCCGGTGTCGGTATCTTCCTTAAGGATGAACGCAGCGGTAAGGAAGAGTTATTCAAGTATGAAGGTGGTCTGCGCGCCTTCGTTGAGTACCTCAACCTCAACAAGACAGCGGTCAACCAGGTGTTCCACTTCACCATGCAACGTGAAGACGGTATTGGCGTAGAAGTCGCCCTGCAGTGGAACGACAGCTTTAACGAGAACCTGCTGTGCTTCACCAACAACATTCCTCAGCGCGACGGTGGTACTCACCTGGCGGGCTTCCGCTCGGCGCTGACGCGTAACCTGAACGCTTATATCGAGCAGGAAGGTCTGGCCAAGAAACACAAAATTGCCACCACCGGCGATGATGCCCGCGAAGGCCTGACCGCCATTATTTCGGTTAAGGTTCCAGACCCTAAATTCAGTTCGCAGACTAAAGACAAGCTGGTGTCCTCCGAGGTGAAGACCGCGGTGGAACAGGAGATGGGCAAGTACTTCTCTGACTTCCTGTTGGAAAACCCCAACGAAGCCAAGCTTGTGGTCGGCAAGATGATCGACGCCGCGCGTGCCCGTGAAGCCGCGCGTAAAGCCCGTGAAATGACCCGCCGAAAAGGCGCACTGGATATCGCCGGGCTGCCGGGCAAACTGGCTGACTGCCAGGAGAAAGACCCTGCCCTTTCCGAACTCTACATCGTGGAAGGGGACTCCGCGGGCGGTTCTGCTAAGCAGGGTCGTAACCGCAAGACTCAAGCGATTCTGCCGCTCAAGGGTAAAATCCTTAACGTCGAGAAAGCTCGCTTCGACAAGATGATTTCCTCCCAGGAAGTCGGCACCCTGATCACCGCCCTGGGCTGTGGTATCGGCCGCGATGAATACAACATCGACAAGCTGCGTTACCACAACATCATCATCATGACCGACGCCGACGTCGACGGTTCACACATCCGCACTCTGCTGCTGACCTTCTTCTTCCGCCAGCTGCCGGAGCTGGTTGAGCGTGGCTACATCTATATCGCGCAGCCACCGCTGTATAAGGTTAAGAAAGGCAAGCAGGAGCAGTACATCAAGGACGACGAGGCCATGGATGAATACATGACTCAGTCGGCCCTGGAAGATGCCAGCCTGCACGTCAACGAAAGCGCACCGGGCCTGTCTGGCGAGTCGCTGGAGCGCTTGGTTAACGATTATCGCCTGGTGATGAAGACCCTCAAGCGTTTGTCGCGCCTGTACCCGCTTGAGCTCACCGAGCACTTCGTTTACATCCCGCGGGTGGAAGCGGAGCAGCTGGCAGATAAAGACGCCATGCAGCACTGGTTAGGTCTGCTTGATGCCCGTCTTAAAGGTATGGAGAAGTCAGGTCTGGTCTACAAAACCAGCCTGCACGAAGACCAAGAGCGTCATGTGTGGCTGCCGCAGGTTGAGCTGGTTTCCCATGGCGTCTCCAGCTACATCATTTTCAACCGTGATTTCTTCGCCAGTAACGATTACAAAACCGTTACCAGCTTGGGCGACCAGCTCAACAGCCTGCTGGAAGAAGGTGCCTACGTGCAGCGTGGCGAGCGCAAGAAGCCCGTCACTACCTTTAAAGAGGCATTGGCCTGGTTGATGGCCGAAAGCACCAAGCGTCACAGTATTCAGCGCTATAAAGGTCTGGGTGAAATGAACCCGGATCAACTCTGGGAAACCACCATGGATCCGGAGGTGCGTCGCATGCTCAAGGTGCGGATCGAAGATGCGATCGCTGCCGATCAGATCTTCAACACCTTGATGGGCGATGCTGTAGAGCCGCGTAGGGACTTTATCGAAACCAATGCATTGGCGGTGTCGAACCTGGACTTCTGATTGTTAGTAGGCGGGCAACTGCCCTCTTCTGCCAAATTCAGTGTCCAGTAGTTGAAATGAAAAAGCCCGGTAGACCTTAGGTCTACCGGGCTTTTTCGTTATGGACGAAGATTAAAAGGTGATCGCTACCGCGTTGCTTTAGGCCAAAGGCACCCACCAGTAACGCACGAAGTGGAAGAAGATCGGCGCGGCAAAGCATACGGAATCGAGGCGATCGAGCATGCCGCCGTGGCCTTCGATCATATGCCCCCAGTCTTTCACGCCACGGTCGCGCTTGATCGCCGACATCACCAGGCCGCCGGCGAAGCCCAGCAGGTTAACGGTTAAGGCCATTAGGGCGGCCTGCCAGAAGTTAAATGGGGTGATCCAGCACAGCAACGCGCCGATCAAACAGGACAAGCTGACGCCACCGACAAAGCCTTCCACGGTTTTTGACGGTGACAGCAGTGGGGCAATTTTATGTTTGCCGAACAGCTTGCCGCAGACGTACTGCAGTACATCGGATAGCTGCACCACGATGATCAGCCAGGCAATCAGCAGCAAGTTGCGTCCTTCATAGCCCGGTATGTCCAGGGTCAGCAGCGCCGGTACCGAGGAGATGCAGTACACCGCAATCATCAGTCCCCACTGCACCTTTGATGCGCGCTCAAGGAAACGGGTGGTGTCGCCGCCCAAGGACGCCAAAATTGGCAACAGCAGGAACAGGTAAACCGGAATAAAAATGGCGAATAAGCCATACCAGTCCAGAGCTATCAACAGGTACTGCATGGGCAGGGCGAAGTAGAAGGCCGCTACCAGTGCTGGGTAGTCGCTGCGCCTCGTGGGCGTAAGCGTCATAAACTCGCGCAGGGCGTAGAACGAGACAAAGTAAAACAGCAAGATCACGCCCAGGTCGCCGAACAGGAAGGCGACTCCGATTACCAACACCATCACCCACCAGGCATTGATCCGTGCATTAAGGTTGTCGATAACCGGGTTGGGAGTGCCCCCGCTGCGTCGTTTGAGGAAATAGCCAATGGCCGATGCGAACAGCAACAGGGTGCCGATACCAGCGAACAGCAGCAGGGTGTTGTTATCCATTTCAAGCCTCCTCGGGCGCTATGGCCAGCAGGGCGTTACGCGCACGTTCGAGGAACGCGGTTTTGCTTTCGTCTTCTAGATGCTGCAATGGTTCGCCAAAGCTCAGGGTGCACAGCAAGGGCAACGGCAGCGCCCTGCCCTTGGGCATGACCCGGCTGAGATTGGCGATCCATACGGGAATCAGTTCGACCTGTGGTCTGGCGCTGGCCAAGTGGAACAGACCGCTTTTGAACGGCAGCAGGCCGTCTTCAAGGTTGCGTGTACCCTCGGGAAACAGGATCAGTGAGTCGCCTTGATCCAGGGCATCAAGCATGGGTTGCAGTGGGTTGGCCTCAGGTGTGGCGCGCTCGCGGTCGATCAGTACGCCGTTGAATACCTTGTTGATCAGGTATCGGCGCACGCCGTCACGCTGCCAGTAGTCCGCGCCGGCCACCGGCCGGGTGCGGCGTCGCAGTTCATCCGGCAGTGATGCCCAGAGCAGCACGAAATCGCCGTGGCTGCTGTGGTTGGCGTAATACAGCCGCTGCACGGGTTGTGGCGTGCAACCGAGCCACAGCGCGCGGGCGCCGGTGAGCAGACGCGCCGCCGAGGTGATGACGAACGCGGTGAGAGACGCGAGCATGGACGACTCCTTATCCAGTGATTGAAAGCCAAGGCAGGCCTAATACGGTCAACGTAACCAGCAGCAACTGCGCCAACAGCCAGAGCCCTTGCGTACGCAGCAAGCGCAGCGCACCTAGGCTGCGCTCATCCCAGTTACGTGCGGACTGATGTGCAGGTTGCAGCTTGAGCTGGACCAGGGCCTGATCAAGGTCGCTGGTGTGAATGGCTAAATGGTTTATGCGCTCAGCGAGGTGTTGAAACAGCTCGGCGTCCAATGCCACTCGTAACGCCCAGTACTTCTGTCCAAGCCCCAGTACCAGCATCAGCGCACAGAACAGCGCCGTCAGTGGCTGTGCAGTGACACCGAGCAACGGTGCCAGGCCGATCAGCAGGGCGACCAGCGTAAGCCCGCTGGATAGCCAATCCAGCGCCCTACCCCGGCGCAGTAGGCTGGCCACGGTGAACAGCTGCATTTCAGTAGCCATGGACGAGTGCTGCGTTGGGCGTGGAGTTGCGATTTAGCTGCAACATGCCGTGCAGCGCGCGTTGATGGGCGTCGCTCAACACCACTTGGGGCCGCGCTTTACGCAGATGGCTCAGCGCTTCAGGCACATCTTGGCAACGCCCGCTGTGCAGCAACCAGGCGGCTACTGCCGTGGCACTGCGCGAATAACCCAATGCGCAATACACCAGTACGTTGCCATGGCTGCGCAGCATGTCGATGGCCTGCGCGGCTTCCAAGCAGGCGGCTGGGCTGGGCACGCAGAGGTCGAGCAGTGGCAACGAGTGGTAGGCCATGGGTGGTGTTCTAGCCGGTAACTCGGCGCACAAATCGAGCTGGGCATGGAACTGCTCGGCCTGACCTGGCGCAGGAATACGGCCGAGCCACACGCCTGGTTCAATCTCATCGGCGTGCGGGTGGGTGCGGGTCCATAAACGTGAGTTAAGCCAAGCGGCCGCCAGGTAAGGCGCGAGTAGCCAAGTGACGGCGCTGCTCAGGCGGCCATTGGCGTCTTTCTGGAAGCCCGCCGCACCAAACAGCAGATAGTTGAGCGCCACCAACAGTAAAGAGAGCGCCGGCCACAGCAGCCACAACCAGATGCCGCCGAGGCTCACCGCCAGGGCAGTGAGCAGGGCGGCGCCCAGGCTGTAGCGCAAGGCCAGCCGCCAGCGTTGTGGCTCGCGCGTCAGTTGCCAATGCAGCAGCGGACTGCGGCCATCGTGCGGCCATAACCACACACACAACCAGCCGGCCAGAACGCCGGTGGGCACGTCGATAAAATGATGTTGCCAGGTGGTCAGCACCGACAGGCCAATCAAGGCCATCCAAGCGTGCATCAGACCGCGTAACAACACGCCCTGGGTGTGCCGGGCGAACATCGCCCAGATCACCACCAGCAGGGCGATATGCAGCGAAGGCGCTTGGTTGAAGGGTTTGTCGAAGCCCATCAGCACGTCGAACATGCCGCCAAACAAGCCACTCAGCTCGGGGCGCTCGAAGGTGAAACGCAACGGCCAGAGCAGAAAGCAGGCAATGCACAGCACTTGCACGCTGAGTAAACGCAGGCCGTGGCGATCCATTTCACGACGTGTGGCCGGCAGTAGGAACGACAGGCCATACAGCAAGTCAATCGACCAATACGGCGCGATAGTCCATGGCCATAGCGGCATCTGGCTTTCCCAGGCAAATACCAGGGTGCCAACATCGTCACGCTGGCCGCTCAACCAGTTGGCAAAGCTGTAGCTGGCAAAGAACAGCGGGGCCAGTAGCAATAGCCAGAGCACCCCGCGTTTCCACAGGCCGGCCTCACGACTAGAGGCAAGCTGCTCCATCAGGACACCCGCTGCGCCAGGGAAACGCTGAAGATGCCCCATTCGTCGATCCGCTGGGTAACCTTGCGAAAGCCTGCGGCCTCAACCAGTTGATCCATTTCGGCTTGGCTGCGGCGGCGCATCACCCAAGCTTCGCCGTCGCGATGGCTGGTCAGCGCGCGGGCAATCAGCTCAAGCTGTGGGTGCCAGGGCTGCCCGGTGTACACCAGATAACCACCCTCTTCCACGGCCGCCGCCAATCCTGCCAGCGAATCCCCCACCATCTGGTTGCTGCCGAACAGTTCATACAAACCTGAGACCACGGCCAAGGTCGGCTTAGGCGTGAGGGCTGCCAGATCGGCCTTGTCGAAGGCATCGCCTTTAACAAAGCGTGCGATGTCCGTCAGGCCCTTCTGCTCGATCAAGGCGCTGCCGTCGCGCACGTTGATATCGCTGTAATCGCGCAACAGGATCGAGTCCGGTTTCTGCTCCATCCCTTCTAGCGCTTCGAGGATGTAGCGACCATGGCCGGCAGCGATATCGACGATGCGCACGTCGCGGCCCTGCTCGCGTAGCTTGCCCATGGTCAGGCGCAACAACTCCTCAGCATGCAGTTTGCGCTGGCGAATGCCGCGCCAGCCGATGGAGTTGAGGTAGTTCTGATCGATCAGCCTACCGATTGGCGACTTTCCGCTCGGTTGGTTGCGGTAGACGTAGTCCAGGGTGCTGCCGGAATCGAAGCCGGTGTCGAAACCCAGTTTCACCCCGTCGGCCAGATTGCTGCCGAACCTGAGACCGGCACGCGTGGCGCGCCAGTAAAGGTCGCCGAGGGAGTTGTGCGGCAGCGGCGCGGCCAGGCTTTCCGATTCGGCGCAGGTTACACCCAGACGATCGGCATCGAGCAAGGACGGGCGTTGCACGGGCTCTTCAAAGCAACGCAGCAGAAAGCGCTGAGCGCGGCTCAAGGCGTGGCTGCGGTCACGCTCACCGAGGGTGTCGTGGAAGAAGCCGGGAAGGATGTGCATTTCTTTGCGCACGCTACCCAGGCGTTCGAAAAACTGCTGCTGGGGTTTGCGGTGCACCACGAAATCGGCGCCCGAGATCAGTAGTTGGGTTGGAATCTGGATGGCCTGGGCATCGGCCACCACGCGTTCTGCGGCGTCATACAGGCCGAGCAGCATGTTCACTGAAATGGCGCGGGCGATCAGCGGGTCGGCATCGAAGGAGGTAATGCGTTCTGGGTCGTGGCTGAGGTATTTGGCTTTTACATAACTGTTGACGAAAAAATTGCCGCGCAGCGCCCGCATCAGCTTGAGACCGGGGCGGGCGAAGGGCACGTAAAGCTTGACCTTGAAGGCTGGCGAGGCGAGTACCAAGGCACGAATTTTCGGCGCGTAATCATGGGCCCAGGCCGACACCACCACCGCGCCGACGCTCTGCGCGAGCACGGCAATGTCTTCCACCACCATGTCGTGACTGGCGCTGATGTGGTCGATAAAGGTCTGCACATCACGCACGCTGGTGGCGAAGCTCGGACTGTCGCCGCGCTCGCCGGGCGACAGTCCATGGCCGCGCGCGTCCCAAGCGAAGAAGTCGAAGTCGGGCATGTTCAGTTCATCGACCAGATGGGCCATGCGTCCGCCGTGTTCGTGGCCACGGTGGAACATCACCACCGCGCGTTTTGGCGCGGCGCCATCAGGGTTACTGGCTGGCCAGTGGCGGTAGAACAGTGCTACGCCGTCATGGGTGGTAAAGCTGAATTCTTGGGCTTCACGCATCGAGACATCCTTATTTCGAGTTAGTTGGCTGCGCCGCTTCGGCCAGACCTTGGCGCACACGGTTATAGAGGGTGTAAAGCAACAGGGCGAGGATCACTGCGAGCAGGCCATTGAGCCAGACAGCGGGCAGCAATTCGCAGGCCACACCCGCACCGAGCACCCCAAAGCAGAAGGCACGGTCGCTTTTGCCCATGGGGCCGTCATAGCGGCGTGAGGCGCCAACCATGGGCCCAAGTACGCCGGCGTATTCGCTGATCAAGGCAAACACCACCACCAGCACCACCAGCAGCGGCGAGACCCCGGGGAGCAAGGCGAAGGGCAGAAACAGGGCGCAGTCGGCGATCAGGTCGCAGAGCTCATTGAGGTAGGCGCCGAGCCGCGATTGTTGGCCGAACTCGCGAGCAAGCATGCCATCGACGGCATTCAACGCCATGCGCAGCAGCATCCATAGGGGAATCAGGGCGAATAGCCAGGTGTGCTGAGGCAGAGCCAGCAGCAGGATACCGAGCAGAACGGAAACCACGGCGGCGAACAGGGTGACCTGATTGGCCGTGACGCCTCTGTCGTAGAGGCGCTTGACCCCCGGGCGCAGGAGGTTCTGAAAAGCCGGCTTGAGCTGATAAATGGAGAGCATGGCGAAGAATTCCTTTTCGCTGCATGGGGTGTCGACCCAGCTTAGCTGCTTCGCTCCGTGCGCAGGTTACTAAGACTGTGCGCGAGTGCCCGGTTTAGCGGGTTGGCCCGCGCAACGGCGCTGCTGAGGAAAACTTATCCCCTATCGCCTGGCGTCCCTGGTAGGGCATAAACGCGTTATTAATCAATAAATTGAAGCGTGTAATAGCACTTTGACGCTATTCGATACACAGCTTATCCACAATTGCTTAGGCTGGTGCCTGAGTGGCTTTCGGCTGGTTTTGCCCATGCAGTGAGCCGATATCGCGTTGCGCCTGGCTGACCCAGGCAAAGGCGCGGTCATTGAGTTCGGCAATGGCGCGTGGGCCTGTGCCTTCGGCATACATCGGCGGGCCGATAATTACCTGAACGGTGCCAGGGGTTTTGCGCCAGCCTTGCTTGGGCCAGAACTCGCCGGCGTTGTGGGCAATCGGTAGCACCGGCAGGTTTGCATTCACCGCGAGGGATGCACCGCCACGGCTGAATTTGCCTATCTGGCCGGGCGGAATGCGCGTGCCTTCCGGGAATACCAGCACCCAGGCGCCCTGCCCCAGGCGTTTGTGGCCAAGCTTGGCCAGCTGCTTGAGCGCGGCCTTGGGGTTGCTGCGGTCAATCGCGATGGGCTTGAGCATGGCCATCGCCCAGCCGAAGAACGGCACATAGAGCAGTTCGCGCTTGACCACCTGGCTGAGCGGCTCGAAGTAGCCGCAGAGGAAGAAGGTTTCCCAGGTGCTCTGGTGTTTAGCCAGAATCACGCAGGGCTTATCAGGGATGTTTTCCAGTCCCTTGATCTCGTAGTTGATGCCGATCACCACTTTGGCCAACCAGGTGGCGCAGCGGCACCAGTTCTGCACAACAAAACGGTAGCGCGCACGAAACGGTAGAAAAGGCGCAACGAAGACGCTGAGGGTGCACCAGAAGAAGGCGCTGGAAGACAACAACAGATAGAAGAGGAAAGTTCTGAGGGTCTGCACTGTCGACATGGGAGCTTTTACCGTCGCAGGCAGCGCCTGCTTTATAGGTGGAGAAGCTGATCGGCAACCGCCGCCAGATCATCGAATATCAGGGTGCCCGCCGGCAATCCTTTCGCCAGGGTGCGTTCGCCTTTGCCGGTTTTTACCAACACTGGCTGACAGTCGACGGTTTTGGCCGCCGTCAGGTCACCGCTACTGTCGCCAACAAACCAGACGCCCTTGAGTGCTTCGCCATAGTACGCAGCAATCTGCTCAAGCATGCCGGGTTTCGGTTTGCGGCAGGCGCAGCCCTCATCCGGGCCATGGATGCAGTGCACGATCAAACCGAGCTCACCGCCCTGCACCGCTACCAGTTCGCGTAGGCGCGCGTGCATGGCGTCCAGGGTGGCCAAGTCGTAATAGCCGCGGGCAACACCAGACTGGTTGGTGGCTACAGCGACGGTCCAGCCGGCTTGCGACAGGCGCGCAATGGCCTCAATGGCGCCGGGCAGTGGGATCCACTCGTCGAGGTTTTTGATATAGGCGTCGGAGTCGTAATTGATGACGCCGTCGCGGTCGAGAATCAGCAGTTTCATGCGTGTTCCGTAGGATGGGGAATAGATGGGTATCGGGGCTTACGCCCTTCAACCCATCCTAGGTTCCGTTAGCCCAGCACCGAGATATCGGCGACACCGAGGAACAGCCCGCGCAGCTTGGCCAGCAACGCGTAGCGGTTAGCCCGCACGGCCGGGTCTTCGGCGTTGACCATCACACCTTCGAAGAAGGCGTCCACCGGCTCGCGCAGGTTGGCCAGCTGGCTCAGCGCCAGGTTGTACTGACGGCCAGCGGCCAGCGGCTGTACCGCATGCTCGGCCTGCTGGATGGCGGCGTTGAGGGCGAACTCGCAAGGATTGTCGAAATAGTGAGCTTCGACGCTTACCGCGATCTGGCCTTCGGCCTTGCTCAGCAGGTTGGATACGCGCTTGTTCGCTGCAGCCAGAGCGCTTGCCTGCGGCAATGCACGGAAGGCTTGCACGGCCTGCACGCGTTGATCGAAGTCCAACGGCGAGGTCGGGCTGACCGCACGCACGGCTTGGTACACGGCCACTTCGACGCCTTCGTCTTCATAACGCGCGCGCAGGCGGTCGAAGATAAAGTCCTGCACCTGAGGGGCCAGGCCATCGGCCTTGATCTTGTCGCCGAACTGGCTGATGGCGAACGTGACTGCTTCGGCCAGATCCAGATCCAGCTGCTTCTCGATCAGAATCCGCAACACACCCAGCGCAGCGCGACGCAGGGCGTAGGGGTCCTTACTGCCGGTGGGCAGCATGCCGATGCCGAAGATGCCGACCAGGGTATCCAGCTTGTCAGCCAGGGCCACGGCGGCACCGGTAAGGGTGCTCGGCAATTCGGCGCCAGCACCACGCGGCATGTATTGCTCGTTCAGCGCCAGGGCCACGTCTTCGGCTTCGCCGTCATGCTTGGCGTAGTAGTAACCGGCGATGCCCTGCATTTCCGGGAACTCGCCAACCATCTCGCTGGCCAGGTCACATTTGCACAGCAGGCCGGCGCGCGCGGCGTTAGTCGCATTGCCAGCGGTGCGCTCGGCGATAAAACCGGCCAGCGCGGACACCCGCTGGGCTTTGTCATAGACCGAACCGAGCTGGGCCTGGAACACCACATTGGCCAGGCGCTCGTTGAAGCTTTCCAGCTTCTGCTTCTTATCTTGCTTGAAGAAGAACTCGGCATCGGTCAGGCGTGGACGCACGACCTTTTCGTTGCCGGAAATGATCTGTATCGGGTCTTTGCTTTCGATGTTGGCCACGGTGATAAAGCGTGGCAGCAGCTTGCCGTTGGCATCCAGCAGGCAGAAGTATTTCTGGTTGTCCTGCATGGTGATGATCAGCGCTTCTTGCGGCACCTCGAGGAAGCGTTCCTCGAAGGAGCACACCAGCGGCACCGGCCACTCGACCAAAGCACTGACTTCATCGAGCAAGGCGGGCGGCACAATGGCGGTGCCCTGCTGTTCGGCGGCAAGCTGGTCGATACGTGCGGCAATTTGCGCACGACGTTCGGCGAAATCGGCGATCACGTAGGCGGCGCGCAGGTCCTCGGCGTAGTTGGCCGGCGCGCTGATGCGCACCTCGTGATTAGCGTGGAAGCGATGGCCACGGGACACCCGGCCGGACTGCTGGGCGAGGATTTCGCAGTCGATCACCTCATCACCAAACAGCATCACCAGCCACTGGCTTGGGCGGACGAACTCGGTTTTGCGCGCGCCCCAGCGCATGCGCTTAGGGATAGGCAATTCGTTCAGCGAGGTTTCGACGATAGCTGACAGCAAGCCAGCAGCGGCTTGGCCCGGAATGCTCTGGCTGAATTTCAGCTTAGGGCCGCTCTGGTCGATGGCGCTCAGTTCAACGCCACACTTCTTGGCGAAGCCGAGGGCGGCCTGAGTCGGATTACCGTCTTTGTCGAACGCCGCCTGTACGGGTGGGCCGTCGAGGTTCTGGGTGCGATCGGCTTGTTGTTCTTCAAGCTGTTCGATCAACACGGCCAGACGACGCGGCGCGGCGTAATAGCGGCTGGCGCTGTAGGACAGGCCGGCGGCTTTCAAGCCTTTTTCGATACCAGCCAGGAAGGCCTCACCGAGGGTTTTCAGGGCTTTCGGCGGCAGCTCTTCGGTGCCCAGTTCTACCAGGAAATCACGCGCACTCATTCTGCTGCCTCCAGCTTGGCTAACACTTCATCACGCAGGTCGGGGGTGGCGAGCGGGAAGCCCAGTTTGCGCCGCGCTTGCAGGTAGCTCTGCGCCACCGCACGGGCCAGGGCGCGCACGCGCAGGATGTATTGTTGACGCGCGGTCACCGAGATCGCCCGGCGTGCATCCAGCAGGTTGAAGGTGTGCGAGGCCTTGAGCACCATCTCGTAGGTCGGCAGCGGCAGCTCCAGCTCGATCAGGCGGTTGGCTTCTGACTCATAGAAGTCGAACAGCTCAAACAGCTTCTCGACGTTGGCGTGTTCAAAGTTGTAGGTGGATTGCTCCACTTCGTTTTGATGGAACACGTCGCCGTAGGTCACTTTGCCGAACTGGCCGTCGGTCCACACCAGGTCGTAGACCGAGTCCACACCCTGGATGTACATGGCCAAGCGTTCCAGGCCGTAGGTGATCTCGCCGGTCACCGGGTAGCACTCGATGCCGCCCACTTGCTGGAAGTAGGTGAACTGGGTGACTTCCATGCCGTTCAGCCAGATTTCCCAGCCCAGACCCCAGGCGCCGAGGGTCGGCGATTCCCAGTTGTCTTCAACAAAACGGATGTCGTGTACCAGTGGGTCGATGCCGATGGCTTTCAGCGAGCCGAGGTACAGCTCCTGGAAGTTTTCCGGATTCGGCTTCAACACCACCTGAAATTGGTAGTAGTGCTGCAGGCGATTGGGGTTCTCACCGTAGCGGCCGTCGGCAGGACGACGGGAAGGCTGCACATAGGCGGCGTTCCAGGTCTCAGGACCGATGGCACGTAGGAACGTGGCGGTGTGGAAGGTGCCTGCGCCCATTTCCATATCGTAGGGTTGCAACACCACGCAGCCCTGCTCAGCCCAGTACTGTTGCAGGGCGAGGATCAAGTCTTGGAAGGTGCGCACGGCAGGCGTAGTCTGGCTCACAAATTTCACCCGTACTTTGGCGGCTTCAGAAAGTCCGCGAGTATACCGAAGCTCAGGAAAACCCGCATGCCACGCTGCTTCTGGTGCACCGATGATCCGTTGTATATCGCCTATCACGATCAGGAATGGGGCGTGCCGCAGCGCGATCCGCAGGTGTTGTTCGAGCTGCTGTTGCTGGAGGGTTTCCAGGCCGGGCTGTCGTGGATCACCGTGCTAAAGAAGCGTGAGCGCTACCGCGAAGTGCTGTTTGGCTTCGATGTGCAGCGTCTGGCGGGGCTTACGGATGAGTACATCGAAAACACGCTGATGCAGGATGCCGGGATTATCCGTAATCGCCTTAAGCTTCAGGCCGTGCGCAAGAACGCCCAAGCCTGGCTCAAGTTGGAAGACCCGTCGGCACTGCTTTGGTCGTTTGTCGGTGGCGCGCCTAAGGTCAATCATTTCAGCGAGCGTAGTCAGGTACCGGCGATCACCACCGAAGCCGTGGCCATGAGCAAGGCGCTGAAGAAGGCTGGCTTCACCTTTGTCGGGCCGACCATCTGTTATGCCTATATGCAGGCCGCCGGGATGGTCATGGATCACACCACCGACTGCGACCGCTACGCACACCTGAGCACCCGCTAGCTCTGGTGGTTACAATAAGCGCCTTTTGATCGGCTGGAGTTGCCTGTGGAAAAGCTCAAAGGTGCCCTGGTGGTGGGCTTTCTGCGTTTATTTGCCTTGCTGCCATGGCGCGCTGTGCAGGCCGTTGGGGCGGCGATTGGCTGGTTGATGTGGAAACTGCCCAACAGCTCACGTGAGGTGGCGGGCATCAACCTGCGCAAATGCTTTCCCGAATTGGATGACGCCGCGCATCAGCGCCTGTTGCGCGATTCATTGATGGATATCGGCAGAACCCTGACCGAAAGCGCCTGCGCCTGGATCTGGCCGGCGCAAAAATCCATCGGCTTGGTGCGCGAAGTCGAAGGCCTGGACGTGCTCAAGGACGCCCTGGCCAGCGGCAAGGGCGTGGTCGGCATCACCAGCCATCTGGGCAACTGGGAAGTGCTTAATCACTTCTATTGCGCGCAGTGCAAACCGATTATTTTCTTCCGACCGCCGAAGTTGAAAGCCGTCGACGACCTGCTGCGCCAACAGCGTGTGCAGCTGGGTAATCGTGTTGCACCATCGACCAAAGAGGGCATCCTCAGTGTGATCAAAGAGGTGCGTCGCGGTGGTGCGGTGGGGATTCCCGCCGATCCTGAGCCGAGCCTGTCTTCTGGCGTATTTGTACCCTTCCTCGGCACTGAGGCGCTGACCAGCAAGTTTGTGGCCGGCATGTTGAGTGGCGGCAAAGCCTGCGGGGTGTTCCTGCATGCGCTGCGCCTGCCGGATGGTTCGGGCTTCAAGGTGATCCTGGAAGCGGCGCCGGAAGAGATGTACAGCAGCGACACGGCCACCGCTGTGGCCGCGATGAGTTCGGTGATTGAGCGTTATGTGCGGGCTTATCCCAGCCAATATATGTGGAGCATGAAGCGCTTCAAAAAGCGCCCGCCAGGCGAAGCTAAATGGTACTGAGCGTTAAGGATAAGCACGTGTGTTGCAGGGTAAGCGTGCTCTCGACTAGGCTGCTAACACTTCCCACGACGGATGCCGTATGAGTAACAGTCGAAAGAGTCTCCGCACCCCGCTCAAGGTTCGCCTGCGCATTGATCATCCGGTGCACGGCGAAATGTTGGTTACCACCCGGGATATCTCCGAATGCGGTGTGTATGTGTTGATCGATCAAGCGCAGAACATGCTGGCTATGGGCGAGCGGGTGCAGGGTCAGGTGCAAGGTTTGCCGATGGAGGCGCCGATTCTCTCGCTTGAGGTGGTGCGTGTTGAAGCCTTAGGTGTTGGCCTGCGTTTTGTGCAGGCCGAGTAGCCGCCGCAGGCTATTGAGCGCGTTTATCCAGACGTTTTAGAAACACCGTAATTTCCTTGCCTGCCTGTTTGTCACCCTTCTCGTCTGCGACCCGCAAGCCCTGTGTCCAGGCCGCTCGCGCCTGATCAATCAGCCCCTGCTTGTTCAGCGCTTGGCCGAGTAGCTTCCAGGCGGCTGAATATTGCGGATCGAACTGTACGCAGTGTTGCAGGTGTTCGGCGGCACGCGCCAGCTCTCCCGCATCCAGATAGCCCTTGCCCAGGCCGAAGCGTAGCAGCGCGTTGTCCATGCCTTTGGTCAGCATTTTTTCCAGGGCTTCAGTGCTCATTAGCGATTCCTAGAAGAAAGTCAGGCCGACTTGGAACAGCCGCTCGGCATCGCGGATGTACTTCTTGTCGACCAAGAACAGGATCACATGATCGCCGGACTCAATGACCGTTGCGTCATGCGCAATCAGGACTTCTTCATTACGAATGATCGCGCCAATGGTGGTGCCAGGGGGCAGCGCGATATCCTGAATGGCGCGGCCCACGACCTTGCTCGACTTGGAGTCGCCGTGGGCAATCGCCTCGATGGCCTCTGCCGCGCCACGTCGCAAGCTGTGCACGCTTTCAATATCGCCACGGCGTACGTGGGTCAGCAGGGTGCCGATGGTCGCCATCTGCGGGCTGATGGCGATATCGATTTCGCCGCCCTGCACCAGGTCGACGTAGGCCGGGTTGTTGATGATGGTCATCACCTTGCGTGCGCCGAGGCGCTTGGCCAGCAAGGACGACATGATGTTGGCTTCGTCGTCGTTGGTCAGGGCCAGGAAGATGTCAGCGTCGCTGATGTTCTCTTCCACCAACAGGTCGCGGTCCGAGGCGCTGCCCTGCAACACGATGGTGCTGTCGAGAGTTTCTGAGAGGTAGCGGCAGCGCGCCGGGTTCATCTCGATGATCTTCACCTGATAGCGACTTTCGATCGCTTCGGCCAGGCGCTCGCCGATGTGTCCGCCGCCTGCAATAACGACCTTTTTGTAGCTGTCTTCCATGCGGCGCATTTCGCTCATCACTGCGCGGATATGCGCTTTGGCGGCAATGAAGAATACCTCGTCGTCGGCTTCGATCACCGTGTCGCCTTGCGGCATGATCGCTCGGTTACGGCGGAAGATCGCTGCCACGCGGGTGTCGACGTTGGGCATGTGTTCGCGCAGCTGACGCAGCTGCTGGCCGACCAGAGGCCCGCCGTAATAGGCCTTGACCGCGACCAGCTGGGCTTTGCCACCGGCGAAGTCGATCACCTGCAAGGCGCCGGGGTATTCGATCAGGCGCTTGATGTAGTTAGTCACCACTTGCTCAGGGCTGATCAGCACATCGACCGGAATTGATTCGTTGCTGAATAGGCCGCTGCGGGTCAGGTAGGCGGCTTCGCGAACCCGGGCGATTTTAGTTGGAGTGTGGAACAGGGTGTAGGCGACTTGGCAGGCGATCATGTTGATTTCGTCGCTGTTGGTCACGGCCACCAGCATGTCGGCATCGTCCGCGCCGGCTTGGCGCAGCACCGTGGGAAACGAGCCGCGGCCTTGCACGGTGCGGATATCCAGGCGGTCGCTGAGGGCACGCAAACGTTCGCCGTCGGTGTCGACTACGGTGATGTCATTGGCCTCGCTGGCCAGGTGTTCCGCCAGGGTGCCGCCGACTTGGCCCGCACCGAGAATGATGATCTTCATGCAGTCTGTTCCTCAGCCGCGTGGGGCGGCAGCGATTTTCATCAGCTTGGCATAGTAGAAGCCGTCGTGGCCGTCGACTTGCGGGAAGAGCTGACGACCGTGGGTGGTCTTGTGACCGAAGGCACCGGCAATATCCAGCTCACGGGCGCCCGGAGTGCGCGTCAGAAAGGCGGCGATATTCTCGCTGTTCTCTGCCGGCATCACCGAGCAGGTGGCGTAGAGCAGGATGCCGCCGACTTCCAGGGTCTGCCACAAGCTATCCAGCAGCTCGCTCTGCAGCTTGGCGAGTGCGGGGATGTCGTCGGGTTGGCGAGTTAGTTTGATGTCGGGGTGGCGGCGAATCACGCCGGTGGCCGAGCAAGGCGCATCGAGCAGGATGCGCTGGAACGGTTTGCCGTCCCACCAGGCAGCCAGGTCACGGCCATCGGCGGCGATCAGTTCGGCGTGCAGGCCCAGGCGCTTGAGGTTTTCGCGCACGCGGACCAAGCGTTTTTCTTCCAGATCCACCGCCACTACGCTTGCCAGTTCGGGCTCGGCTTCGAGTAGGTGGCAAGTCTTACCGCCCGGCGCGGCACAAGCATCCAGCACGCGTTGGCCGGGGGCCAGATCGAGCAGTTCGGCGGCCAGCTGCGCGGCTTCATCCTGCACGCTGACGCGGCCCTCGGCAAAGCCTGGCAGGGTGGTGACATCGCAGGCTTGGAGCAGGCGAATACCATCAGCGCTATAGAGGCTGGGCTCGGCCTCGAAGCCGACCCGGCGTAGCTCGGCCAGATAGTCGTCCCGTGTGCTGAGTCGGCGATTGACCCGCAGAATCAGTGGTGGGTGGGCGTTGTTGGCGGCGCAAATCGCCTCCCACTGCTCAGGCCACTGAGCTTTCAGAGCCTTTTGCAGCCAGCGTGGGTGAGCGGTATGCAACACCGGGTCGCGATCCAGGCTGGCGATGATGCTCTCGTTGTCGCGTTGGGCGTTGCGCAGCACGGCGTTGAGCAGGCCTTTAAGCGAGGGCTTCTTCAATTTATCGACGCAGGCTACGGTTTCGCCGATGGCCGCGTGAGGCGGGATACGCGTGTAGAACAGCTGGTACAGGCCGATCAGCAGCAGCGCTTCGACATCACGATCGTTAGCCTTGAACGGCTTTTGCAGCAACTTTTCCGCGATCAGGGCCAGGCGCGGTTGCCAGCGTGCGGTGCCGAAGGCCAGATCCTGAGCCAGACCACGGTCACGCTGCTCGACCTTATCCAGCAGCGGCGGCAGGCTGCTGCCCAGTGAGGCTTTGCCATTGAGGACGACGGCCAGGGCGCGAGCAGCAGCGAGACGTGGGTTCATTGGCCGAGCACCAGGCCCACGGCGAATTGCTCGCGGCGGCTGTTGTACAGGTCACTGAAGTTCAATGCTTTGCCGCCGGGCAGCTGCAGGCGAGTCAGGCGCAGCGCGCCGGTGCCGCATGCGACTGTCAGCCCGGACTTGTCGGCGGCGAGAATGCTGCCGGCGGGTCCACTGCCCTCGCCTAGCTCTGCCGCATGTACTTTCAATGCATCGTCTTTCAGCGTGCTGTGGCAGATCGGCCAGGGATGGAAGGCACGTACTAGGCGCTCCAGCTCAACGGCCGGGCGGCTCCAGTCGATGCGGGCTTCCTCTTTGTTCAGTTTGTGCGCATAGGTGGCCAGGTTGTCGTCCTGCACCTCGCCTATCAGGGTGCCAGCGGCTAGACCGCTGATGGCTTCGATCACAGCTTGCGGCCCGAGGCTGGCCAAGCGGTCGTGCAAGCTACCGCCGGTGTCCTCTGCAGCGATTGGGGTGCTGGCTTTCAATAGCATCGGTCCAGTATCCAGGCCGGCCTCCATCTGCATCACGGTCACACCCGATTCGGCATCTCCTGCTTCAATCGCCCGTTGGATCGGCGCCGCTCCGCGCCAGCGTGGCAATAGTGAGGCGTGACTGTTGATGCAACCCAAGCGTGGGGTGTCGAGCACCACTTGCGGCAGGATCAAGCCATAGGCGACGACTACCATCAGGTCAGGCTTGAGCGCTGCTAACTCGGCCTGCGCTGCCGGGTCGCGCAGGGTTTGCGGCTGATACACCGGAATATCGTGTTGCAGGGCGAGTTGTTTGACCGGGCTGGGCGTGAGCTTTTGCCCGCGACCGGCCGGCCGATCTGGCTGGCTGTACACCGCTACGATCTGGTGGGGTGTGTCGAGCAGGGCTTTGAGGTGTTCGGCGGCGAATTCCGGAGTGCCGGCAAACACGATACGCAGTGCTTCAGTCATGGGGGCTCGCTAAAGAAAAAGGCTTGCCGTAGCAAGCCTTTGAAAGGTGTGGCTCAAGCCTGCTGGCGATGTTGCTTTTCCAGCTTCTTCTTGATGCGGTCGCGTTTGAGATTAGACAGGTAATCGACAAACAGCTTGCCGTTAAGGTGGTCGCACTCGTGCTGGATGCACACCGCCAGTAGGCCTTCGGCGATCAGCTCATAGGGCTGGCCGTCGCGATCCAGTGCCTTGATCCTGACCTTTTGCGGGCGGTCGACGTTCTCGTAGAACCCCGGTACCGACAGGCAACCTTCCTGATATTGGTCCACCTCATCAGTCAGAGGCTCAAACTCGGGGTTGATAAACACCCGTGGCTCGGACCTGTCTTCCGACAGGTCCATCACCACCAAACGCTTGTGCACGTTGACTTGTGTGGCTGCCAGGCCGATGCCAGGGGCGTCATACATGGTTTCAAACATGTCATCGATCAGCTGACGCAAGGCGTCGTCGACTACGTCCACCGGCTTAGCGATGGTGCGCAGACGCGGATCGGGAAATTCGAGGATATTAAGAATCGCCATATGCGTTTGTGATGCACTTGTGGAATAAAGTCAAAATCCGCTGCTAAGATGATGAGCAGCATTGAAAAACGGCTTCACGCCGCAGCACGACTGGGTTTTGTCGCGGCGCTAGGGCGCTCTACGTGAAGGCACATAATAAAGGGATTCACCGCATGAGGAAATCACTACTCGCCCTGCTGCTAATTGCGGCAAGTGGCTTGGCCCAGGCCGCCGTGCAACTCAAGGACGGTCACCCAGACCGTTATACCGTGGTCAAGGGCGATACCCTCTGGGATATTTCCGGTAAGTTTCTGAGCCAACCGTGGAAGTGGCCTGAGATCTGGCACGCCAATCCACAGGTGGAAAATCCTCACCTGATCTACCCAGGCGACCAGCTTAGCTTGGTCTATGTCGATGGTCAGCCACGCCTGATGCTCAATCGCGGCGAGTCGCGCGGCACCATCAAGCTGTCGCCGCAGGTACGCAGCACGCCAATGGCTGAGGCGATTCCGGCGATTCCGCTGGAAGCTATCAACAGCTTTCTGCTGAGCAACCGTATCGTTGATACCCCTGAGCAGTTCCAGGGTGCGCCGTACATCGTGGCAGGCAATGCTGAGCGCGTGGTCAGTGGCGCCGGCGATCGAGTGTATGCCCGCGGCAGTTTTAATGAATCAGCACCTATTTACGGCATTTTTCGCCAGGGTAAAACCTACACCGATCCTGATACCCAGGAGTTTCTCGGGATCAACGCCGACGACATTGGTTCGGGCGAGATCGTGGCCGAAGAAGGCGATGTCGGCACTATGTTGCTAAGTCGTTCGACTCAAGAGGTTCGCCTTGGCGACCGTCTGTTCGCCACCGAAGAGCGATCGATCAACTCGACCTTTATGCCGAGTGAGCCGGCTGGTGAGATCAGCGGTGTGATCCTCGATGTGCCGCGCGGCGTGACCCAGATTGGTCAGTTCGACGTGGTAACCATCAACAAGGGCGCCCGTGACGGTCTGAGTGAAGGTAACGTGTTGGCGATCTACAAGACCGGTGAAACCGTGCGTGACCGCATTTCAGGCGAGTCGGTGAAAATTCCGGACGAGCGTTCAGGCTTGCTGATGGTGTTCCGCACCTATGACAAGCTCAGCTATGGCCTGGTGTTGGGCGCTTCTCGCTCACTGGCCGTCATGGATAAAGTGCGTAACCCGTAACACCAAAAAGCCCCGCGAATGCGGGGCTTTTTATGGCGTCCTGTTTCTGGCTCGCCACCTTGAACCGTCGCGCTGCGACGTTTAAACGAACGGCCAACATTTTTTGCTACAAGACGCCCCTGTCGCCCACGCGGCGCGACCGATCAAGGATGATCCGGATGTCGCAATCTTCTGCTATTTCTCCTGCCATTTCTCCAGCTGAACTGGAAGCCCGCCTGCGCCTGCACTGCTTGCCAGAGTTAGGCCCTCGTCGTTTTCGTAAATTGCTCAGTGCTTTCGACAGTGCTTCGGCGGCGCTTAGTGCACCGGCCAGCGCCTGGCGGTCACTCGGCTTGCCGCAATCTTGCAGTGAGGCGCGCCGCAGTAGCGAAGTCCGTGAGCGCGCGGCTCGCAGCCTGGCCTGGTTGGAGGGCGATACCCAACATGTGCTGATGTGGGATGACCCTGTTTATCCGGGACTGCTGGGTGAACTGGCGGATGCACCACCGCTGTTATTTATCGACGGTGACCCTGCGCTGCTGGAACAGCCACAACTGGCTATGGTTGGCAGCAGGCGTGCCTCACGACCGGGTTTGGATACGGCGCAGAGCTTCGCGCGCAGCCTGGCCGCTGGCGGATTTGTGATTACCAGCGGATTGGCGTTGGGGATTGATGGCGCGGCGCATCAGGGTGCACTGGACGCGAACGGCAAGACGGTAGCGGTGCTCGGCACCGGTTTGCAGTGCTTGTATCCGGCGCGGCACAAAGCGTTGGCGGCAGCGATTGTGGTCAATGGTGGCGCGCTGATTTCCGAGTTGCCGCTGGATTGCCCGCCTCAGGCGAGTAATTTTCCGCGCCGGAACAGAATCATCAGCGGCCTTTCCGTGGGCGTGCTGGTGGTGGAAGCCAGCCCGTCTAGCGGCTCCTTGATCACCGCGCGTCTGGCGGCCGAGCAGGGTCGTGAGGTGTATGCGATTCCTGGCTCTATCCACCATCCCGGTGCGCGTGGCTGCCACCAGTTGATCCGTGAAGGCGCGACTTTGGTGGAAAGTATCGAAGATATTCTGCAGGCCCTGCGCGGCTGGCAGGTGCAGCCGCCCACAAGCCCCTCGCGCCAACCAGAGTCGGCCAGCCATCCCTTGTTGGCCTTGCTGCATGCCGCACCGCACAGCAGCGAAGCGCTGGTGGTGGCCAGTGGCTTGCCGTTGGCTGAGGTGCTGGCGGCGCTGACAGAGCTGGAGCTGGAGGGGCGAGTGGCCTGTGAAAATGGTCGCTGGGTAGGCCGCGCACCTTGAACAGGGCTTTGGCTTGGATACACTGCCCGTCAAGTGTTTAGCGGAGAGCAGTGCATGGTCAGCAATTGGCAAATACAACAAGCCGCACAGGTGGTGCGCAGTGGTGGAGTGATTGCCTATCCGACCGAAGCGGTATGGGGGCTGGGCTGTGATCCCTGGAATGGCGAGGCGGTGGAGCGCCTGCTGGCACTGAAGGACCGTCCTGTGCACAAGGGGCTGATCCTGGTGGCGGCCGAGATCGAGCAGTTCGACTTCCTTCTCGAAGACCTTCCGGAAATCTGGCTGGCGCGTTTGGCTGGCAGCTGGCCGGGCCCCAATACCTGGCTGGTGCCGCATCAGAACCGCTTGCCGGAGTGGATCAGCGGCCAATACAGCAGCGTGGCCCTGCGCGTCAGCGACCATCCACAAGTGCGTGCGCTATGCCGGTTGACCGGGCCGTTGGTGTCGACCTCGGCCAATCCGGCAGGGCGGCCCTCGGCCCGTTCGCGTCTGCGGGTCGAACAGTACTTCCCCGGTCAGCTGGATGCTGTGCTGGGCGGGGCCTTGGGTGGACGCAAGAACCCCAGCCTGATTCGCGACTTGATCAGCGGTGATGTGGTCAGGGCGTCGTAGGTTTCGCTTCTTCTCGTAGCCCGGATGCAATCCGGGGATGGCCGACACGGTCCCCGGATTGCATCCGGGCTACGTAGTTTCAAGGAAGCAGGATGGTCGAACCGGTGGTTTGCCGGGCACTCAGCGCTGTTTGTGCCTGCGCCGCATCCTTGAGCGCATAACGGTTGCTGATCTCCACCTGCAGCTGACCGCTGCTGATCATGGCAAACAGCTCATCCGCCATACTCTGCAGGCGTTCCGGCGTATTGGCATAGCCCGCTAGGGTCGGGCGAGTGACGAACAACGAGCCTTTCTGCGCCAGAAGACCCAAGTTAACTCCGGTTACCGCGCCGGAAGCATTACCGAAGCTGACCAGTAAACCGCGCGGGGCCACGCACTCCAGCGAGGTTTCCCAGGTGTCCTTGCCGACGCCGTCGTAGACCACTGGGCACTTCTGCCCATCGGTCAGTTCCAGCACGCGCTGGGCGACGTTCTCATGGCTGTAGTCGATGGTTGCCCAGGCGCCTTGTTGCATAGCCCGCGCGGCTTTTTCGGCCGAGCTCACAGTGCCGATCAGTTTGACCCCAAGCGCCTTGGCCCACTGGCAGGCGAGGGAGCCGACACCGCCGGCGGCGGCGTGAAACAGGATGGTTTCGCCGCCTTGCAGGGAAAAGGTCTGGCGCAACAGGTATTGCACGGTCAGGCCCTTGAGCATGACGGCCGCAGCCTGTTCGAAACTGATCGCATCCGGCAGTTTCACCAGTTTGTCGGCGGGTAGCACATGCAGCTCGCTGTACGCGCCCAATGGCCCTGTGGCATAAGCCACGCGATCACCGACCTGAAAGTGACTAACGGCCGAGCCCACGGCCTCAACGATGCCGGCACCTTCGGTGCCCAGGCTGGATGGCAGCGCCGGCGGTGCGTACAGACCGCTGCGGAAATAGGTGTCGATAAAATTCAGGCCGATGGCCTGGTTTTGCACCCGCACTTCATTAGGACCTGGAGCGGCTGGGTTGTAGTCGGTGTATTCGAGTACTTCCGGGCCGCCGTGACGGTTGAACTGGATACGCATAGCCATTTTCAGGTTCCTCGGCGAATGGATGATTGAATCATGCCCGCACGGGCAGAAAAGTGCCGTTATCCAATCGTCTGCATTGACCGGCGTCAACTGCGGTGTGGCGCTGGCCAAAAAATGGCCGGGAGGCAATTTAACGTTGCGTCGCGACGGCCCTGGAGGCAGCCATGGATGGCAAACCATAATGTTATGCTTGCCATCGATTTCGCCGCTCAGCCCCTGTGCTGCTGAGCGGTCTTAGCTGATTCAAGGTGCCGCCGTGAGTGACCGTACTGAGGCCGTCAAAGCCTACCTGCTGGATTTACAAGACCGTATCTGCGCTGCCCTGCAAGCCGAGGATGGCGCCGCCGAGTTCTTTGAGGACGCCTGGCAGCGCCCCGCCGGCGGTGGCGGTCGCACGCGGGTGATGGAGAACGGTGCGCTGATCGAAAAGGGTGGGGTGAATTTCTCCCATGTGTTCGGTGACAGCCTGCCGCCCTCGGCCAGCGCCCATCGCCCCGAGTTGGCCGGTCGTGGTTTTGAAGCCCTCGGTGTGTCGCTGGTGATGCACCCGGAGAACCCTTATGTGCCGACCTCCCACGCCAACGTGCGCTTCTTTAGCGCGGAGAAGGAAGGTGAAGAACCCGTGTGGTGGTTTGGTGGTGGTTTCGACCTGACCCCTTATTACGGCAATGACGAAGACTGCGCGCACTGGCACCAAGTCGCCCATGACGCCTGCGCGCCGTTCGGGGCCGAGGTTTATCCGAAGTTTAAAGCCTGGTGCGATCGCTACTTTTACCTCAAGCACCGGGATGAGCCGCGCGGCATTGGCGGGCTTTTTTTTGACGATCTCAACCAGTGGGACTTCGACACCAGCTTCGCCTTTATGCGCGCCATCGGCGACGCGTATCTGGCGGCCTACCTGCCCATCGTGCAGCGCCGCAAGCTGACGCCGTATGGCGAGCGTGAGCGTGAGTTCCAGGCCTTCCGCCGTGGTCGCTACGTCGAATTCAACCTAGTGTTCGACCGTGGCACCTTGTTCGGTTTGCAGTCCGGCGGACGCACCGAGTCGATCCTCATGTCTCTGCCGCCGCACGTGCGTTGGGGCTATGACTGGAAGCCCGAGCCCGGCAGCGAAGAGGCGCGGTTGAACGAGTATTTCCTGACTGACCGCGACTGGCTCGCCGGACAGGCCTGAGTCAGGGTGGGGCGTTCGCTGCGAATCGGCTGCCTGTTGATCGCCGCACTGTTGCTGGCTGGTTGCGCCACGCCGCCGCCCCGCGACGTGGGCAACCTGTGCGCGATCTATCGCCAGTACCCGGATTGGTATGAAGAATCGTTGGTGATGGAACGGCAGTGGGGCACGCCCATGCAGGTGGCCATGGCGGTCATCAAGCAGGAGAGCGGCTACCGCCATGATGCCCTGCCGCCACGCTACTACTTTCTCGGTTTCATTCCCTGGGGACGGGTCAGTTCAGCCTACGGCTATGCCCAGGCGCAGGACCCGGCCTGGGCTGACTACCAGCGCGCCACCGGCAATGGCGGCTCGCGCAGCAGCTTCGACGACGCCCTGCTGTTCGTGGGTTGGTACGCCGACGCCAGCCAGCGTGAGCTGGGTATTTCCAAGTGGGACGCTTACAACCAGTACCTGGCCTATCACGAAGGACGTGGTGGCTATCGCCGCGGCAGCTACAACGGCAAACCCTGGTTGATGCAGGTGGCGCGCAAGGTCGAGCAGCAGGCCAAGGCCTATGGTTGGCAGCTCAAGCAGTGTCGCGCCGAGCTGGAGGATAATCGCAGCTGGTGGCCGTTCTAGGTCGCCGACTTATTTCTGAGGAGTGTTCATGGACCGCTACGGCGTTTTCGGCAACCCCATCGGCCACAGCAAGTCGCCGCTGATTCATCGTTTGTTTGCCGAGCAGACGGGTGAGCAGCTGAGTTATGAAGCCTTGCTGGCACCGCTGGAGGACTTCCCCGGTTTTGCCCAGGCGTTTTTCGTCGAAGGTCGGGGCGCCAATGTCACCGTGCCGTTCAAGGAGCAGGCGTTTGCCCTGGCCGACAGCTTGAGTGCCCGCGCCCAACGCGCGGGTGCGGTGAACACCTTGAAGAAGCTGGCGGATGGCAGCCTGCTGGGTGACAACACCGACGGCGCCGGCTTGGTGCGTGATCTGACGGTAAATGCCGGCGTGACACTCAAGGGCAAACGCATCCTCCTGCTCGGTGCAGGTGGCGCCGTACGGGGTGTGCTCGAACCGTTGTTGGCCGAGCAACCGGCGGCACTGGTGATTGCCAACCGTACGGTGGAAAAAGCCGAACAGCTGGCCCGCGAATTCGCCGATCTCGGCCCGGTGGTTGCTAGCGGTTATGACTGGATCGATGCGCCGGTGGACATCATCATCAACGGCACTTCGGCCAGCCTGGCCGGTGCTGTACCGCCGATTGCGCCGAGCCTGATTCAGCCGGCTCACACGGTCTGCTACGACATGATGTATGGCAAGGAACCGACGGCGTTCAACTGCTGGGCGGCCGAGCATGGCGCGGTGCGCACGCTGGATGGTTTGGGCATGTTGGTCGAGCAGGCGGCCGAAGCCTTTGCCCTGTGGCGCGATGTGCGCCCCGACAGCGCGCCGGTGCTGGCCGAGCTGCGCCGTCTATTGGCTGCGGGTTAAGCGCCTGTGCGATTAAGCCCGGAGACGTTGGCGCACATCAGTGCGTTGACGGTGCAGCACTATCAAGACTGCGCCGAAGACTTTCGTGATGGCACCCGTGATCACGATGTCAGCCAGAACATTGCCGCCCTGCTCGCGCCTATTCAGGCGACTGCGCCCTTCCAGATTCTTGATTTCGGTTGTGGCCCGGGCCGCGATTTGCGCACCTTCAAGGCCATGGGTCACACCGCGGTGGGTCTGGATGGTTGCGCGCGCTTTGTCGAGATGGCACGCACCGACAGCGGCTGCGAAGCCTGGCAGCAGGATTTTCTTGCTCTCGATCTGCCACCTGAGCGCTTCGACGGTGTATTTGCCAATGCCGTGCTGTTTCATATTCCCAGCCAGGAACTGCCACGGGTGTTGGCGCAGCTGCATGCCTGCCTGAAACCGGGTGGCGTGCTGTTCAGCTCCAACCCGCGTGGTGAAAACCAGGAAGGCTGGAATGGCGACCGTTATGGCGCCTATTACGACCTGGCCAACTGGCGTGTGTTGCTTAACGCCGCCGGGTTTAGCGAGCTGCAGCATTACTACCGCCCGGCGGGCTTACCGCGTGAGCAGCAGCCTTGGTTGGCCAGTGTATGGCGCCGGCTCTGACGCCTTAGCATTTAGCCTGGATTAGCGCAGTCCGTAGGATGGACGTCGCTTTTCACGTCCACCGCAATGGTGGATCGATGAAGCGTGATCCACCCTACTCAATACACATCACGCAGGTAACGCTTCTGTTCGGCCAGGCGGCGAATATGCTCTGCCGCCCGCTCCTCGCTCAAACCACCATGCTCTCGCGCCACATCCCTTAGCGCCTGCTCAACGTCCTTGGCCATGCGGCTGGCGTCGCCGCAGACATACAGCTGTGCACCCTCTTCCAGCCAACGCCAGAGTTCGGCGCCTTGTTGGCGAATACGGTCCTGCACGTAGATTTTCGCTGCCTGATCGCGCGAGAACGCCAGGCTGAGGGTGGTCAGCAGGCCGTCGTGTTGCATCGCCGTTAACTCGTCGCGGTAGTAGAAATCGCTGGCCGCGTGCTGTTCGCCGAAGAACAGCCAGTTCTTGCCGGTATCGCCGCGCGCGCGCCGTTCGTGGAGGAAACCGCGAAACGGCGCCACGCCGGTGCCGGGGCCCACCATGATGATCGGTACATCGCCAGCGTGTGGCAGCCGGAAGTGTTTATTGGGCTGCACAAAGACAGGCACCTCGGCACAATCGGCGCGGTCGGCGAGAAAGGTTGAGGCCGCCCCTTTGCGCTGGCCATAGCGCACGGCGGAAACGGTTAGGTGCACTTCGCCGGCATGCGCCTTGGGGCTTGAGGAGATTGAATAGAGGCGCGGTTGCAGACGTTTGAGGCTGCCCAGCAACGCGCTGGTCGAATGCTCAGCTGGATAGGCCTGCAGCACATCCGCCAGCTGGCGGCCCCACAACCAGTCGTTCAACTCGGCTTTGCGCTCGCCTAGCAGGCTGCGCAGCTCGTTGCTGGCGCTGCGTTCGGCCACCAGCGCGAGTGCCTCGTGACTCGGGCGGGTGATCTCGAAATGGCTGCTCAAAGCGTCGCGTAGCGACAGTTCACCGACCTTAGCCACGCTGACCCGTTGCTCGCCATCCAGGCGCGCCAATTCGATCACCTCATCAACCAGGGCTGGGCAGTTACGTGGCCATACGCCGAGGGCATCGCCGGCTTCGTAGGTGAGGCCGGAGTCGCCCAGGGCGAAGGCAAATTGGCGGGTGTCCTTGCTGGCGCCTGCTGCGTTCAGGCGCAGGTTGACCGTAAGGCGCGCAGGCAGCGGCTGCGCCTTGCTTATCCGCTGTGTGCTGGCGGGTTCAGTTGCGGCGGCGCTGTGTGCCAGAACTGCCGTTTCGGCGGGTCGCAGCAACGGCAATAGCTCGCTGAGCCAGGCTGCTGCGCTGTCGTCGAAGTCGCTGTCGCAATCCAGGCAGGGCCGCAGCGGTGTGGCGCCGAGTTCGGTCAGGCGGCGGTCGAGGTTTTTGCCGTGCTGGCAGAACTGCTCGTAATTCGGGTCGCCAAGCGCCAGTACCGCATAGCGCAGGTTTTCCAGGCGCGTGTCACTGGTCTGCAGGGCGCTCCAGAACGCCTGACCGTTGTCTGGCGCATCGCCGTCGCCGAAGGTGCTGCTGAGCAACAGCACTGAGCCGGCGCTGGCCAGTTTCTCCAGTGGATAATCGGCCATGCAGCTGAGCGCCACAGCCACCCCTGCATCGTGCAGCTGCGCGGCAAAGCGCTCGGCCAGCGCCTCGGCATTGCCCGTCTGCGACGCCCACAGCAGCGTTACGTCAGGGCCTGTGGCCTGTGCTATTGGCGCGCTGCGGCTGAACATTCCGGCGAGCATGCCATCCAGCCACAGACGGTTAGCTTCGGCCAGGGGCGCCTGGCTCGGTAGGCTGGGCACGCCGCCACCTGGGTTGCTGCGCAAGCCGCTGATAAAGCCGGCCATATAGGTGCGCTCGCGTTCGCTCAATGACGGTGGCGTGTGGGTATTCACGCCGACCAGGGCCGCAAAGGTTTCGATACTCGACATCTCGAGTTCCTCAGGCAAAGGGGAAAGACGCGCATTGGTGGTCGCCTCGCCAGAAGGTGTGTCGAGGCGTTGATGGCTGATCAGCTCGATGCGCCGCAGGCTGACGGCGCAGAATTTGAATTCCGGCTGCTGCGAGATGGGGTCGATGGCGTCGCTGGTCACAGCGTTGATCGCCAGGTTGTCGCCGTACACATCGTTCCAGTGGAACGGCGCAAAGCAGCCGCCGGGCAGCACGCGATCGCTGACCACCACCGGCAGTACGGCGTGGCCGCGTCGCGAGCGGACTTCCAGCGAGTCGCGGTCGCGCACGCCGAGGGCAGCGGCATCCTGCGGGTGTATTTCGATAAAGGGGCCGGGGTTGAGTTTGTTCAGCGTGGCGACTTTTCCAGTCTTGGTCAGGGTATGCCACTGATGCTGCAGGCGCCCGGTGTTGAGCACGAAGGGGAAATCTTCATCGGGCATTTCCGCCGGGTCCAAGTGCGGGCGGGGGAAGAACTGCGCTTTGCCGCTGGGCGTAGCAAAGGCCAGGCGCGGCGTGCTGCCGTCGGCGTGGGTGTGCAGGGTCTGGCTGATGCCGTCATTCTGATAGCGGATCGGCGCGCGCCCGTCGCCCGTCTCGCTGGCGCAGGGCCATTGCAGCGGGTTCTGGCGTAGGCGTGGGTAACTGGCGCCGCGCAGGTCATAGCCGGTTTTGTGGTTGTGGAAGCGTTTGATTTCGTCGAATACCTGCTCGGCCGAGCTGTAGCTAAAGCCGTCGGCAAAGCCCATGGCGCAAGCCACCTCGGCGATGATGCGCCAGTCGGCCATGGCTTCGCCGGGCGGCTCGACGGCTTGCGGCATCAGGGTCAGGTTGCGTTCGGAGTTGATCATCACCCCTTCGGCTTCGGCCCACAGCGCGCCGGGCAGCAGGATGTCCGCGTAGCGATTGGTTTCGGTGTCGAGGAAGGCGTCCTGGGCGATCACCAGTTCGGCGGCTTTCAGCCCTTCGATCACCGTGGCGCGGTTGGCCATGCTGGCCACCGGGTTGGTGCAGATGATCCAGCAGGCCTTGACCTTGCCGGCGGCCAGATCCTCGAACAACGCCACGCTGCCGCCGCCCAAGCGGTTGTGCAAAGTGCCGGCCGGCACGCCCCAGATTTGTTCGACAAAGGTGCGGTCATCGGCCACCAACACGCTGCGCTGGCCGGGCAGACCAGGGCCCATATAACCCATCTCGCGGCCGCCCATGGCGTTGGGCTGGCCGGTGAGGGAGAACGGCCCGCTGCCCGGGCGGCAGATCTTGCCGGTGGCCAGGTGCAGGTTGCACAGGGCGTTGGTGTTCCAGGTGCCGTGGGTGCTCTGGTTGAGGCCCATGGTCCAGCAGCTCATCCACTCACCCGCCTCGCCGATCCACTGCGCGGCTTGGCGAATGGCGGCCTCATCCAGCCCGGTGTGTGCGGCGACGTATTCGGGGGTGTAAGTCTGCAGAAAGTCCGGCATGACCTCCCAGCCTTCGGTGAACTCGGCAATAAAGGCCGGATCGGTGTGGCCGTTCTGGTGCAGCAAATGCAGCAGGCCATTGAGCAGCAGCAGGTCGCTGCCTGGTTTGATCTGCAGAAACAGGTCGGCCTTGTCCGCCGTGGCATTGCGCCGGGGGTCGACGACGATCAGCTTGGCGCCCGCCTTGACCCGCGCCATCAGGCGCAGGAACAGGATTGGGTGGCAGTCGGCCATATTCGCGCCGATAACGAAGAACACCTCGGCGCGCTCGAAATCCTGGTACGAGCCGGGTGGGCCGTCGGCACCGAGCGACAGCTTGTAACCGCTGCCGGCGCTGGCCATGCACAGGCGTGAGTTGGATTCGATCTGATTGCTGCCCAGGTAGCCTTTGACCAGTTTATTGGCCAGGTACTGCGCCTCCAGCGACATCTGCCCGGAAACATACAGGGCGATGGCGTCCGGGCCGTGCTCGTCGAGAATCGTGCGCAGGCGGGCGGCGGCGGCGCTGATGGCGGCTCCCATGGCGATTTGCCCCGGGTCGCGGCTGCGTTCGCTGCGCAGGTAGGCGTGCTCCATGCGCCCGGACTCGTTCAGCGGTTGGGCGCAGGTGCTGCCTTTGGTGCACAGGCGGCCGAAGTTGCTCGGATGCTGCGGGTCACCGCTGACCTTGGCGATCTTGCCGTTTTCCACCTGCATGACGATGCCGCAACCGACGCCGCAATAGGGACAGACACTCCGAACCGTTTTGTTCGCCACACCTTCTCCTGAACCTTAAACGCAAAACGCCATGCCACCCTCCGTCGAAACGGGAGCAACACGGCGTCTTTGTCGTGGACGGGCAATCGGCTTTGATTACCCATGCTGGGCTATAGCAAGGCACGCGCCAGGGTTTGCGGGTACGGCTTCAGCGCCCGTGCAGCAAGGCCTAGCGAGATTTGTGCGAGGAAAAAGGTGAAGGCAGGGGCGACTCAAAATGGGGCGTCGGGTGGTCGGCTCGCCTCTTTTTGGGTCTTTGCCGCGTCTGGTGGGGTGCTCGCTTGCAAGGCTGCAGCTCGGCGTTATGCGGCTCGCAGGCCACTGCGGGAAAACTGGCACAAGCACTGCATAAGTCCCGTCGAGCCCGCCACATTCGGGCCGCCCATTCGATCAATGGCGATCGCTAGCCTACACAGGCAATGGGTATCAGGTGCTCCTCACAGGCACCGCACAGAACAGGCAAAGGCGCCTGAAACCGCAAGGTTTCAGGCGCCTTTTTTATTGCCGCAGAACAACCTGATGAGCTTCGGCCGGGAAATGCCATGAACAGCACAGAGACCTCCACAGACCAGCAACGGCTTATCGTCATCGGCAACGGCATGGTCGGCCATCATTGCGTCGAGCAACTGATTGAGCGTGGCGCCCTGGCCCGCTATCAGGTGCATGTGTTCAGCGAAGAGCCGCTGCGTGCTTATGACCGCGTGCACCTCTCAGAGTATTTCGGCGGCCGTGATGCCGAGTCGTTGGCGCTCAGCACGGTTGAGCTGTACCAGACGCCTGGGGTCACTTTGCACTTGGGCGTGCCGGTGCTGGAGATCGACCGCGAGCGTCGTGAAGTGATCACCGCCACGGGTTGTTTCCCCTACGATCAACTGGTGCTGGCCACCGGCTCCTATCCCTTTGTGCCGCCGATCGAAGGCGCCGAGGGCGATTCGCGCCTGGTCTATCGCACCCTGGCTGACCTCGACGGCATTCGCGCTGCGGCCAAAGGCAAGCGCCGTGGTGTAGTAGTTGGCGGTGGTTTGCTCGGTTTGGAAGCGGCCAACGCGCTGAAGTCGCTGGGTTTGGAAGCCCATGTAGTGGAATTCGCCCCACGCTTGATGCCGGTGCAGTTGGATGAGCACGGCGGCCTGGCGCTGAAAGCACAGATCGAAGCGTTGGGCGTCAGCGTGCACCTGTCGCGCGGCACCCAGTCGATTACCCCCGGCAGCGAGTACCGCTACCGGATGAACTTCGCCGGAGAAGAGTTTCTGGAGACCGACCTGATCGTGTTCTCCGCCGGTATTCGCCCGCAGGACGCCATTGCCAAACAGTGCAGCCTGGAGCTTGGCCCGCGCGGCGGCGTGGCCATCGACAGCCAGTGCCGCACCAGCGACCCGGCCATCTACGCCATCGGCGAATGCGCGGCGTGGAATGGTGGGATCTTCGGCCTGGTCGCTCCGGGCTATCAGATGGCCCGCAGCGTCGCCACCCAGCTCTGTGGTGAAGACAGCGAGCCCTTTATGGGCGCGGACATGTCGACCAAGCTCAAGCTGCTCGGCGTCGACGTCGGCTCCATCGGCGATGCCCATGGCGCCACTGCCGGTTCGCGCAGCTATCGCTTTATCGACGAAGCCAACGCCAGCTACCGCCGGTTGGTGGTTTCGGCCGACGGCAAGCAGGCTATCGGCGCCGTGCTGGTCGGCGACAACAGCTACTACGACACCCTGCTGCAGTACGTGCAGAACGGCATCACCCTGCCGGCCGATCCGTCCTGCCTGATTCTGCCGCAAGGCGAAGGCGCGCCAGCGCTGGGTGCCGATGCGCTGCCGGATACCGCCACCATCTGCTCCTGCCACAACGTCAGCAAGGGCGCGATCTGCGCGGCCATCGACGGCGGCTGCGGCGACCTGGCTGGGCTCAAGGCCTGTACCAAAGCGGCCACCGGCTGCGGCGGGTGTTCGGCCCTGCTCAAGCAGGTGTTCGAACACGAGCTGACCGCACGCGGCGTGGTGGTGGATAAGAGCCTTTGCGAGCACTTCGCCTATACCCGCCAAGAGCTGTACGGCATCGTCCGCGTTGAAGGTATCGAGAGTTTCGAAACCCTGTTGGCTAAGCACGGCCGTGGCCATGTGGGTTGCGACATCTGCAAGCCAGCGGTGGGTTCGATCCTCGCTTCCTGCTGGAACCGCTCGATCACCGATCCGGCGCTGGTGCCGCTGCAGGACACCAACGACACCTTTATGGCCAACATGCAGAAGAACGGTACCTACTCGGTGGTGCCGCGTATTCCCGGTGGCGAAGTGACCCCGGATGGCTTGATTGCGATTGGTGCGGTGGCGAAGAAATACGACCTCTACACCAAGATCACCGGCGGCCAGCGCATCGATTTGTTCGGCGCGCAGTTGCACGAACTGCCGCAGATCTGGGCCGAGCTGATCGCCGCCGGTTTTGAAACCGGCCACGCCTACGGCAAGTCGCTGCGCACGGTGAAATCCTGCGTGGGCAGCACCTGGTGCCGCTACGGTGTGCAGGACAGTGTGGCCATGGCACTGCTGCTGGAAGACCGCTACAAGGGCCTGCGCTCGCCGCACAAGATCAAGTTTGCGGTATCCGGTTGCACTCGCGAATGCGCCGAGGCGCAGAGCAAGGATGTGGGCGTGATTGCCACCGAGAATGGCTGGAACCTCTATGTGGCCGGGAATGGCGGCATGCGTCCACGCCATGCCGAGCTGTTTGCCACCGATTTGGATGACGCCACCCTGGTCCGTTACATCGACCGTTTCCTGATGTTCTACGTGCAAACCGCCGACCGTCTGCAACGCACCTCGGTATGGCGCGAGTCGTTGGAAGGTGGCCTGGATTACCTCAAGGCTGTGGTTATCGATGACAGCCTGGGCCTCGCCGCCGAGCTTGAAGCGCAGATGCAGTTGGTGGTCGATCGCTACGAATGCGAATGGGCCAACGCCTTGAACGATCCGGAAAAACTCAAACGCTTCCGCACCTTCGTTAACGACAAGCGCGCCGATCCGGACATCCAGTTCGTCAAAGAGCGTGCGCAGATTCGTCCGGTCCGCGACGACGAACGTTCCCTTATTCCGCTATTCGAAGAGGTGGTTTGATGAGCCAATTAAGCGCAGAACGCAGCGTGCAGCACGCGCTGCAATGGCAAGCCGTGTGTGCCCGCCAGGACCTGGTGGCTAACTCCGGCGTGGTCGCGTGGATCGAGGGTGGGCAAGTGGCGCTGTTCTACCTGCCAGACGAGGCCAGCGACCAGCAACTGTTTGCCCTCGATAACCGCGACCCGTTATCGGGCGCCAACGTCATCGGCCGCGGCATTGTCGGCAGCCTGGCCGGTGATCTGGTGATCGCTGCGCCGCTGTACAAGCAGCACTTCCGTCTGCAAGACGGCACCTGCCTGGAGTACCCGCAGCAGCAGCTGCGCACCTGGCTGGTTCGGTTGCAGGGCGATACGGTGGAAATCGCGCTGAGCTAAAGCAATGATCGAACGGGGCTGACGGCAGTCAGCCTCGATATGCGAGCTGGATAGGGCGCCACTTGACTATTGAGTCAGTAATTGGCTTTATGCAGCTCAGCTCGCAGCGCTGATGCCTGCGTAACAGGGTTGTCGATTCTCTCGGCAGCCCTGTTTTTGTTTATCTGCCTGGTGGTTTATTGCGCAAATCGCTGTATATCGTGGGATATAGCGAAGGTAGAGTAGCCAGGCAAATCAGCGTCGACAGAACAGCCGTTGTCCTGCGGCATCCACCCAGGAGTTATCCATGCAAGCTCGTATCGCGGCACTGTTCGCCGCCTTGGTATTCAGCAGTCAGGTCTTGGCTGAGCAGGTGCAGGTCGCGGTGGCGGCCAACTTCACCGCGCCGCTGCAGGCGATTGCCGCCGAGTTCGAGAAAGACACTGGACACACAGTGGTCGCTTCCTTCGGCGCCACCGGCCAGTTGTATGCACAGATTCAGCATGGCGCACCGTTCGAAGTATTTCTCAGCGCCGATGCCAGCACCCCGGCCAAGCTGCACAGCGAAGGCTTGGGCGTTAAGGGCTCGCGCTTTACCTATGCGGTCGGCAACCTGGTGTTGTGGTCGGCCACACCGGGTTACCTGGATGGCAGCGATGCAGTGCTCAAGGCCAATCAATACAGACACCTGGCGCTGGCCAACCCAAAGGCTGCGCCCTATGGTCTGGCTGCCAGCGAAGTGCTGGAAAAGCTCGGCCTGAGCGAAGCGGTGCAGGGCAAGCTGGTTGAGGGGCAGAGTATCAGCCAGACGTACCAATTCATTGCCACCGGCAACGCCGAACTGGGCTTTGTTGCGCTGTCGCAGGTGTACAAGGATGGCCAGCTCAACGGCGGTTCGGCCTGGCGGGTGCCGGCCGAGCTGCACACGCCAATCAAGCAGGACGGGTTGCTTCTTAAGAAGGGCGTACATAACCCCGCGGCGGTGGCCTTTATCGAGTACCTGAAAGGCGCAAAAGCGACTGCAATAATCAGGTCTTACGGTTATCAGCGCTAAAGGATGCTGCGATGCCACTGAGCAAAGCCGATTTCGCCGCCGTACTGCTGACGCTTGAGTTGGCATCGCTGACCACTCTCGTGCTGCTGCTGATCGGAACACCGATTGCCTGGTGGCTGGCCCGTACGGATTCGCGCTGGAAGCAGCCGATTGGCGCAGTGGTCGCGTTGCCGTTAGTGCTACCGCCGACCGTGATTGGCTTCTACCTGCTGGTGAGCATGGGCCCGCAGGGTGTTATCGGTCAGCTGACCCAGAGCCTGGGCCTCGGCACCCTGACGTTTACCTTTGCCGGCTTGGTGATCGGTTCGGTGTTCTATTCCCTGCCCTTTGTCGTGCAGCCTCTGCAGAACGCCTTCGAGGCGATTGGACGGGGCCCGCTGGAGGCTGCCGCTACCTTGCGCGCGGGGCCTTGGGATGCGTTCTTTACGGTGGTGCTGCCGCTGGCTAAGCCGGGTTTTGTCACGGCGGCGATTCTCGGTTTTGCCCATACCGTAGGCGAGTTCGGCGTGGTGCTGATGATTGGCGGCAATATTCCCGGCAAAACTCAAGTGGCCTCCGTGCAGATTTATAACCACGTAGAAAGCATGGAGTACGCCCAGGCTCATTGGCTGGCGGGGGGCATGGTGCTGTTCTCCTTTATCGTGCTGCTGGCGCTCTACTCTGGACGAAGCAGCGGGCGCAGCAATACGCGGGTGTGGCAATGATCTGGCCATTTTCGCGGCGCGCTGCGGCGATTCGCACCGTCAGCGGGCCGGGCGAGATCCAGGCGCGCTTCAAGGTTGAACACACCGGCTTCAGTCTGGATGTCGAGCTGAATCTGCCGGGTCGTGGGGTCAGCGCGCTGTTTGGTGATTCCGGTTCCGGCAAGACCAGCTGCCTGCGCTGTTTTGCCGGGCTGGATAGGCCGGCGAACGGCTACCTGCAGGTCAATGGCGAGCTGTGGCAGGACAGCGCCCAGGGTATTTTTGTGCCGGCGCATCAGCGTGCCGTGGGTTATGTATTTCAGGATGCCAAGCTGTTCGCCCACCTCACGGTGCGGCGTAACTTGGAATACGGGCTTAAACGCATCCCGGCAGCACAGCGGCGGATTGCCCTGGAGCAGGCGGTGGAGCTGCTCGGCATTGAGCACTTGCTGCAGCGCTTGCCGGGCAAACTGTCCGGCGGTGAGCAGCAGCGCGTCGGCATCGCTCGCGCCCTGCTGACCAGCCCACGCTTGCTGCTACTGGATGAGCCGCTGGCCTCGCTTGATCTCAAGCGCAAACAGGAGGTGCTGCCCTATCTGGAGCGCCTGCATCAGGAGCTCCAGATCCCGATTGTGTATGTCAGCCACTCTCCTGATGAGGTGGCGCGCCTGGCCGATCATCTGGTGCTGCTCGAGGACGGTAAGGTAAGCGCCAGCGGCCCGCTCAAAGAAACCCTGCTGCGCGCCGACCTGCCGTTTGTTTTCGAGGACGATGCCGAGGCGGTGGTCGACGGCGTGGTCAGTGGCCATGATCCGGCCTACGGGCTGCTTGCCCTGCAATTGCCCGGTAGTGCTATCGGTCTGCAGCTGCCACATGCGGCGCTAGCGCTGGGTCAGTCGGTGCGGATCAAGATCAAGGCGCGCGATGTCAGCCTGAGCCTGCAGCGTGCCGAGGCCAGCAGCGTGCTCAACCTGCTCCCAGCGCGGGTGGTCGACTGGATCAACGTGGCCGAGCAGGCGCATGTGCTGGTGCGTCTGCAGGTGGGTGACGAGCAACTGCTGGCGCGCATCACTCGCTACTCTTTCGACCACCTGCAGATTCAGCATGAGCAATCACTTTGGGCGCAGGTTAAATCGGTGTCATTGCTGAGTGCCAACTGAAGCCTAATCGAGCGCTTTGGTGACGACTGTCGAGCGCTTTAGGCCAATCCACTTCAGCTCGACAAACACCAGCACCACGACCGCCTGGAACATCACGAAGATGTAACCGAGCAGGTATAGCGTGGCCCAGCCGCCGTTTGCCACCGCCCACGGCATCACCTTGGCGGAGCGGGCATTGGGAGCCTTCTTTGCGGCCGACGGCTTCAGCGCGCAGTGCCTGCAAGATTTGCTCTAAGAGGCGCATTTTTCCGACGAAATCACTCTTTAGATTGCTTCTATCCAGTATTCAGTGCAGTAATCTGTGCGCGCGACTGTATAAGCCGAATGGCTTAAGCGCTGCTCACAAAAATAATAAGGAGCCCCCCTCGTATGCGTTCTATAACGCTGTATCGACCGCTGTTGGTCGCGGTTATCGGGTTGTTTATCAGCCTTGCACCAGTAACCTTTGCTCAAGCCGTTACCCCCCAAGAACAGGTGCAGGTGCAGGCCAGCCGGGTTACCAGCAGCTTGATGTTGTTACGGGGCGAAGGTTTCCAAAAGAAACATCAAGACGCCCTGGAAACCGACCTGCAAGCGCTGGCTGCGTCGGTGCAAGGTTTGCCGCAAAGCAACGATGCTTTACGCAGCGCCCATCAGGAGTTGGTGGTGCAGATTCGCCGGGGCGTGTCTTTCGGTCCGAGTGAGGATGACATGCCTTGGCGCTATCCGGAGGAGCTCAGCAAAGCCCTGCTCGGCGTGCTGGAGGAAACCCGCAAACTCGCCGATCCGGCAGCCAGCGAAGTGGCCGCCAAACTCGAATACCTCTCGGTTCAGTACCTCAGCCGTGCCTACTTCGGTAATTTTGAAACCGCCCGTGAGCAGCCCAATACCTATCTGGGTCAGGACGAGCGCAAAATCGTACCTGCGGTTGATGCGCAGCTGGACGCACTGGACAGCAAAAGTGATCCGCAGGTCGGTAAGTTGAAAACCCGCTGGGACTACCTCAAAGCAGCGCTGCTGGACCTCAACAGCCAAAGCAGCGCCTTGCAGAGCGCCTCAGGTCGGCCGTTCGCCCCGATCACTGTGTATCGCCATACGCGGTCACTGACCACGCAATGGATGGCGATGTACTGAGGGCTGCCTTGGATCTGCTGCGCGTCGGCGATACGGCGTTAAAAATGGCCTCGCTCTAGCTCGCGAGATCCGGATCGGGTCTAGCAGCCTCAGGCGGTGGCTTTCTTCTCGCGGCTGCAGGTCGGCCCAGCGCGCTCGACGATGGCCTGCTCAACCTCTTTACGCAGGCCCAGCAGGAAGGCGGCTTCGGCGGCGACGAACAGTGGGCCGATCACCAAGCCCATCACGTCATCGACAAACGCCGGCTTGCGCCCCTCGTAGTGATGCCCCACGAACTGAATAACCCAGCCAAGCACAAACAGCCCCAACCCCATGCTCAGCCAAACCAGGGTGGTTTGTTGCGCCAACGCCGCGCCGGCCCAGAGACTCAGGCCCAGCAGCGCAGCCATGAGCAAGCCGAAGCGCACATCCAGGCGTAGGTAAAAGACAGCTGCCGCCAGTGCTGTCAGCGCGGCTGGGGACAGCCACAGGCCAAGCACCTCGAAGCCGGGACGGGAAAGTAATACCGCTACCGCCAGAACGATCAGTGGAATACCGATAAAGTGGCTGAGAATATTGCGCTGATCGCGGTGATACGCCGCGTATTGAGCCAGATGGTCGACCAAGGTTTTCATTATTGTGTTCCTCACGCAGGACAGGTGCCCAGCATGAACCCGAGACCACGCGCCGCTCTGTCAGCTAGCCGACAAACCGGGAGCCGCCAATGAGTGCTGTCGAGACCTATCACGCACGACTGCGCCAAGGACATTGGTTCAATACCCTGCCCGCCGCGTTGCAGCAGGCCCTGTTGGCGTGCGCCCAGGTGCAGCAACTGGCGGCCGGGCAGGTACTGTTTCGCCGTGGCGACCCGCCTTGTGGTTTGTATGCGGTGGTTGAGGGCGGCATGCGCATCGGTGCAGTCAATGCCGCCGGAAAAGAAGCACTGCTGACTCTGGTCGAACCGCCCTATTGGTTTGGCGAAATCTCCCTGTTCGATGGTCAGCCGCGCACCCACGATGCCTTCGCCGAAGGCACCACCACCCTGCTGTGGGTGCCGCAAGTGCGCCTGCTGGCGCTGCTTGAACAACAGCCACAGTACTGGCGTGATTTCGCCCTGCTGATGAGTCAGAAATTGCGTTTGGCGTTTATTGCTCTGGAAGAGATGAGCCTGCGCCCAGCGGCTCCGCGCCTAGCCCGGCGGCTATTGTTGATTGCCGAAAATTACGGTGAAGGTGAGCCGCGTCGGGTCATCCATTTACCCCAGGAACAGTTAGCGCTGATGTTGGCGATTTCCCGGCAGACCACCAACCAGATCCTCAAAGAGTTGGAAGGCCAGGGCATTCTGCGCCTGACCTATGGCGAGATTGAGATTCTTGATCTGCCAGGGCTGCGTCAGGCGGCGCAGTGAGCTGAGCAGGCCTGGGAGGCTGCAAATACTGAACCTGTGGCGCAAAATGGCGCTCTATTGCCGTTCTGCATGCCACCTGAGCCAATGCCCTGATGCCGACTCCCACTGCTACTGTGCACGATGACCTCCCCCTGGTGCTCGCCGGTCCGCTGCTACGGCGCATGCAGCCACAGTGCTTGGTGCTCTGGTTGGTCGGCAGTCGGCCGCTGACCCTAAGCCTGCAGCTGGCTCATGGTGAGGCTGAAGAGCCGCAGCGTTATCCGCTGCAAGGTGACAGCTGTCAGGTGATCCAGGTCGGTGAGCAGGCCTTTATCCACCTGATCGAACTTGCGCTTGATACGCCGTTGCCCTGCGATGTGCAGATCGACTATGACCTGTTGATCGATCAACCCGGCCAGGCGCCGCAAGGCATTGCCGAATGGGCGCCGCACTTGTTGTATGACGGTGTGGCGCAGCCTAATTTTGTGCTGCGCGAGCACCTGGATCAGCTTCTTCACGGTTCCTGCCGCAAGCCGCATCATCCCTCGGCCGATGGCCTACTCTGCGCCGACCGCCTGTTGGCCGAACCGCACGCCCCTGAACAGCGCCCGGCGTTGCTGCTGATGAGCGGCGACCAGATCTACGCCGATGATGTCAGCGGGCCGATGTTGCGCGCGATCCATCAGGTTATCGCCCGCCTCGGCCTGTTCGGTGAGCACCTGGAGGGTGCAGTGGTCGATGACAGCACCGCGCTGTACCAGCATCCGGCCAGCTACTACCAGCGCGCGGAATTGCTGCCAGAGCTGAAAAGCAACGAAACCCTGCGTGAGCGTTTCTTTGGCGGGGTGGAGAAGCCGATTTTCACCACCAGCAGCGCCGACAACCATCTGGTGACCTGCGCCGAAGTCTTGGCCATGTACCTGCTGGTTTGGTCACCCGTGCCCTGGACCCTGCTGGATGCCGAGATGCCGGCGTTGAGTCGCGATGAAGTGCCGCGTTACCAGGCTGAGCGTAAGCATATTGAAGTGTTTCGCGGCGGTCTGGCGCAGGTTGCCCGTGCCCTCGCCCACTTGCCCACGCTGATGATCTTCGATGACCACGACGTCACCGATGACTGGAACCTCTCCGCGCAATGGGAGCTGACGGCCTACGGTCACCCGTTTTCCAGGCGCATTTTGGGCAATGCCCTGATTGCCTACCTGCTGTGTCAGGGTTGGGGTAACAACCCTGAGGTGTTCGCCAAGCCGTTGCAGGCCGTTCAGGCCATGACCGCAGACCGCGATGCGGACAACCACATGAACCCGCAACAGCAGGATGCGCTGATCGATAGCTTATTGGCCTTTCACCAGTGGCATTTCGTCCTGCCGACCAGCCCGACACTGGTGGTGCTGGACACCCGCACCCGGCGCTGGCGTAGCGCGCGTAACCGCAAGCGGCCGTCCGGTTTGATGGATTGGGAAGCACTGTGTGAATTTCAGCAGGCGCTGCTGGATCAGCCGTCGGCGATCATCGTCTCGGCCGCGCCGATGTTCGGCGTCAAGCTGATCGAGGCCGTGCAAAAAGTCTTCAGCTGGGCCGGCCATCCGCTGATGGTCGATGCCGAAAACTGGATGGCTCACCGCGGTGCAGCGCGGGTGATGATGAATATCTTCCGTCATTCACGCACGCCGGGTAACTATGTGATTCTTTCCGGCGATGTGCACTATTCCTTCGTTTACGAGGTGCTGATTCGGCAGCGCAAGCGTGGGCCGCAACTCTGGCAGATCACCAGCAGCGGTCTGAAGAATGAGTTTCCACCGCGCCTGCTCGACTGGTTCGACCGCCTCAACCGTTGGCTGTACGCGCCCTGGTCACCGCTTAACTGGCTGACCAAACGCCGGCGTATGCAGGTCACGCCGCGCATTCCTTCGCGCAGTAAGGCCGGTGAAAGGTTGTGGAATGGCGCAGGGCTGGGCCAGGTGTTCTTTAACGAGCAGGGCCAGCCGAGCGCGATCTACCAGCACAACGCCGATGGTTCGCCGGCGGTGGCCTTTGTTGATGATCGGGATAAGGCGTCGGTCCCGCAAGCCGCACTCAGCCCAGCAGGAAGAGGCTAAAGGCTCGCGGGCATGGCCCGCTCCTACGATAGGCGTAACCCTGTAGGAGCGGGCCATGCCCGCGATCTGTTATGGCGAGTGGCTTAACGCAGTTTTTCCAGCATTTGGTAGTACCACATGCCGGCGGCCAGCATCGGGTTGCCGAATACATCACCGAGCGGCACCTTGATGTGTGTGCAGGCGGCGAAGGTGTCGTAATGGCCCATGGTGCCAGTCAGGGCGTTGGCCATGATCTCGCCCATGATATGGGTGGTGGCGATGCCGTGGCCGGAGTAGCCCTGGCAGTACCAGACGTTATCCGAGAGCTTGCCCAGTTGCGGGATGCGGTTGATCACAATGCCCATGGCGCAGCTCCACTGGAAGTCGATATCGACGCCCTTGAGCTGCGGGAAGGTGCTCTCGATACCAGGGCGTAACTCAGCCGCGATGTCGCGAGAATCACGCCCGGAGTAGTTGCAGCCACCGCCGAACAGCAGGCGGCCATCGGCAGTCGTGCGGTAGTAGTCGAGGACGAAGCGGCAGTCGTACACGGCCAGGTCCTGCGGGTTGATCTGTTTGGCCAGCTCACCCAGCGGCGCGGTGGTGACGATGCCGCCCATGGCCGGGAAGATCATGCCTTTGAGTTTCTTCGGCTCGAGCTTGTGGTACACGTCGCCGGCCAGCAGCACCTGCTTGGCGTTGATCCGCCCTTGAGCGGTGATTACCGCCGGCTTGGCACCGTGAACAATCTCCAGTACCTCGGAGTGCTCGAAAATTAACGCGCCCAAGCTGGCGGCGGCCTTGGCTTCACCGATACACAGATTCAGCGGGTGCAGGTGCATATTGCGGGTGTTCTTCAGCGCGCCGTTGTACAGGTCGCTGGCCAGGTGGCTGCGCACGCCGTCGCGGTCGAGCAGGGTCACGTCAGCCGCCATGCCGCGGCGCACGGCTTCGGCGTGGGTGGCTTCCAGTTCGTGCATGTGCACGGGCTTCATCGCCGCATGCAGGTGGCCGTGCTTGAGGTCGCACTGAATGCCGTACTTCTCCACACGCTGTTTGATGATGGTGTGACCGCGCCAACGCAAGTGCCAGATAAAGTCCTCGACCTCTTCGCCGAGGGTGTTGCGCATCTGCTTGGTCATGGCTGCATCGCCTGACAGGCTGCCGGTAACCTGGCCACCGTTGCGCCCGGTCGCGCCCCAACCGATTTTATTGGCTTCGATAATCGCCACTTTTAGACCGCGCTCGGCCAGCTCCACGGCGGTGGCGACGCCGGTAAAGCCGCCGCCGATGATCACTACATCGACGCTGACTTCGCCTTGCAGGGTCGGGTAATCGGTTTCCTCATTGAGGCTGGCGCTGTAATAGGACGGGCAACGTTCGGCAGCGGGTATTACGGGCTGGGTGGCGGCATTCATAAGCAGCTTCCTGGGACGACGTGCGGGTGCTGTGCGCGGCGGGCCATGGTGCGCTAGCACAGCATGGGCCGCCAGCAACGCTGGCAGCTAGACAGTTAGCGAGAGGCGCAGGTGTCCGGCGGGCGGGCATGACGGCAATGCCACAGGGCCCAGAAGGCCAGGGTTTGTGGCAGCGTTGCGTTGCTGTAAGGGGCCGCGCAAAAGCGCTGTTTAGTCAGCAGGGCAAAGCATGCAGAAGCGGTGGTAAGCACGATGGATAAACACATGGCCAGCAGGTTCACACAGGCCAACACAGGGGTTAAATCTGATTATTCACATGCTTAGTTGCTGATTGGCTAAACATTTATCCGCTTGTTTAGCCGTTGTTGGCGTTGCGTAGAGTGGCCAATACGCGCTCGGCATTTTCGGTGCAGAGCATGCCTGCGGGCTTATTTTCGATGGTGGCGATGATCGTCAGTAACTGCGCCTTGTTTTGCACCAGGCGTTGCTGCATCAGCTCAATCTCGCTGACCTTGCGCTGCAGGCTGGTGAGTAATTCGGCATGGTCCAAACCCGTTGTGTCAGCTTGCGGCAGCAAGCGGCGGATTTCTTCCAGGCTAAACCCGGCCTGCTGCGCGCAACTGATGATGCTGAGGGTTTGCAGCGCCTGTTCCGGATATCTGCGGTAGCCGTTGGCCTGGCGCTGGGCGCTGAGCAGGCCGCGGGCTTCATAAAAGCGGATGCGTGACGGCGGCAAGCCACTGCGCTCGGCCAATTGACCAATCTTCATTATCTGCACTCCGGGCTATTGACCTTAAAGTTGACTTTAACCTTAGGCTTGCTTGATCTGCCACCCCGGAGTCTTCCATGAGCGCATTTGAAGCCCTGCACCTGCCCAACGGCAGTGTCATCCCCAATCGTATTGCCAAGGCGGCAATGGAAGAGAATCTTGCCGACACCAGTCAGGGCCCCTCCGCCGAATTGCTGCGCTTGTACAAGGCCTGGGCTGAAGGCGGCAGCGGCTTGCTGTTGACCGGCAATGTGATGGTCGACCGCCGCGCCATGACTGGGCCAGGCGGCGTGGTGCTGGAAGATGAGCGGCAGCTGGAAAAATTCCGTGAGTGGGCGCGCATCAGCCGGGCCCATGGCGCGCAGATCTGGATGCAGCTCAATCATCCGGGGCGGCAGATGCAGGCCAATCTTGGCCAGCAAACCGTCGCGCCTTCGGCGGTGGCGCTGGAGCTGGGCGGTTTGTCGAAGATGTTTCCCGTACCCAAGGCGCTCGATGAGGCCGAAATCGAAGCACTGATTCAGCGCTTTGCGCGCAGTGCGCAACTGGCCGAACGGTCTGGCTTTAACGGCGTGCAGATTCACGCTGCGCACGGTTATCTGCTTAGCCAGTTTCTCTCGCCGTTGAGCAATAAGCGCACCGATCGCTGGGGTGGCCCGCTGGAAAACCGCGCCCGGTTATTGCTGGAGGTGATCAAGGCGGTGCGTGCAGTGGTGGCGCCGGGTTTCAGCGTGGCGGTCAAACTCAACTCGGCGGACTTTCAGCGCGGCGGCTTTGCCGAGGCCGATGCCAAGCAGGTGGTGGTGCTGCTCAACGAGTTGGCGGTGGATATGGTCGAGCTGTCCGGCGGCAGCTACGAAGCGCCGGCCATGCAGGGCGATGCCCGCGATGGGCGGACCCTGGCGCGTGAGGCGTACTTTCTGGAGTTTGCCGGTGAGATCGCGGCTGTGGCGAAGATGCCGGTGATGGTTACGGGCGGCATTCGTCGCTTGCCGGTGGTCGAGCAGGTGTTGGCCAGTGGGGTGGCCATGGCCGGTATTGGCACAGCGCTGGCTATCGAGCCGGCACTGCCCAAGCAATGGCAGGCGGGCCAACACGAGGCACGTGCCGAGCTGCCGCCGATTCGCTGGAAGAACAAGGCGCTGGCCTCGCTGGCCTATATGGCCACGGTGAAATTCCAGCTGCGCCAGCTCAGCCGCGGCAAGCGCACGGATGCGCAGGTGTCGCCGTTGCGCGCCTTGCTGCAGGAACAACTCAAGACGGTACGGCGTACCCGGGTTTACAAGCGCTTGATGGCGGGCGGCAGCTAACCGCCCAGATGCCCGGTTTTTACCCAGATCAGGCAACCCTGTTCACTGAGCGGGGTGTGCTCTGACAGGTGCGGGCTGCGCAGCCAACTGCCCGCCGGGTAATCACCGAACTCGTCCTGAAAGACCCCTTCCAGCACCAGAATCTCTTCGCCGCCCCAATGCCGATGGCGATTGAAGCATGTGCCCGGTGCCCAGCGCACCAGCGCTACATGTTCGGTGCCGTGCTGATGCAGCGGTAATACGCGCAAGCCCGGCACCATGCCCGGCAGCCATTCGGCCTGGTTGCTGTCGATCACCACGTGCTGATCATCCGCCGGATCAAACTGCATCAGCTTGACGAAAATCGTGCAGCCCTCGCGGCTGAACGGCGCGTGCGAGCTGCCGATGGGGTTACGCACATAGGTGCCGGCGGGGTAGTCGCCCTGTTCATCGCTGAACACTCCCTCCAGTACCAGATACTCCTCACCGCCCGGATGCTGATGGGCGCTGAAGTGCGAGTCGGCGGCGTAACGCACGATTGAAGTCGCCCGCGCCACTTCCTCGCCAATCCGGTCGAGCATGCGCCGCTCCACCCCCGGCATAGGAGAAGCTACCCACGGGCTGTCGTCTGGACGCACCAGCGCGCGTTGGCTGAAGTCGGCGTTGAGTTGCATGGTCGAGATTACCTCTGGCTGGCGTTCAGGTGGCGTGGCGCACTGTGTACGCTACGCACGGCCAGCTCGCTCACGCTTTAGCGGTTTTCAGCAGCTGCATCAGCGCTTCAGCGGTGGCGTCTGATGAGCCAGGATTTTGCCCGGTGATCAGCAAGCCGTCGACCTTCACATGGCTCTGCCAGTCGTTAACGCTGGAATAGTGACCGCCGTTGGCGATGAGCATGTCTTGCACCAAAAACGGCACCACCTCAGTTAGCTGCACCGCCGCTTCTTCGCTGTTGCTGAAGCCCGTGACTTTTTTACCGCGAACCAGCGGCTGGCCGTTGGCTGCTTTGACATGCCGCAGCACGCCCGGCGCGTGGCAAACCGCCGCCACTGGTTTGTTTTGGGCCTGAAAGTGCTCGATCAAGGCGATCGAGTGGAGGTCTTCAGCCAAGTCCCACAGTGGGCCATGGCCGCCTGGGTAGAACACCGCGTCGTAATCATCTGCCTTCACTTGGTTCAACGGCACAGTGTTGGCCAGTGCCTGTTGCGCGGCCGGGTCGGATTTGAAGCGTTCAGTGGCCGGGGTTTGTGCATCGGCCTCGTCGCTCTTGGGGTCGAGTGGTGGCTGGCCACCCTTGGGCGAGGCCAGGGTCAACTGCGCGCCGGCGTCTTTGAATACGTAATAGGGTGAGGCGAATTCTTCCAACCAGAAACCGGTTTTATGCCCGGTATCGCCCAGTTGGTCGTGGGAAGTCAGTACCAGCAGAATCTTCATAAAGGTGCTCCTTGGCGGCTGACGGCTGCAGTGGTCAACCTGAATGGGGTACAGGGTATGAACCGCAGAGGGTATGGAAATTCAATTTTTCTGCCGGGCGAAGCTATGCGTGCGTCGCGCCGACGTGCGGCGGCTCAAGGTTCTGGCTTGTAACCCAGGCGCAAACCGCCCCAGTGGCGACCCTGGACCCTGATCGGCACCGACAGGTCGTGCATCAGCTCACCGGTGTCGCGCATATAGGTTTGCAGCAGCAGCGGCTGCTGGTGGCTGCCGCAGCGAATGCCAGTGCGGTCGTTGAACAGACGCTTGCTACGGCTTTTCAGGGCGTCCACCGCGCGGTCGCCGGTTTGCGCATGATTGAAGGCATTGTTGTGGGTCGGCACATAACCCTCGGCGGTGCTGGCAATGGCAAATACCAGGCCTTCGTGTTGCGCCAGTAAAGGCTCTTGAATGGCCGGCAGTACTTGATCGGCATAGCTGTCGAAGCGGGTTTTGTACTTGGCAGGGAAGCTGTTCGGCAGCGGTTGGTAGTGGCGGTCGAACAGGTCGCCGAGGCTGATTCGGTTGGCTTGGATATCCGCCTCAAACTGCTGGCCGATCTGTACGGCAGCGTTGCGGGCCAGGTCGTAAATGCGTTGGTGGTAGTCATCCAGACCGACGCTGGCGAGCTGCTCGCTGACCGTTTCGGCTTGGCCGACCAACTGCTCAGCGGCGCTGCTGAGTTGGCGGGTCTGCCCTTCGCTGTCACTCACATCAGTGCGCAATTGGCTGACCGCCACTGACAGCTCGGCCAGGCGTTCGTGATTGTGCCGGGTGCCGGTGTCGATCTGGCTCACCTGGCACTCCACGTCCACTGCCAGGTCGGCAATTCCCTGCAGTTGTTCGCCGGTGTGTTCGACCTGGGTTGCCGCCAGTGTCAGCTGCTCGGCCTGTTGCTGCATATGGCTGACCACCGCTGCGCTCTGCTGGCGGATATCGCTGACAATCTGGGTGACTTCCTCGGTAGCGCTGCTGGTGCGCCCCGCCAGGTTGCGCACTTCATCGGCCACCACGGCAAAGCCACGGCCGAGCTCACCGGCGCGGGCGGCTTCGATGGCCGCATTGAGCGCCAGCAGGTTGGTCTGGCTGGCGATTGACTGGATCACTTGGGTGACTTTCTCGATCTGTTCCGTACGGCTGCTAAGGCCGTCGATCAGTTCGCGGCTGGTGGCCGTTTGTGTGCTCAGCTGTTGCATGGCCGCGATGGCGGCGCGCAGTTCCTGTTGCCCGCTGGCGCTGTTTTGCCGTACGCGCTGTGCTGCCAGTAGCGTTTGCTCGGCACGCTGGGCGTTGTCCTGTTCGGTGTGGGTGATGGCTTCGGCAGCGAGGTTGACCTGCTCGGTGGCACTCAGCTGCGATTGCAGTTTGCCGGCCAGTTGCTGCGCGGCATGGGCCACTTGGGCGGCAGATAAGGCGTTGTGGCAGGTATGCCGCGACAAGCTCTGGCTGAGGGAGGTGAACGACTCAGCGTGGCTGTCGGTTGGCGCAGGCAGCTCTTCATGCTGACGCTGCCAAGGCCCTAACCAGGGCCACAGAGCCAACAGCAGGAACGAGGGAATGCTGATAAACCAGGGTATTTGGATCTGCTGGTAAGCCACCATCAACCCGGCCAACCCGATGGCATGCAGCAGGCAGGCCTTGGGGTAGGTAATAAACGCAGAACGCATGACAAACCTCATTATTTTTATTCTGGCAGTGCCAACACCAGAAACTGCCTGCAGCGCGCCTACTGGTATAGGGCGGGCCATGCCTGCTGGAGAGTACGTGCTTGCAGCCGGATGTGCCTGCGTAGGCAATCGGCCGCTGTCAGCGAATCTATAGACCATAGCGGGTGTCGCTCCCTGCGGCCAACCTTTAACGGGAGGTTGATTCGAGCACTCTTGGCTGTCCGCAGCCATGGCACTTTGGTCGCAGGGGGCTAAGCCATTGGCATCTGTTTGTGCTCACACAAGCGATGCCATGCAGGCCGAGATTGGTGTTAAAGGCGATGGCGCTGGATAAAGCCTTTGTCCAGAAAATCTTTCCAGCGGCCGTAGAGCTGGCCGTCGGCGCTGTAACCGTGCCAGTCGAGTAGCGCGCCGCCATCGCCGGTGGCCAATAACGCCAGGCTCTGGCGTTGCGGGCGGTAGCGTTGCAACGGCAGCCCACGCAGGGCTGCATTCAGGTTGGCGGCCAGCACCGGGCCCTGACGTACTGCGTAGACCCCGCTTTTGCGTGCGCCCGGCAGGTTGGCGCAATCACCCACGGCGAAAATGGTCGGGTGGGTGTAGCTCTGCAATGTGGGCGCAATCAATACAAAACCGCGCTCATCGCAGCCCAGGCCACTGTGCGCTGGCCAGGCAAAGGCTTTGGCACCGCTGGCCAGCAACAGGCGCTGACCGCGCCAAACCGGTTCATTGCCGCTAAGTAAACGATCGTTATCGACCCGACTGATCGGGCAATCCTCGCGCACGTCCACCGCGTGCTGGCGTAGTTGCCCCAACGCCCGCAAGCGTATCCCTGGTGATAAGCCATCGAGCAAATGCCCGGCGCAGAACAGCGCCAGTTGCGGCACCTTGCCGGCCAGGGCCAAGGCCAATTCGACCCCGGCCGCCCCGCCACCGAGAATCGCCATGGGTTGCGGCGCGCGTTGCCACTGTTGCCAGCCGGCGAGCAGTTCGTCGAACGGTTTTACCGCCAACAGGTGCATGGCGTCGCCGTGTTGCGGCGGTGCACTGACCTGGGCCCCGACATTCAGCGACAACCAACTCGCATCCAGGGTGCGTCCATCGGCCAGTTGCACCTGTTGTTGGGCGGCAGACAAGCCTTCTACCGGGCTGATGATCAGCTCGACCTTGGCCGCGCGACACAAGCTTTGCAGCTCGATCTGGCAATCCTCTGGCGCATGCCGCCCGGCCAGCAAGCCCGGCAACATGCCCGAATACCAGGCCACCGGCCCGGCACTGAGCAAGGCAATGCGCCCCGGCGGCCGCTCGACCAAAGCCCAACGCCGCAACACGCCGAGGTGAGCATGGCCAGCACCGATCAATAGCAGGTCATAGTGATGAGTCACGCCAAGCTTCCATGGGTTGCGTGTCAAACAGTCGCTGCATGGTAAAGACTTACGCCACGGACTGTCAGGGTGCGTGGCGTAATTGCGGCGTGGCGAAATAACTGGTCACGCTTTCGCCGGTGTTGTCGCTGTCGGCCGCGAACACCACACCGAGAATCTTGCGCGGCGCGCTGCCGAAGGCGGCGGTGGCATCGGCGCGCAGATCACGCGACTCCTCCAGCCATTCGCCCAGTGGCGCATCCGGGCCGCGCAGCACGTGCATCTCTACCGTTTCGGTGTAGGCGCTGCGGGCATGGGTGCCGGGTGCTTCGCGGTTATCCCAGACGTAGCTCAAGGTCGCGGCCGGCAGATCGGGGTCGAAGAAGGTGCGTGCCAGGCGTAGCTTCTGCCGGGTGACGAAGCTCAGCGAGTCCAGTGGATAGTCGAGCAGCACATAGACCCGCGCGGCGTAGTCATCGCCCTCGCGGGTGGCGAAGCGGGCCTTGTCCAGTTTTTGCTCAGTGCGCCACTGCCAATTCAGTTGCCAGGCTTGATCACCGGACAAACTCAATGGATGCACCAGTCCGCCAGCGGCGGCATCGGCCTTGATGCGCAGCACAGATTGGCCATCCAGCTCGACCAGCGAGCGTTCAGAGGGTTTGAGTTTGGGAATGTCTGCCAGCTTCCACGGCGTCGACCATTCACCACTCGGCGGCCCGGCAGTCCAGGGCGTGAGTAGGTTCTCCGCCTGGGCCAGCGGAGCGGCGAGGATGAGGCCCAGCACTAAGGCGCGCATCAGCTGCGCCGCCAAGTGTGGAAGCGCTCAACCCAGCGCAGTAGGCCCTGTGGGGCATGCGCTCGCTTCCATTCGCCGGCGGCGTACTTGTTCGCCTCACTCATGGTCGGGTAGCTGTGGATGGTGCCGAGAATCTTGTTCAGGCCCATGTTGTACTTCATGGCCAGCACGTATTCGGTGAGCAGCTCACCGGCGTGCTCGCCGACGATGGTCACCCCGAGAATGCGGTCCTTGCCGGGCTCGGTGAGTACCTGCACATAACCATGGGCGGCTTCATCGGCGATGGCGCGGTCGAGGTCGTCAATGCCGTAGCGGGTGACTTCATAAGCGGTGTTTTGCGCCTGGGCTTCGCCTTCGCTGAGGCCAACACGTGCCACTTCTGGGTCGGTGAAGGTGCAGTGCGGAATCACCCGGTAATCGGCTTTGAAGCGTTTGAACCCGGAAAACAGCGCGTTGACGGCGGCGTACCAGGCTTGGTGCGCGGCCACGTGGGTGAACTGATACGGCCCGGTGACGTCGCCCACCGCAAAAATATTGGGGAAGCGCGTGGCCAGGTATTCGTCGGTTTCCAGGGTGCCATTATCACGCAGCGTCAGGCCCAGTTCCTCGGCGCCGTAGCCGCTGACATTGGCTTTACGACCGAGGGCCAACAGCAGGCAGTCGAAGGCGATGGTGACTGGCTCGTCGGTTTCCAGGTTGCGGGCAATCATCCGCGGTTCACCGTCGACCACCTCAAAACGCTCGGCCTGATGTTGCAGGCGCAAGTCGACGCCGTCGGCACGCAGGCTGGCCATGACTGCTTCGCTGGCATTGGCATCCTCACGGGGCAGCAGACGGCCGCCGCGCTCCACTTGAATCACCTGGCTGCCGAGGCGCTGAAAGGCTTGCGCCAGCTCGCAACCAATCGGCCCGCCGCCGAGCACCAGCAGCCAGCGCGGTTGCTCACGCAGGGTCCAGATGCTGTCGGAGGTGTAGGCGCGGATTTGCTCGAGCCCCGGAATATCCGGCACAAACGGCCGTGCGCCGGCGGCGATGATTAGGTTGCGGCTACTCAATGTTTGTCCGTTGACCTCAACCGTCCAAGGCGTGAGGATTTTCGCCTCACCCTGGATCACCTCGACGCCCAGACCGGTGTAGCGCTCCACCGAGTCATGCGGCTCGATGTCGGCGATCACCCGCTGGATGCGTTCCATTACGGCCGGGAAATCCACTTGCCCTTGCACGCCGGTGAAGCCCAGGGCCTCGCCTTTTTTCAGCTCGTTGGCCAGTTTGGCCGAGCGCAGTAGCGCTTTGGAGGGCACGCAGCCGGTGTTCAGGCAGTCGCCGCCCATTTGGTGTTTTTCGATCAGGCTGACCTTGGCTTTTACCGCCGCGGCGATATACGAGCTGACCAGCCCGCCGGCGCCGGCACCAATCACCACCAGGTTACGGTCGAAGTTTTTCGGTTTGTCCCAGCCGGCATACACCCGACGCGCCTGAATCAGGCCGAGCAACTTGCGTGCGATCAGCGGGAATACACCGAGCAAGACAAAGGCGCCGAGCAAGCCAGGCGAGAGGATGCCGCTCAGCGACTCCAGCTGGCCCAGCTCACGGCCGGCGTTCACGAACACTAAGGTGCCCGGCAGCATGCCGAGCTGGCTGACCCACCAGTAGGTGCGCACCGGCAGCCGGGTCAGGCCCATGGCCAGGTTGATCAGGAAGAATGGGAAAGCCGGCACTAGGCGCAGGGCGAACAGGTAGAAAGGACCTTCGCGTTCGATGCCGGCGTCGATCTTGGCCAGCCGCTGACCAAAGCGTGTTTGCACCCAGTCACGCAGCAGAAAACGACTGCTGAGCATGGCTAAAGTCGCCCCGGCGGTAGACGCGAATGACACCAGCACAAAGCCTTCAAGCAGGCCGAACAGTGCGCCAGCCAGCAGGGTCATTAGCGCCGCGCCAGGCAGCGAAAGCGCTGTGACCGCAACATAGGCGAGGAAGAACACCCCAGCGGCCAGCCACGGTTGAGCGCTGACCTGGGCGTTGAGGGCGTCCTGCTGGGTCTTCAGGGCATCGAGGTTGAGGTATTGGCCAACATCGAAAATAAAGAAGCTGCCTAGCAAGGCGAGAATCACGCCCATTAGGGCGAGTTTGCGAGCGTTCATCAGTTTAGTGTCTCCAGGGCGCAGAGGCTTTGGCACAGGCTAAAGCCGGCCAGCAAAGCCGCTTCGGGGCGGTCTGTGGTGTTGCCGAGAATGCGTGAGCGATAGGACTTGGCGGCCGGGCTATGGGCGGGCCATTGGCGGTCGAAGTCGGCGAGAAAGGCTGGGTGGTCGTAGTTCAGTGGCAGGGCTTCGATAAACAGCCCATCGCGTTGGCAGCGGTAGAGTGCGGCCGGGTGTGGGGTGGTGGCGATGCGGCTGATCAGGCCATAACGACCGCCGCTAAAATTGGGCAGGCCGGCCGCGCCGTTATTGATCAACGCGCCATGCGCAAGGTTCAACGCCACGGCGCTGCAGCTATGGCTGGTGGCCAATACGCGAATGTTCTGCGCGAGCAGCCAGGCATCTAGCTGCTGCTGGCGCGCCGCTGCAGTCATGGCTTCGCGTGAGCAATCCCAGCCAGCCAGCGATTGCTCGTCACCATGGCTAATGGCGATGCGCTGACCACCGACGCTGACTAACGCGGTGCTGGGCCGTGCTGCCAAACGCTCGGCCATACCGGGCAAACCCTGCACGGTGCGATTGAGCTCCAGTTGGATGGCATTGGAGCGTTCGACCACGGCGTCGTCCACGCTCATCGGGTAGGCACAGCCGCAGCCAGCCCCGCTGTTTTCCACGCGGCCCAGTTCGGTTTCGACATTGCCACGCATCGCCAGGTGTGGATTCACGCCCTGTTCAATCTGCTGGAATAACGCGGGCTCACGGTCAAACCAATGGGCATCGCCGTTGAACACCACGCGCGCATTTGGCTCAGCCGCTAAACGTTTCTCCAGCGCGGCCAGTGCCTGGCGGTTGCCGTACAGGCCACCGACCACATACAGGGTTTCGCAGTCGAATAGCGGCGAGCCACTAAAGGCATCCCGCGCCAGGCGGTAGTCCAACGGACAATCACGACCGGCACGCATCAGGCGGCTCCTCGCTGGTGAGTGTTAAACCAGCCGGGGATCAGATAGCCCAGTACACACAGCCCCAGGCCATACAGGTTGGTGCCGAGCAGCAGGGCATATTTGCCGTCACCGATGGCCCAGCTCTGCGGGATCCAACCCAGCGTCAGGGCAACGCCCAAGCCCAGGCCAGTCCAGAAACTCAGATGGAAGCCCATGCGGGTGGGCGTGGTCAGACCATGCAGGATAAACACCGGAGCCAGACCGATGACCATGGTGCCGCTGATGGTGGTGGCCTTGAGAATGTCGGTGCCCGCAATCATCGGCAGATTGCCGAGCAAGGCGAAGACCACCATGACGGCCATGCCGACGCCGATAGCCTTCTGGCCCAAGTCGCGCCCGGCCAGCTTGGGCAGCTCGCGGCCGGCCAGCTTGGCCAGGCTGGAGAAGGTTGAGTCCAGCGTCGAACCCGCAGCGGAGACCATCACCACGGTCATCACCATCAACGCGCCGATGCCCATGGTCTTGGCCAGTGCAGCGGGTACGTTGTCCGAGGCTGCTAAACCAGTGAGTTGCGCATGTACGCCGATCAGGCTGAACGCGAGGATGGCGAAGAAGCCCAGCACGCCGGCAATCACGAACGAGCGGCGCATGGTTTTCTCTTCGCTGATAAAGCCGCGATCGGTCAGTACCGGGTCATGGAAGCCATAACTGAAGGCTTGCAGGCCGGCCACCAGCAGCAGGTCGACGCCGGCATTCAGCGCCCAGTGGCTGGTGCTGGCCAGTTCGCTAGGCGAATGCTGCGGCAGTACCAAACCGAGTACCCAGATCAGCGCGACGATAAAGATTGCCGCCTGCGCCGCATCGGTGAGGATCGAGCTGCGCAGGCCGCCGCGCAGGCTGTAGGCCAGGGTCACGGCGGTAAACAACAGGGCCGCGCCAATAAATTCGAGGCTGCCGGCGTCACCGTAATAGCCGCCGACCACCGCCGTGTTGCTCCACACCTCGTTGAACAGGCGAATCAGGATGGCGGCGGAAAATGCCAACGCCGCGCCACGGCCGTAATGGCTGCTGAGAAAGCTCACCAGTCCGGTAGCCGCATAGCGACGACGTAGGCGGTAGATAACGAAGCCGGTGAGCGGAATCGACAGCCAGTACATGGCATAGGCCAAGCCGCCGATCAGGCCGTAGCTGGCGCCCAGGTTGGCGGCGTTGGTCACCGATTTGGCGAAGATCCAGCTGATAAAAATGCTCGAGGTCAGCAACCAGGGCGCAGCGCTGCGGCCCTGATTGTCTTCACCGTTGAAGAAGCCGCCGAGGGTTACGGCGCGGGGTGACAGGGCCACCATTAGCACGCCATACACCAGCAGAAATCCCCAGAAAAACAGCCCGACAGTGCTGCTCATACGTCTACTCCAGCCTTATTCATTAAGCGCGCCGCCGCAGCTGGAGCCCTGCCCGGCGGTGCAGGCGTAGCAATGGTCTCGGGTAATGATGGGGTTGCCATCGAGGGTGGCGCCGAGCAGGTCGCGCAAGTGCGCGCGCTCGCGGCCAATCAACTGGCCCTGTAGGGGCAACGGTAGCTCAAGCATCTGGTTGAAGTCGCAGTCGTACAGATAGCCCTGCCAGTCAACGCTGACCAGCGAACGGCACATTAGTGAGTCGAGGTTTTCCGGGCGATAGCTGTCGCGCAGCAGCTGCATATAGCCGTTGAACTGGCCCTTGCTGACCAAGGTGCTGCCAAAGCGTGCAATCGGCTGATTGGTGATGGTCAGCAGGTGGTTGAAGACGATGCCGAAATCTTCAGCCAGGTGCTGTTTGTAGTCCGCTTCCAATGCGACTTGCGGGGGCGGCAGGCTGGCACCTTGCGGGTTGTACACTAGGTTGAGAATCAGGCCGCTGCCGGGTTGACCGTAACCGAGGGCGTTGAGCTGTTGCAGGCCGTTGATGCTGGCCTCGAACACACCATCGCCGCGTTGCTTATCGACGTTATCGCGTGAGTAGCACGGCAAGGAGGCACTGACTTCCACGCCCTGCTCGGCGAGGAACTGGGCCAGATCTTCGTAACCGGGCTCGCTGAGGATGGTCAGGTTGCAACGATCGATCACCCGCAGGCCTTCACGGCGTGCGTGCAGCACGATCTCGCGAAAGCGTGGGTGCATTTCCGGCGCGCCGCCGGTGAGGTCGAGGGTCTGCACCGGGTGCGCATCAATCACTTGATGCAGCAGTGCCAGGCTTTCGTCGGTCATCTCTTCGGTGCGGGTGGGCCCGGCATTTACGTGGCAATGCAGGCAGCGCTGGTTGCAGCGGTAGGTCAGGTTGATCTGCAGCGCTTCCAGCGGGCCCCGGCGGATTGCCGGAAAGGCCAGTTGGTCGAGCAATGGCAGCATAGCGTGCACGGTTAACTCCTTATCGCTGGCGCGCCCTCAGGTGCGAGGGGCACAAAGCTGCCAGCTGTTTGTGGTCACTATAGAGAGTGACCGGACACTTTTGTTACGCTGACTCGGCAAGAATAGTGCGCGATAGCTTTACCAGACGTGTCGAGCGCCCTTCCTACAGGCTTCAAGCCGAGCGGCGGACCAGCGGTTCTCAGCTAGAATTGTCTGGCAGCAGACCGCGTCCCATCCGCCATGCTGTACCGAAAATCCCCCTTTGCACGTATGACGAGGCTGCATGTTGCGTCTGTGTACCATTACCTTCTGGCTACTGTTACTGGGGCTGAACAGCGCTACGGTTACGGCTGGGCTGCCCGTGCTGGTGCTCAACAATGAGCAGCTGCAACAGCCCGTGGCGGTGCCGGCTTTGCGTGTGTTGCAGGATGCCAGTGCTGAACTGACGGCCAGCGAGGTATTGCCGCGCATCGCCACGCAAGGCGAGCTGGTGCAGGGCATACCGCAACTGGGCTATTCGGCGAGTGCCTGGTGGTTGGCGTTTGAGCTGGACGCGCCGGCGGCCGAACGCCTGTTGCTGATTATTGATCGCCCTGCGCTCGACGATATCGAAGTCTGGCTGTACAGCCGCGACCGCCTGATTACGCCGTTATACAGCGGCGATCATCGGGCCTTTCTGGCGCGTGGTGAACCCTCGCCGCATGTGATGTTGAGCCTGCCGCGCCTGGGTGCTGGGTCCCATACCGTGCTGCTGCGGGTGCAAAGCGGCTCGATGGTGAGTGTGCCGATCCAGTTGGCCAGCGCCGAACAGACCAGCCTGTTGTTGGCGCAGCATTGGCTGCGCAGCGGTTTGTTGCTGGGCGCCCTGTTGAGCCTGACCCTGTTCTTCATGGTGCGCTTCGGCACCCTGCATGAGCCGCCGCTGCTGTGGTTCTGCCTGACCCTGGCCAGCATAACGCTGTACAACGCCACGCAGCATGGTGTCAGCGACATGCTCAGCGTTGAGTGGGTGTGGTTGCCGATGCAGCTGGCCAACGTGGCCAACCCGGGCATGCTGATTTTCAGCAGCTTGTTTCTGATCAGCGCCTTGAGGCTTGAACTGGGGCGTCTGCGCTGGCTGCGCGATGGTTTATTTGGGCTGATTTTGCTGGTCAGTGGCTGGACCATCCTCAGCTACGGCGGTTACCGCTCTTATCAGACGCTCAACCTGCTGATCATGCTCACCGCTCTGTTCCATGTGCTCCTGCTGGTGCGCGGTGTGCAGCAGCGCCGGCCCTATGCTGTGGGCTATTTGCTGTGTTGGAGCGCGGCATTGCTGTTGATGCTGCTGGTGCCGTTGAGCCGTTCCGGGGTGATTCCCGTATTACCCGGGGTCAATTACCTGCACACCTTTTTGCCGGTGCTGAGCCTGCTGCTGTTTGGCGGCATGCTTGATAAGCAGTTGGAGCAGATCCGCCGAGCGCTGTTACACAGCAAAGCCCAAGCTCAGGGCAATCTGCAGCAATACCAGGCGTTGTTCAGCAGCAGTGGCGAGGGCATTTTCCGCTGTACCCAGAGCGGCACATTGATCGAAGCCAACCCAAGTTTCAGCGCGTTGTTGGCCCTGCCCGACACGCTTGTCGGCTTGTCCATGCAGCAGTTGCTGGGCGCCCAGCACTGGGGTCAATTGCTGGCAGAGCTGGAGGCCGAGCCGACCAGCAGTCTGGAGTGCCAAATGCTCGGCTGCGATGGGCAGATGCATTGGGTGTATTTATCCCTGCATAAACGCCTGACGCATGATTGCATCGAAGGCATGGTGGTCGATCTTAGCGAGCGCCGTGCCTTGGAAGAACGCCTGCATTATCTGGCCGCCCATGACTCGCTGACCGGCCTACTCAACCGCCGCGAGCTGGAGCGCCTGCTGCGCGAGAGCCTCGAGCAGGGGGCCAAACAGCGCTTTAGTCATTTGCTCAGCCTCGACCTGGATCAGTTCAAACAGGTCAACGACTTGTGTGGGCACTCAGCGGGCGATCAATTGTTGCGCCAGTTGGCCAGCCACCTGCAGCATCACTTGCCCGCCGAGGCGCAGTTGGCCCGTTTGGGCGGTGATGAGTTTGCTGTGCTGTTGCGCGACACCGCTAACGATACTGCGCTGCAGGTAGCCGAGCGCCTGCGCAGTGGCGTTGAGCAGTTTGTGTTTACCTGGCAGGGCCGGCCGTTTCGCGTGCAGGTCAGTATCGGTTTACTGGCCATCGATGCTGACGTGAGTGACTGGGAAATCGCGCTGAACTGGGCTGACAGTGCCAGCCAGCAGGCCAAGCACCTGGGGCGCAACCGGGTGCAACAGTTCAACCCAGCCGATGGCGTATTGCTTGAGCATCAGCGTCAGCTGCAATGGATCACCCGTCTGCGTGAGGCCATCGACCAAGGCCACTTCGAGCTGTTCTATCAGCCAGTAATGGCGTTGCAGGGCGAGAACGATGGCTTGCGCTATGAAGTGCTGCTGCGCTACCGCGACCCGCACAGCGGCGAGTGGATCAGCCCTGGGCAGTTTCTCGGGGCTGCCGAGCGCTACGGCTTGCTCGGCGCCATTGACCGCTGGGTGGTGATGCACTTGCTGCAATGGCTGGCGGATAACCCGAGGCATCTTGAGCAGTTGGTGCAGGTCAATTTCAACCTCACGGCCAGCTCGCTGCTTAATCCACACTTCCATGAAATGCTGCACAGCGAACTGCTGCGGCTTAATCTGCCGGCGCACAAGCTGTGCATCGAGGTCACCGAGATGGTGGCCCTGGGCGAGCTGGGCATCTCCGCGCAGTGGATTCAGCAGCTGCGCAGCCTTGGCCTGAAAGTGGCGCTGGATGATTTCGGCAGCGGCTTCGCCTCCTACGCCTACCTGCGGCATCTGCCGCTGGATATCGTCAAAATTGATGGCAGCTTTATCAGTGGCATCGAGAACGACCCGATCAATCAGGCCATGGTCAGTTCGATGCAGCAGATTGCCCGACAGCTGGGCCTGAGTACCGTGGCCGAGTTCGTTGAAAGCCAGGCCACCCTCGATTGCGTGCGCGGGTTGGGGCTTGATTATGCCCAAGGTTATTTTATCGACCGGCCGCAGCCGCTGACGCAACTGGCCGACAGCGCGCAAAATGACGTGCCGCTGCAGTGGGTGTTTGATCGGCCTTAATAGTCGTTACGGCTCTACTGTTCCGCTTAGGTAACAGCTCAGTGCAGGCCGGTTGCGGGTAATTCAGGCTAAAACTATGGGTGTACAGCCTGCGTGTGGTTGCATCGAAAAACGATCATTTCCGAACGCATGCAGCTTGTTCCAACAGCCGTACTGACTGCATCTAACATAGGTACAGCACGCACAAGGGTGTATTCACCTGTACCGCCGCAGACCCCATCAATAGTTTTGAGCGCTTCACTTCTTGCAGAGCCACTTATTAAACCGGCATTGCAGTAAGAGACGTGCCCCGTTGGCTTGATCACTTTCCCGGAGTTCTCAAAGTGCTCGCGTATCTCTGAGGGCGTAAGCATCGTTGCAATCGCCCCGTCCGCCGTCATGGCGGCTTGTTCTTCTGGGGTATAGAGATGGACGTTTTGGTTGCTGGCGCAACCTGTAAGTAGGGTGGCAGTAAATAAAGTAGCGATAAGTAATTGAGTCTTCATTTTGCTTTCCTGGTGCGCGGAGCAAGAGTTAGGTTGAAGTAAGGTGCATGCGACATGCGCTGTAAGTTGAGCGCTAAGTGCGCCAATTTTCTTATGGCCCTGCGCTATTTTGCGCATTGTTGAAGTTGCTGGATCACGGGGGCGGCATCAGCCCATTGCAGGGTCAGCACTGTTTGCCCATCAATCGACAGATTAAAGCGTTGCTTATCGCGCATGCCTTCTAGTGCAGCCGTGAGCCCAGGTACGGCAAATGCAATCGCCCCGATCTTTCTTTCAAACCTGTAGCTGAACACCTCTACGGTCTGTGCCGGCTCGTCATCTTGCTGCAGGGTGAGCTGTATTTTCTTTACGTTTTTAGGGGTGGGCAGGCCGGTACCGTAAAAGATCAGCCAGGCATCTGGCTTGGGTTGTTGAAACCCGAGAAGGCTGACAACACCTCCGTTTTGGCCATTGTCTGCTCGGGTGAATTTGGCAAAGGTTGCCACGCACAGCTTGCCTTCCGGGGTGGTACTGGACGCGGAGTACCAGACCCCTTGAGCTATTTCCTGAGCAATCGCCGCATCGCGCTGATTTTTTTCGGCTTGAAGCCTTTGCAGTTCTGCTACTTCTTCGGGGCTTCTATAGACCACCGGTACGGGGTTTTTCGGGCCGAGGGAATCGAGGTAATCGTTCTTCTCACGTATCCAGTCGTCCATGCTGTATTGGTACGGGGGGCTGCAGCCGTACCCGTCGTACTGCATACCAATGGGGCAGGCAGCTGCCGTAAGCGGCAACGACAGCGCGCTGAGAAACAGCGTTGTGAGCCTTTTCATACGGTGTGCTCTTGCATCACTGCACGCGCTCGGCATAACTGCATGCTGAATAGTAGATATCGCAGTGAGTTGTTTTCTGCTGGCAATTACTCAGCGCTGTTTCTTCCGCATCCTGCACGTCGGGCGAGCGTGCCCACAGACTGCCTGCATCGCCCCAGGCGACTGCGACGCATTGGTTGTAATAAGCGATTTGGAGCTTGCAGTTCTTGTCGCGGGATTGGGCTTGGCAGTCGGACATCGCCTGCTGCTCCGCGCTTTCTCGCGAACCCATACCCGCTGCAACCCCAAGGGCACCATTAGCCGTTGCAACCGCGCCCCAGCGTGTTTCCAGCTGGGGTTCCGGTTCTTGCGCGCCATCGGCTCCAGGCCCCATCGGCGCACAGCCTTCCCAGCCGGCGCTACCGCCACCAATTGGAAAATAGCCATCTGGACAGCGCCCTTCTGCGCGGGCATCTGCATGTACCAACAGAACAAACAGCAGAGGCAGGTAAGGCAATAGTTGTTTCATGGCATCAACATCCAAACGATTGACCGCTCAAATCATCAATACGGTTAGGCGCACCTCCCGCTCAGCACTTGGCCGCGCCGCGCTGAGTGGGAAACCTGAGCACTTAGCAGCGACCTGCCGCCTGCAGTAGAGCATTGCAGGTGCTGCCGGAATTGTTATTGCGTTGCCCGCTAGCGGCTGGGGTGCCGGCCATGGCCGTGCAGATGGCGTCCGAATGCGGTATCTGGCCAAAGCTCATGGCCTTCTGGAAGCCGGTGGCCGAATACATGTAGCAGCGGTAAGTGCCGCCGTCCTTGGTTTTTACGGTGTAGTTGATGCGCCCGCCGGTTTCTTCACTGCGATCGCTGATGGTGAATTGGCCCGTGGGTTGGCCGATGGCTTGAGCGGTACGCTGCTCTAGGCCGCTCTGGTTAATGGTGGCGGCGCAGCCGGACAGCAGTAGCACAGCAGTACTCAGAACGGTGATTGGACGAAGGTACATGGCAAGCTCCAAGGTTTTCTGTGGGTGCAACATAGGGACGGACCAGCAGGTCCGGGTGGTGAAATTGATCAATTAGGGCGGGTGGTGCAGGCGTTGATCACCTGGCCGTCGGTGGGGCATCTGGCTTGCGCGCCACGATAAACACCCGCCAATCTTTGCCCTTGCTGCCATGGCGCTCGACGGCAAGGATTTCCAGACCTTGCGCGGTCATGGCCGCCTGTAACTGGCTGGCGTCGAAACACAACACAGGGGGCGCCTTGCCGATGGCACGCATCAGCGGCAGGGCCAGCTTGGGAATCAGTGGGTTCATCTCATTCAGGCAGGGCGTCTTCGAGATCAGCAAGCCGCCTGGCTTCAAGGCATTGATGGCCGAACTCAACGCGAGCGATAGATCCGTCACTAGATGCAGCAGATTGAACGCCAGTACGGCATCGTAGGCGCCCTGCTCGGCCACGGGGGCATCGGCGTCGGCCAACCTGAAGTGCAGCTGTGGCATGGGTTGGCTGGCGAGTTTCGCGCAGACGATGGTAATCATCTGCTCGGATACATCGGTGGCTACCAATCGCCGCGTTCTCGGGGCGAGACGCAGGGCGGTAGTGCCTGTGCCGCAACCGATCTCCAGCACCTCATGCTCTGTAGACAGCAAATCCTGTACGCGCTGCATCGTCCGCTCGTAACCGGCCAGGTCGGCAATCGGATCATTCGCATACTTACGCGCAATCCGGTTCCAGAAGTGTGCTTTGTGGGCCATGGCAGTGGCAGCGGCAGCGGTAGCTGAAGGTTCAATACGCTGGTCGCCGGTCGAGGTGGTGGGTGCGTGCATGGGGCGCGTCCTGTGCATGGAGGTAAGGCGAGGGCCAACAACAGTGCGGATGCTATCCTTGCGCACCACTACGGGGTATTGCGATAAATTGCAGACAACATATGCATTTACGTATGGATAAGGTCGACTGGAACCAGCTGCGCGCCTTTCTCGAAACGGCAGAGACCGGCTCGCTGTCGGCGGCCGCGCGTAAGCTCGGGCAGTCGCAACCGACCCTCAGTCGCCAGGTCGCCGCCCTGGAGTTGGCGCTGGGCGTGACCCTGTTCGAGCGGGTCGGCAAAGCCATGGCGATCACCGCGACGGGGCTGGAGTTACTCGGCCATGCCCGCGTGATGGGCGCGGCGGCGCATGAGCTGGGCCTGGCTGCGGCCGGGCGCTCAGAAGAGGTGGAGGGTGTGGTGTCCGTGGCCACCAGCGACGCGGTGGCGGCGTACCTGATGCCGAAGATCCTCCTGCATATCCGTCAGGCAGCACCCGGCATCCAGGTTGAGGTGGTCGCTTCGGACGGGTTTAGCGACCTATTGCGCCGTGAGGCCGACATCGCCATCCGCCATGTGCGCCCCGAACAACCAGAGCTGATTGGTCGGTTGGTCCGGCAGAGTTCCGCCTGCTTCTACGCGTCCGAAAGCTGGGTGCGCGAACATGGCCTACCGCGTACTGCTGAACAGGCTTTGCAGCACGACTTTATCGGCCTGGACCGCACGGGCCACTACCTGCATCACCTGCGCGGCCAAGGCCTGCTGCTGAGTAGCACGAATTTTCGCAGCTACGCAGACAACTCCGTGACCTACTGGGAAATGGTTCGTCAGGGCCTAGGTATCGGCGCAATCATGGAGGAGATCGCGCGGGAAACCCCGGGCGTGGTTCGCGTGCTGGAGGATGTCCCCGGCTTCTCGCTGCCGATCTGGCTGGTCACTCATCGCGAGCTGCACACCGCGCGGCGTATCCGCATCGTCTTTGACCTGCTGGCCGAAATCCTGGCGTAGCCCTTCGTGACAGCCACCGCGGCTGCTAACGAGCATGCGCGGCGTTTTTATCGCCGTGATCGCGGCGAGTTCGTGCCCGCAGGCTAATCAACCGACGCCTGTGCTGGGCTACCCTGCTGGGCATGCTCGCCAACCAAAAAGACCCGCCGAAGCGGGTCTTTTTTACTGCCGGGCTAATGCCCAGTCATTACGCCAGTTCGTCGAAGCACTCGGCGATAATTGCCAGGCCACGGTCGAGCAGCGCGTCTTCGGCGGTCAGGGGTACCAGTACACGCAATACGTTGCCGTAGGTGCCGCACGACAGCAGGATCAGGCCCTTGTCACGCGCCTTGGCGACGATCTGCCCGGTCAGCGCGGCGTTGGGCTTATGCACATCACCGCCTTCGCACAGCTCCATGGCAATCATCGCGCCGAGGGCGCGCACTTCGCCAACGGCGTTGTGCTTGGCCTGGATGGCCTTGAGCCCAGTGACCAGACGCTCGCCGACAGCCTTGCAGCGATCCAGCAGCTTCTCTTCTTCGAACACTTGCATCACGGCCAGAGCCGCGGCGCAGGCAATCGGGCTGCCGGCGTAGGTGCCGCCCAGACCGCCTGGAGCGATGGCGTCCATGTATTCAGCCTTGCCGCACACGCCCGCCACCGGGAAACCGCCGGCGATGGACTTGGCGAAGGTGGTCAGGTCGGCAGCGACGCCCATCTGTTCCATGGCGAAGAAGGTGCCAGTACGGCCGGCGCCGGTCTGCACTTCGTCGGCAATCAGCAGAATGCCGTGCTGATCACACAGGGCACGCAGGCGCTGCATAAAGTCTTTCGGCGCGACGTAGAAGCCGCCCTCGCCCTGCACCGGCTCGATGATGATCGCGGCGATGTCTTTTGGCTCGGCGTCGTTCTTGAAGATGCGCTCGATGCTGGCAATCGCGTCATCCGTGCTCACGCCGTGCAGGGCGCACGGGTATTGCGCGCGGAAGATACCGCCGGGCATCAGGCCCATGCCAGCCGAGTAAGGCACCACTTTGCCGGTCAGGCCCAGGGTCATCATGGTGCGGCCGTGGTAAGCACCGGTGAAGGCGATTACGCCGGTACGGCCGGTGGCGGCGCGGGCGATCTTGATCGAGTTTTCCACGGCTTCGGAGCCGGTGGTGACCAGCAGGGTCTTCTTGGCGAAGTCGCCCGGCACCTTGGCATTGACCTTCTCGCACAGTTCCACGTAAGGCTCGTAGGCCAGTACCTGGAAGCAGGTGTGGGTCAGCTTGGTCAGTTGCTGCTGTACGGCAGCAATGATTTTCGGGTGCAGGTGGCCGGTGTTGAGCACCGCGATACCGCCAGCAAAGTCGATAAATTCGCGACCTTCAACGTCGGTAACCGTAGCGTTCTCCGCATGGTCGGCGAAGATCGGGTGGATCTGGCCCACGCCGCGTGGAACGGCAGCGGTGCGGCGTTGCATCAACGATTCGTTAGTCTTGCTCATGGTGTCCTCATTCGCCGGTTAATCTCGGCGTCGTTCAAGGATGTGTACCGACGACGGCCTGGCAGTATTCGATGATCGGCTGCCACAGCGCGCCTAGGTACAGGTCTGTTGGTTTCTATACAGAAGATGCAGCGCTCTCGTGCACCTTCTGCGAGGTCTATACCGCCTAGCGTTTAGATGCTTAGGCAGAGGTATTTGATTTCCAGATAATCCTCAATGCCGTACTTGGAGCCTTCGCGGCCCAGGCCGGAGGCTTTTACGCCGCCGAACGGTGCGACTTCATTGGAGATCAACCCGGTATTCACCCCGACCATGCCGTACTCCAGGGCTTCCGCCACACGGAACACGCGGCCCATGTCGCGGGCGTAGAAGTATGAGGCCAGGCCGAACTCGGTGTCGTTGGCCATGGCGATCACATCAGCTTCGTCCTTGAAGCGGAACAGCGGTGCCAGTGGGCCGAAGGTTTCTTCCTTGGCCACGGCGGCGTTGTTCGGCACGTCGACCAGAATGGTCGGCTCGAAGAAGCTGCCGCCCAGCGCATGCGGTTTGCCACCGGTAAGCAGCTTGGCGCCTTTGCTCAGGGCATCGGCGATATGTTCCTGCACCTTGGCCACGGCTTTGTCGTCGATCAGCGGGCCGGTGGTGGTGCCGTCATCCAGACCGTTGCCGATCTGCAGCTTGGCTACCGCAGCGGCCAGCTTCTCGGCGAAGGCGTCGTACACACCGTCCTGGATGTACAGGCGGTTGGCGCACACGCAGGTCTGGCCGTTGTTGCGGTATTTGGAAATCAGCGCGCCTTCGACGGCTTTATCCAAGTCGGCATCGTCGAACACGATAAACGGCGCGTTGCCGCCCAGTTCCAGCGAGACCTTTTTGATGTCCTTGGCGCATTCGGCCATCAGCTGACGGCCGATTTCGGTGGAGCCGGTGAAGCTCAGCTTGCGCACAATCGGGTTGCTGGTCAGCTCGCTGCCCACTTCGCCGGCGCTACCGGTGACCACGCTGAACACGCCTTTAGGAATACCGGCACGCTCAGCCAGCTCGGCCAGGGCCAGGGCGGAATAAGGTGTTTGCGAGGCCGGCTTGAGCACCATGGTGCAACCCGCTGCCAGCGCCGGGCCGGCTTTACGGGTGATCATCGCCGCTGGGAAGTTCCACGGTGTAATCGCCGCAGTCACGCCGATTGGCTGTTTGATCACGATCAGGCGTTTGTCTGGCTGGTGGCCGGGAATCACGTCGCCATACACGCGCTTGGCTTCTTCGGCGAACCACTCAAGGAAGGAGGCGGCGTAGGCAATTTCGCCCTTGGCTTCGGCCAGCGGTTTGCCTTGCTCCAGCGTCATCAGACGCCCCAGGTCATCCTGGTTTTCGATCATCAGTTCAAACCAGCGACGCAATTTGTTGGCGCGATCTTTGGCGGTCAGGGCACGCCAGGCCGGCAGCGCACGGTCGGCCGCTTCGATGGCGCGACGGGTTTCTGCTGCGCCCATCTTCGGCACGCTGCCGATAATCTCGCCGGTAGCCGGGTTGTTAACCTTGATGGTCTGGCCGCTGTCGGCGTCCAGCCAAGTGCCGTCGATATAAGCCTGCTGACGGAACAGCTGGGTGTCTTTCAATTGCATGGCAGTCTCCTCAATTCCGACACCCTGGCATCGGTACGTGTCATCGAATGCGCCGCACCACTTATGCAGCTACGGCTTAATCATGGGGCTCATACTGCCGATGGGCGGGCACAACACGTGGGCACGCACGATTTCAGCAAGAGCGTTTGAAATCTCAAACGAATCCTAGGGTCACAAGGGGTAAAGGGCAATAGTCTGTTCGAAAAAATTAACGGGATATTGCCCTTGTTCAAGGGTTTTATGCGAATAGGCAGCTGGCTGCCGATTTGCGTGCAGAATCACGAACAAGCCGCGGCATGGACGCCCGGCAGCGACATGCGTATGATTGCGCCCGCGCTGCACCAGTAGCTCAGCTGGATAGAGTACTGCCCTCCGAAGGCAGTGGTCATGGGTTCGAATCCCGTCTGGTGCACCATATAAAACAAGGGCTTAGGTGAAAACCTAGGCCCTTTTTGTTTGTCATGTGCCTCCGCTGTATTCATTTTTCCCTCATATAAATAGCCACTCGGAACCTATCCACCGCAGATTGACCAACGCCCTCACCTGCTGGGCATTCGGGCTCAACGCGTGTTCAGCTCGCTGTATAGCTCGGGCCGGCGATCAAGCAGGTAGCGATTGGCCGCTCGCGAGTTGTTCATTAACTGACGATCCAGCTCGCCGACAATCAGCGCTTCATCGAGGCCGGCCTGGGCGATGCGGCTGCCATCCGGTGCGGCAATGCTGCTTTGGCCGCAGTAATGGATGTCGCCCTCGTTGGCGCAGTAGTTGGCGTAGGCCACATAGCACTGGTTTTCGAACGCGCGAGCCCGCACGGTGACGTCGGCAATAAAGTCGTAGGGAATCATGTTCGCCGTTGGCACCAGGATCAGTTCGGCACCGGCCAGGGCTAAGCGTCGGGCGTTTTCCGGGAACTCCAGGTCGTAGCAGATGAGAAAGCCGAGCGTCCAGCCATTGAGTTCGATCAACGGGCAAGCATTGATCCCGGCACTGAACATCGAGTGGTCCAGTTCGCCGAACAGGTGCGTCTTGCGGTAGTTGCCCAGGCGCTCGCCATGGGCGTCGATCAATTGCACGGCGTTGTAGATCTGGCCGTCGTCGGCGCGTTCGGGGTAGCCATACACAATGGCGAGCCCCAGCGTTTTGGCGATGTCGGCGATCTGCTGGGCTGACTCACCGTCGCACGCTTCAGCCAGCCGGCTGACGGCAGCGCTACCGATGTTGTAGCCCGTCAGGAACATTTCCGGCAGCACCAGCAGGTCCGCGCCTTTGGCTTGCAGCGCGAACTGCTGCAAGCGCTGCAGATTGCCGGCGACATCCAGAGGCTGCGGCGGGCATTGGTAAAGGGCTACGCGCATGGCTGTTCCTTTTACTCGGGCAGGGCAATCGGGCCGATTTCGTTGAATACGTCGCCGGGGCCCGGGTTTTCGGCGTGAGTGGCACCGCCGAAGTGTTTCATGATGCCCCACACTGCGTTGAGCGAGGTCTGTACTGCGCCTTCGACCCAGGCTGGCGTCCATGACACATCGTCACCGGCGATAAAGATGCCGCGTTGTTCGGCGGGCATATCGTCCTGCATAAAGTGTGCGTACATGCGCTGGTTGTAACGGTAATGGCCGGGCAATGCGCCCTTGAAAGCACCGAGGAAGTGCGGGTCGGCTTCCCATGAAACGGTGATCGGGTCGCCAATGATGCGTGCTGCGATGTCGACCTTCGGGTAGATTTTTTTCAACGCATCCAGCGCCAGCTTCACGCGCTTTTCCACGGGATGCGGGAGCATTTTCAGCGCATCACTCATCCACGAGTACGACAGGCAAATCACCCCGGGCTTGTCGTCGCCGTTGTCGAACAGATAAGTGCCGCGAGTCAGGCGATCGGTGAGGGTCATGCTCATCAGGTCGCGGCCGGTTTGCGGGTCCTTGTCCTTCCAGAATGGGCGGTCGACCATCACGAAGGTTTTCGACGATTGCATGTAGCGGGTGCGGTCCAGGGCCATCCACATTTTTTGCGAGAACAAGGTTTCGTCGCATTCGATCTGGGTGGTCAGCAGCCAGCTCTGGCAGGTGGTCAGTACGGCGGCGTATTCGCGGGTATCGCCCCAGTTGTCGGTGACGGCGAAACGGCCGTCTGCCGCGTGGGCAATTTTCTTCACGCCGGCACGCGGTGCGCCGTTGTGCAGGCTGCTCAGGCTGGTGCCTGCTGGCCAGTGCACGCAGCGCTCCGGCACATGCCGCCAGATGCCCAGCGGCACCTGCTCGACGCCCCCGACTACCAAGTGCTGGTGGTCATCGCAGTTGGTCATCACCACCCGGAAGATTTCCAGCATCGAGTTGGGGAAGTCCGAGTCCCAGCCACCGGTGCCGAAACCGACCTGGCCGAATACTTCGCGGTGATGGAACGAGAGCTTGGCGAAGGCTTTGGAAGTGGCGACGAAATCATAGAAGGTGCGGTCGTCCCACAGCGGCACCAAGGTGTTCCACAGCTCTTTGAGGCGTGGCACGTCACGCTCGCGAATCGCCTGCTGGATATCGGCGAACTGCGAGCCGGCTTCCAGGGCATCAGCCCAGGCATCAGCCACTTCCTGGAACAGCGCTGGGAGGTCTGCCAGCTTTTCGGCGTAATGGGTTTTGCCTTCAAGGTCGATGACGGTGCTGCCCGAGGCGGGCGTCAGCGGGTTGGGGAATGGCTTGGTTTCGAGGCCGAGTTTGTCGACGTAGTGATAGAAGGCGGTGGACGACACCGGGAAGCGCATGCCGCCGAGCTCGGCGATGATGCCTTCGGCACCGTTGAATGCTTGCGAGCGCAAACGCCCGCCCATTTTCGAGGCTTCATAGACGACGGGCTTGAGGCCCATTTTCATCAGTTCGTAGGCGGCCACCAGGCCGGCGATGCCCGCGCCAACAATCGCGACTTCGGCGCCATGGTTGTGCGCAGGAATACTGCCCAGGCCCGCCGGGTGTTCGATCCAGTCGTCAAAGGCGAACGGAAAGTCCGGGCCGAAGATGGTGACGGGTTTCTTGCCGTCTGCGGGATGGCGATTCTTCGTGTTCATGGCTGACCTTGATGGCGACTCGGTGCGAAATACGCAGCTGAGTATAGGAAAGGATGGCAGCCATTCTAGAGGGCGTAGAACACGTTAATAAGACGCAAAGTGTCGTCGTCATGAATGCTTGACGATCACTATGACGAACTAATCCTGCATATTGTCGTAGTTTGTGACTCGGGTCTGTTCGTGCGCTGGGATGGCCGCTTAATAGTTAAACCGGCTGCCCGCGATCGATTTTGCTGCTGAGGATGATGGACGTGGTGGTCTTTTCCACGCCGTCCACGCTGCCGATCTGATCGAGCAACTGATCCAGTTGCTCCGGCGAATCGGTGCGCAGCCACGCCACGTAATCAAATTCGCCACTGACCGCACACAGCTGTTGTACCTGGGCCATGGCGCCGAGGCGGCGCAGCACCTCCTTGCCGGAACGCGGTTGTACGGTGATCCCCACATACGCTTGCAGCCCGCCATCCACGACCCGTTGGCCGAGCCGCACGCCGTATCCGGTGATGACGTTGGCCTTCTCCAGCCGCGCCAGTCGTGAGGTCACGGTGGTGCGGGCAATCCCCATCTGCCGGGCGAGCATGGCCACGCTCTCACGGGCGTTAATCTGCAGGGCCGCGATCAATTGGCGGTCAATTTCGTCAAGAAAGGGCGGGTGGATGTCAGGCAAGGGGTTTCATCTCCAGCATTACGGTTCCATGGGCCAACATGGTACAGGCGCCACGTCTGCTTGCAGTACATCCAGTGTGCTGCGACATCGCGTATAGAGCCCGCGCTTTGGCGCCTGGCAGTCACCGCTGAATACGCCAAGGCGTCGTCGGCCTGGCTTACGGCAGACCCAGGCGCTTGGCAAGGCGGATCAGGTTGGCGCGGTCGATGCCCAGCTCGCGCGCGGCGGCTGCCCATTTATGTTGGTGGCGGTGCAGCGTTTGGTTAATCAGCTGTTTCTGAAAGCTATCGATAGCTTCACGCAGCGGCATGTTTTGGCTGTGTGGCGCGCTTTCGACTGGCGCCTCTGCTTGGCTGCTGTGCACCTGCGGCAGGTCGAGGTGCGGGCTGTCGATGCTGAGAATGCGTGGGCGTTCGCTGCAGCTGGCCAGTGCCTTGAGCGCGGCGCGGCCGATCAGGTGTTCCAGTTCGCGCACATTGCCCGGCCAGTTGTAGGCCAGCAGGCTGGTTTGCGCCGCCTGGGTCAGGCGCAGGTTGCGCAGCCCCAAACGCGCGCGATTTTCCTCAAGAAAGTAGCCAGCCAGTAGCAGCACGTCGCGGCCACGCTCGCGCAGTGCCGGGACTTTTAGCGGGTAGACGCTGAGGCGGTGGTAGAGATCGGCACGGAAGCGTCCGGCGCGTACTTCCTCGGCCAGATCACGATTACTCGCGGCCAACACGCGCACATCCACATGCTGTTCCATGTCGGCGCCGACGCGTTGCAGTTGGCCGCTCTGCAACACGCGCAGCAGTTTGGCCTGCGCCGCCAGCGGCAACTCACCTATTTCATCGAGGAACAGGCTGCCGCCATCGGCCAGTTCGAATTTGCCGCGCCGTTCGTTGTGCGCGCCGGTAAAGGCGCCGCGCACATGGCCGAACAGCTCACTCTCTACCAGGTTATCCGGCAGCGCCGCACAATTGAGGCTGATCAGAGGCCGGCTGGCACGCAACGAGGCGGCATGCAGGGCTTCGGCAACCAGCTCTTTGCCAACCCCGGTTTCACCACTGATCAGCACGTTCAGCTCGCTGTTGCCGACCAGGGCAATTTCTTGCTGCAGTTGTCTGTGTACAGCGCTCTGGCCAATCAATTCGCGGGGTCGATGCTGCACGGCGGCCTGCTTGTAAGCTTCGGCCAGTTGGTGCTGATCTTCGACGCGTTGCAGCAGCGTGTTGATCCGTTCATTGGCCATCACCGTGGCGGCGGCCAGGCTGGCGAAGGCCTGCAGGTTGTCCAGGTCGACTTTGCCGAAGCTGGAGGGGTCGAGCGAGTCGAGGGTCAGCAGACCCCAGGGTTGATCCTGCACGTACAACGGACAACCCAAGCAGTCATGTACCGGCAGGTGACCACGATGGCCGTCAACCAGACCGTCATAGGGGTCAGGCATGTCGCAGTCGGTGGCAAAGCGGGTGGGCCCGCGTTGCGCCAGTAACGCTTGTAGACGCGGGTGCTCGTCGAGCTTAAAGCGTCGGCCGAGGGTGTCGGTGCTCAGGCCTTCGACCGCCAAGGGGATAAGCGTGTCGCCGTCGAGTTTGAGCAAAGCCACCGCATCGCACGGCAGCAATTGCCTGAGCGCTTGCAGCAGGCGGCGATAGCGTTCAGCTTCCGGCAGTTCGCGAGATAGGTCGGCGACCAGGGGAATCAATGCAGTAACGAGCGGGTTTGCTGTCATAAGGACACTGTTTATGTCATTAAGACTCAAACAATTAGCTGTCTAAAAGACACGGTAATATATAAGTCTTTGATTATTAAGTTAAAAATAATTGGCACGTTTCCTGTAGTAGTCAGGGTGATATGAACAGAACCGCTGCGCAAGTGCAGCGTGTCGCCCTGATGAGGAAACCTCTATGTTGACCCCCGCCCAAACCGCGCTGATCAAAGCCACTGTGCCGTTGCTGGAAAGCGGCGGCGAAGCCCTGACTCGGCACTTCTATGAGCTGATGCTCGGCGAATACCCCGAGGTGCGTGTTCTGTTTAACCAGGCGCACCAGGCCAGCGGCGGTCAGCAGCGTGCCCTGGCCAACGCGGTGCTGATGTATGCCCGTCACATCGACAAGCTGGAAGCGCTGGGCCCTCTAGTGGGGCAGATCGTTAACAAGCATGTGTCGTTGCAGATACTGCCCGAGCATTACCCGATTGTTGGCAGCTGCCTGCTGCGGGCGATTCGTGAAGTGCTGGGTGCCGAGATCGCCACTGATGCGGTGATCGAAGCCTGGGGCGTTGCCTATGGTCAGCTCGCCGACATATTGATTGGCGCCGAAGAGACCGCCTACGCCGCCAATGCCAGTGCCGAAGGTGGCTGGCGCGGGGCGCGTGAATTTCGCCTGAGCCGCAAGGTGGTGGAGAGCGAAGAGATCGTCTCGTTGTATCTGGCTCCGGCTGACGGTGGCGCGGTGGCGGACTTCCAGCCCGGTCAGTACATCGGCCTGCGTTTGCTGTTGGATGGTGAAGAGCAACGCCGCAACTACTCGCTGTCGGCCCTGAGCAATGGCCGCGAATACCGCATCAGCGTTAAGCGTGAGGTCGGCGGCAAGGTTTCCAATTACTTGCATGACCAGTTTCAGCTCGGTGACAGCCTGGAGTTGTTCGCCCCGGCTGGCGATTTCGTGCTGCGCGAGTCCGCCAAACCGTTGGTGCTGATCAGTGCGGGCGTGGGCATTACGCCGGCGTTGAGCATGCTCGAAGCCGCGCGTGACAGTGGCCGCGACATTCACTTTATCCACTGTGCGCGCCATGCCGGTGTACATGCCTTCCGCGACTGGGTTGAGGCGCAGCGCAGTGAGCGCCCGCAGGTGCGGCATTACGTGTGCTACAGCGAGCCGCGCGACGGTGATGCGGGCGATGCCGAAGGCTTCCTCAGTCAACAGCAGTTGGCTGAGTGGTTGCCTGAGCAGCGCGATCTGGATGCCTATTTCCTCGGTCCTAAACCGTTTATGGCGCAGATTAAGCGGCACTTACAGGAATTGGGTGTGCCGGCGGCGCAAAGCCATTACGAATTCTTTGGTCCGGCCAGCGCGCTGGACAGCTGAAGTCAGGGCGCAATGCCTGGGAGGTAAATATGTGGGGTTCTTTCTCGTGTCCGTTGCGGGCGTTGCAGTTGGCGAATCAACTGCTCGTGGCAGGTGTGTTGTTGCTGGTGAGCGGATTGCTGGGCGCCTATGGTTTGAGCGCGCAATTGAGTATCGGCAGCCAGGTGGCGGCGCATAGTTTGACGATCATCGGCCCCGCCTTGCTCAAACTCGGGTATGTAGTGCGTCTGGCTGCGCAACAGCAATTACACGGGCACAAGGAGCCTTGCTGTGTGGCTGCGTGATCGCCAGCAAGAGCTGAGTATTGCGCCGCTGTGGCGCCTGGGTTTTCGTCCGTTCTTTCTCGCTGGCGCGGTGTTTGCCGTGTTGGCGATTGGGCTGTGGGCGGCGGCGTTGTGGGGATTGCTGCCGGGTTGGCAGCCGGTAGGCGGTAGTCTGGCTTGGCACCGGCATGAGCTGCCGTTCGGTTTTGCGGTGGCAATTATTGCCGGTTTTTTGCTGACTGCCGTGCAGAACTGGACGGGGCGGCCGGGCCTGAGTGGTTGGCCGTTGGTTGCGTTGTTCGGGCTCTGGCTGCTGGCGCGATTGGCCTGGTTGCTCGGCGCGCCGTTGCCATTACTGCTGGCGCTGCAATTGCCGTTTCTACCGCTGCTGGCGCTGGTGCTCGGGCGCCAGCTTTGGCGGGTGCGACAATGGCGCAATTTTCCGCTGGTGGCCGTGGTGTTGCTGATGGCCGCCTGCGAATGGCTGCTGCTGTATGGCTTGGCGGTGGGCGATGACAGCCTGCAACGGCGTGGTGCGTTGGCCGGGTTATGGCTGATTGGCGCGTTGGTGAGTGTGATCGGCGGACGGGTGATGCCGTTCTTCACCCAGCGCGGTTTGAACCGGCCGCAACCGTTTGCTCCTCGACCGCGACTCGATGTAGTGACGTTACTGGCTTCGCTGGCTCTGGCACTGCTGTTTGCCAGCGGCCTGGCGCTACAGCCGCAGAGCTGGATGGCACCGCTGGTGCTGGGTTTGGCAGGGCTGCATGTGATGCGTCTGTGGCACTGGTACGACGCCGGTATCTGGCGGGTGCCATTGCTGTGGTCGTTGCACCTGGCCTATGCCTGGCTGCCGTTGGCGCTGCTGGGTCTGGCTGCGTGGAGTTTGGGCTGGTTGAGTAATGTCAGCCTGGCGTATCACGCCTTGGCGCTGGGCTGTGTCGGTGGGGCGATTCTGGCGATGTTGGCCAGGGTCAGCCTTGGTCATACCGGTCGCCCGTTGCAGCCGCCAGCGGTGATCGGTTGGGCGTTTGCCATGCTGCAATTGGGCGCGTTGGCGCGGGTGCTGCTGGTGCCTTTTGCGCCGATGCTCGGGCTGGGTTTATCCAGCTTGCTATGGATGGCCGCCTTCGCCCTGTTTTTGCGTTACTACGCGGCGATGTTCTGGACTGCACGGGTGGATGGGCAGCCGGGTTAGCGTCATATCGGTGGCAGGGACTTTAGCTGCGATGGGCTTGAAGGCGGCGAAAGCGTCGCGGCTGAAGCCCCTCCCACGTCGATCCGGAGTTGCTGAGTGGCGCGCACTCGCCTGACGTTGGGCTTAGAGCACGCCGGCCTCACGCAGGGCGCTGATCTGCTCGGCGCTCAGGCCCAGATGGCGGCTCAGCACCTGCTCGGTGTGTTCGCCGAGCAGCGGGGGGGCGTTGCGGTATTGCACCGGAGTCTCTGATAAGCGCAGTGGGCTTGCCACTTGCGGCGTGCTGCTGCCCAGGCTGTTGGGTAGGTCAATGCGCAGGCCGCGCGCCTGTACTTGAGGGTCGGCAAACACCTGGGCCAAATCGTTGATCGGCCCGCAGGGCACGCCAGCCGCCTCCAGCAGCACCACCCATTCGGCGGTGGTTTTGAATACCGTGGCTTGGCGCAACAGCGGGATCAGCTCGGTGCGGTGGGCAACGCGGGCCTTGTTGGTAGAAAAACGCGAGTCGTCGGCCAAAGCCGTAAGGCCGGCTACCTCGCAAAGCTTGCGGAATTGCCCATCGTTACCCACGGCGATGATGAAGTTGCCGTCGGCCGAGGGGAAATCCTGATAGGGCACGATATTCGGGTGGGCGTTGCCCAGGCGCTTGGGCGCGACCCCGGTGTTGAGGTAGTTCATCGCCTGGTTAGCCAGGCAGGCTACTTGCACGTCGAGCAGGGCCACGTCGATGTGTTGGCCAAGCCCCGATTGCTCGCGCTGATTGAGTGCCGCCAATACGCCGACCGTGGCGTACAGGCCGGTGAGAATGTCGGTCAGGGCGACGCCGACTTTTATGGGGCCAGCGCCCTCCTCGCCATCGGGTTTGCCGGTCAGGCTCATTAACCCGCCGAGGCCTTGGATCATAAAGTCATAACCGGCGCGCTTGGCGTAGGGGCCGTTTTGCCCGAAACCGGTGATGGAGCAGTAGATCAGGCGCGGGTTGAGTGCCTTGAGGGATGCGTAGTCGAGGCCATAGGCCGCGAGGCCGCCGACCTTGAAGTTCTCCAGCAATACGTCGCAGTTCTGCACCAGCTCGCGCACCAGACGTTGGCCCTCGGGCTGGGTGAAATCCAAAGTGACCGATTGCTTGTTGCGGTTGGCGCTTTGGAAGTACGCCGCTTCGCGCGAATCGTTGCCCTCGGCATCTTTCACATAGGGCGGACCCCAGTGGCGGGTGTCATCGCCGCTGCCAGGGCGCTCGATCTTGATCACCTCCGCGCCCAAATCACCGAAAATCTGCCCGGCCCAGGGCCCAGCGAGCACGCGAGAGAGGTCGAGAACGCGGATATGTGACAGGGCACCGGGCATGGGTGAGGCCTCGTGGATAGTTGGAAACGGCGGGGTAGGATGGGTTGAGCGCAGCGATACCCATCAAGCCGAGCGATGGGTTACGCCGCTGTGCGGTTAACCCATCCTACGCAGTAGCGTTAAAAGAACGCCTGCAAGCCGGTTTGTGCGCGGCCAAGAATCAGCGCGTGGACGTCGTGGGTGCCTTCGTAGGTGTTGACCACCTCAAGGTTGACCAGGTGGCGAGCCACGCCGTACTCGTCGCTGATGCCGTTGCCTCCAAGCATGTCGCGGGCCATGCGGGCGATGTCCAGGGACTTGCCGCAGCTGTTGCGCTTCATCATCGAGGTTATTTCCACCGCCGCCGTACCTTCGTCTTTCATTCGGCCGAGGCGCAGGCAACCTTGCAGAGCCATGGTGATCTCGGTCTGCATGTCAGCCAGTTTCTTCTGAATCAGCTGAGTTTGTGCCAGCGGGCGGCCAAACTGCTTGCGATCCAAGGTGTACTGGCGCGCGGTGTGCCAGCAGAACTCGGCGGCGCCCAGCGCGCCCCAGCTGATGCCATAGCGGGCAGAGTTGAGGCAGGTGAACGGGCCTTTGAGGCCGCGTACGTCGGGGAAGGCGTTCTCTTCTGGGCAGAACACGTTGTCCATGACAATTTCGCCGGTGATCGAGGCGCGCAGGCCGACCTTGCCGTGAATCGTCGGGGTGCTCAGGCCCTGCCAGCCTTTTTCCAGGACGAAGCCACGAATTTCGCCGGCATCATCCTTGGCCCAGACCACAAACACGTCGGCGATCGGGCTGTTGGTGATCCACATTTTCGCGCCAGTCAGGCGATAGCCACCGTCGACCTTTTTGGCGCGGGTGATCATGCTGCCTGGGTCGGAGCCATGGTCCGGCTCGGTCAGCCCAAAGCAGCCGATGTATTCGCCGCTGGCGAGCTTAGGCAGGTACTTCTGCCTGGTCGCTTCGTTGCCAAACTCAAAGATCGGCACCATCACCAAGGACGACTGCACGCTCATCATCGAGCGGTAGCCAGAGTCGACACGCTCGACTTCGCGGGCGATCAGGCCGTAGCTCACGTAGTTGAGGCCACTGCCGCCGTATTCTTCGGGGATGGTGGCGCCGAGCAGGCCGGTCTCGCCCATCTCGCGGAAAATCTTCGGGTCGGTTTGCTCGTGGCGGAAGGCTTCGATCACCCGGGGGGCCAGTTTGTCGGCGGCGAACTGCTGGGCGCTGCCCTGCACCATGCGCTCTTCTTCGGTCAGCTGTTGGTCCAGCAGCAGTGGGTCGATCCAGTTGAAGCTTGCCTTGGCCATCGCGAAAACCTCGAATTCAGACAGTAATAAAGCGGGTCTGCACGCAGTGAAGAGGCGCCCGCATAGATGTGGGATTGATCCTAGGCGGCATATGGCAAGCAGGCAAACGAGTATTGCGCACGTAGTTGTGCGTAATGCTCACTTCGAGATAGGGTTATTCGGCTTATTTCGCTGAATAAAGTGAGGTTGATGCACACATGCGCCGCAAAATTCCCAGTACTGCTGCGCTGATTGCGTTTGAGTCGGCTGCTCGGCATCAGAGTTTTACCAAGGCCGCCGAAGAGCTGAGCCTGACCCAGGGTGCGGTGTGCCGGCAAATTGCCGGGCTGGAGGCCTTCCTTAATATCGAGTTGTTCCGCCGCTCGCGCCGGGGGGTGGTGCTGACTGAGGCCGGGCAATCCTATGCGCGCCGGGTTGCCGGGCAACTGGATGCGGTGGAGCGCGACACCCTGGCCGTGATGGGCCAACAGGGTGCAATGAGCATCGAGCTGGCGGTGGTGCCGACCTTTGGTACGCAGTGGCTGCTGCCGCGACTCAAGGATTTTCAGCGCCTGCACCCTGAGGTCACGGTCAACTTGACCAACCGTACACGGCCTTTTCTGTTTGCCGATACCGAGTTCGACGCTGCGGTGTATTTCGGCGATGGCGATTGGTCCGGCACCCAGGCGCATCTGCTGATGGGTGAGAACCCGATGCCGGTGTGCAGCCCGGGCCTGCTCGATGGGCAGACGCAACTGAGCGTTGAACAGATTGCCACGCTGCCGCTGTTACAGCAGACCACCCGGCCCTACGCCTGGCGGCAGTGGTTCAGCGCCCAAGGCTTGAGTACCGCACGGGACATGACGGGACCGCGCTACGAGCTGTTTTCCATGCTGGCGCAGGCGGCCATGCATGACATGGGCATCGCCCTGATTCCGCCGTTTCTGATCCGCCGCGAGCTGGACGAAGGGCGCCTGGTGATCGCGGCGTCACTCAGTCTGCCGACTGATAAGGCGTATTACCTGATGATCCCCGAACGCAAACTGGAGTCGGCCGCCTTGCTGTTGTTGCGCGACTGGCTGGTAGGCGAAGCCCATGATTATGCCCTGGCCAATGGCCTGAACAGCCGAAAACGTTAGTGGCGTGCATTAAAAGCGCTGTAGGTAGTTCGTCGGAATCAACTTTACCCCGTTACAGGCCCCGTCTAGAGTGCGTGCCGAGCTAATATTGACCCCGTAGTCAGCTATCTTGATCGCTACACTTGTGCTCAGTTTTTAAAGCAGTAGTGTTTATTTTTTTGCACACTAATGCCGCTGTAGCCCAATGAATTGGCGGTTTTTATCGGGTAATACGGGTTTGTCCGTTGATCTGATAGCAGTGCATTTATGTCAGGAATGGGGACGGTTGAAAAAAGCCTTATAAATCGTACGTGAGCCTTGCACTGCGAGGCTTTAAGGGATTTGCGTGACTTGTTGGTCACTCGCTGCCTTGTAGTTATCTTAAGGTTTTACTTCATAACGCCTTGAAGGCTATGGCCTTCGCCTGCAAAATGCCGCCCCCGATTGCTGCAGACTGTTTGCCGGTCGGATTTGTGCTGATCCTCCCCATTGCCCGCGTGCCATCCGCAGTGCGCCGGTTCACCAAAAAGATCACGCAGGAGAATTGAAGTGCACATCGGTGTTCCTCTCGAAACCCATGCTGGTGAGACGCGCGTTGCCGCAACTCCCGAAACCATCAAGAAGCTGATCGGCCAAGGCCATCAGGTGACCGTTCAGGCCGGTGCCGGCGTAACTGCCAGCATCCCAGACAGCGCCTATGAAGCCGTCGGCGCCACTATTGCCACTGATGTTGCTGCCTTCGGCGCAGATCTGGTGCTGAAAGTGGTTGCCCCAACCGAAGCCGAGCTGGCGCATATGAAGTCTGGTGCGGTACTGGTTGGCATGCTCAACCCGTTTTGCAACGACACCATCGCGCGGATGAATGCCCGTGGCGTCACCGCTTTCGCCCTGGAGGCCGCTCCGCGTACCTCCCGTGCGCAAAGTCTGGACGTGCTGTCGTCGCAAGCCAACATCGCCGGCTACAAGGCTGTGCTGCTGGCGGCGCACCACTACCCGCGCTTTATGCCGATGCTGATGACTGCTGCCGGTACCGTTAAGGCCGCGCGTATTCTCATCCTCGGTGCGGGTGTTGCCGGCTTGCAGGCCATCGCCACGGCCAAGCGTCTGGGTGCGGTGATCGAAGCCTCCGACGTGCGTCCTGCGGTTAAAGAGCAGATCGAGTCGCTCGGCGCCAAGTTCGTCGATGTGCCGTTCGAGACCGATGAAGAGCGTGAATGCGCCCAAGGCGTGGGCGGCTATGCGCGGCCGATGCCGGCGTCGTGGATGGAGCGTCAGGCCAAAGCGGTGCACGAGAAGGCCAAGCTGGCTGACATCGTCATCACCACCGCGCTGATTCCGGGCCGCAAGGCACCGACCCTGCTGCATGCCGCCACCGTAGCGGAAATGAAGCCAGGCTCGGTGATCATCGACCTCGCCGCTGCGCAAGGCGGTAACTGCCCGCTGACCGTGGCTGAGCAAGTGGTGGTCGAGCACGGCGTGACCATCGTCGGCCACAGCAACCTGGCGGCCATGGTGCCGGCGGATGCTTCGGCGCTGTACGCACGCAACCTGCTGGACTTCCTCAAGCTGGTCATCGACGGCGAAGGCAAGTTCCACCTCAACCTTGAAGACGACATCGTTAACGCGTGCCTGATGTGCCGCGATAACCAAGTCGTCCGTACGAACGGCTAAGGGGAGCAACGCTCATGGATATGATTTCCGACGGCATCTACAACCTGATCATCTTTGCACTGGCCATCTACGTGGGTTACCACGTGGTGTGGAACGTGACCCCGGCCCTGCACACCCCGCTGATGGCGGTGACCAACGCAATTTCCGCGATCGTTATCGTCGGCGCCATGCTGGCTGCTGCCCTGACCGTGACCCCACTGGGTAAAACCATGGGCACCCTGGCGGTGGCCCTGGCTGCGGTCAACGTGTTCGGTGGCTTTCTGGTCACCCGGCGCATGCTGGAAATGTTCAAGAAGAAAGCGCCGAAAGCCGCTGCAGGGGAGAAGCATTGATGAGTATGAATCTGATCACCGTGCTCTACCTTGTTGCCTCGATCTGCTTTATCCAGGCACTCAAAGGCTTGTCGCACCCGACGACCTCGCGTCGCGGCAACCTGTTTGGCATGCTCGGCATGGGTTTGGCGGTGCTGACTACCGTTGCCCTGATCTACAAGCTCGGCGCTGAAATCGCCACCGCTGGCATCGGCTACGTGATTGTCGGCCTGCTGGTCGGCGGTACGGTCGGTACCGTCATGGCCAAACGCGTAGAAATGACCAAGATGCCGGAACTGGTCGCCTTCATGCACAGCATGATCGGTTTGGCAGCGGTGTTTATTGCCATTGCTGCGGTGGTTGAGCCGCAGTCACTGGGTATCGTTGCCGCGCTGGGCGATGCAATTCCAGCGGGCAATCGTCTGGAGCTGTTCCTCGGTGCAGCTATTGGTGCCATCACCTTCTCCGGTTCGGTAATTGCCTTCGGCAAGCTGTCGGGCAAGTACAAGTTCCGTCTGTTCCAAGGCGCACCGGTACAGTTCAAGGGTCAGCATTGGATCAACCTGGCCATTGGCCTGGCGATTCTCGGCCTCGGCCTGATGTACACCTTCACCGGTGACCTGACCGCATTCGCCATCCTGCTGGCCCTGGCCTTCGTGATCGGCGTGCTGATCATCATCCCGATTGGCGGTGCAGACATGCCGGTCGTGGTGTCGATGCTCAACAGCTACTCGGGCTGGGCGGCGGCCGGTATCGGCTTCTCGCTGAACAACTCGATGCTGATCATTGCCGGTTCGCTGGTGGGTTCATCAGGCGCGATCCTCTCCTACATCATGTGCAAGGCGATGAACCGTTCGTTCTTCAACGTGATCCTCGGTGGTTTCGGTGGTGCTCCGGCAGAAGCCGGCCCAGCGGGTGCCAAAGAAGCGCGTCCGGTTAAATCCGGTTCGAGCGACGATGCAGCCTTCCTGCTGACCAACGCGGACACCGTGATCATCGTGCCGGGCTACGGTCTGGCTGTGGCCCGTGCTCAGCACGCGCTGATGGAACTGGCAGAGAAGCTGACGCACCGTGGCGTGACCGTGAAGTACGCGATCCACCCGGTCGCTGGCCGTATGCCAGGCCACATGAACGTCCTGCTGGCTGAGGCTGAAGTGCCTTACGAGCAGGTGTTCGAGATGGACGACATCAACTCCGAGTTCGGCCAAGCCGACGTGGTGCTGGTGCTCGGCGCCAACGACGTGGTCAACCCGGCGGCAAAGAACGACCCGACGTCGCCGATCGCCGGTATGCCGATTCTCGAGGCTTACAAAGCCAAGACCGTGATCGTCAACAAGCGCTCGATGGCCAGCGGCTACGCCGGCCTGGACAACGAACTGTTCTACCTCGACAAGACCATGATGGTCTTCGGCGACGCCAAGAAAGTCATCGAAGATATGGTTAAAGCGGTCGAGTAATCGAGCGCGTTAACTGCACAAAAAACCCGGCCTAGGCCGGGTTTTTTGTATCGGTTATTTTTTTTGCTCTAACAGCTCGCGATAGAGCTGCGCCATCTGTCGCCCCATCTGCTCAGAGGTGAACAGCTGCTCATAACGCTGGCCAGCCTTGCGCCCCATCTCCTGCGCCTGCTCGGGGTTGTCCCACAGCGTGCGCATGGCTTCACGAAACGCGACGGGGTTACTCGGTGGCACCACTAAGCCGGTTTCACCGTGGATATTGATATAGCTGGTGCCGGTGCCGATTTCGCTGGAAATCATCGGTTTGCCGTACATGGCTCCCTCTAATAAGGAAATGCCAAAAGCTTCCGAGCGTAGATGCGAAGGAAATACGATGGCGCTGCAGAGCTGCAACAAGGCGACCTTGTCTTCCTCACCCAAGCGGCCGAGAAAGTGCATATTGGTTAAACCCAACGTGGCTGCTTGCTCACGCAGTTCCTGCTCCAGCGGGCCAGCGCCGACTATGACGATTGGATAATCCGTGCCCTGCGCAGCCTCAAGCAGAATGTGCAGACCTTTGTAGTAGCGCATTACGCCGACAAACAGAAAGAAACGCCGGCCGAAGCGCTGCTCCCAGTTAGTCGAGCACTGTGGGCTGGGCACCGGATAACCACTGCGATCCAAGCCATAGGGGATCACCTGAGTTTTTCCCCGATAGCGTTCAAGTACCGGGCTGGTCTCAAGGTAGTTCGGTGAGGCGGCAACAATCCGATCGGCACGATTTAGAAAGGCGTGCATCAGTGGGCTGTACAAGCGCATCAAATTCTTTTGCCGGACGATATCCGAGTGATAAGTCACCACCACCGGCTTGTTTACCGCAGACGCGAAGTGCACCAGATCCATAAACGGCCATGGGAAATGGTAATTGATGATGTCTGCTTGCGCGGCTAGCTCGCGAAACTGCTTGAACACGCTAAAGGAAAAACCGGTAGAGGCCAGTTGCAGGTCCAGCTTGGCTCTGTGCACCTTGTGATCGGCCACCATCACCTCACGTGGTTGCGGATTGGCGCTGAGGGTCAGCACTTCACTGTGAACCCCATGCGCCATGCCACTCTGACAGAGCTGGAAGATGACCTGCTCGATGCCCCCCATAGATTCGGGGAGGTAAGTTTTGAAAAAATGTAAAACGCGCATCAGGACTCCACAACCTGTCGGTACACATTCGCGGTAATCGCCGCGCAGCGTTGCCAGGAAAACGCTTCGGCGCGCAGTAAACCTGTATCGCGCCGACGTTGCCATTCTGGCTGGTCATCAATTAACTGCTGGATAGCCTCGGCGCAGGCCTGTTCATCCTGCGGGTCAATATAGGTTCCGGCCTCGCCAGCCACTTCTGGCAACGCCGAGCTACGGCTGAGGATCACCGGGGTGCCGCTGGCCATCGCCTCCAGGACCGGCAGGCCAAAGCCTTCGTAAAGCGAAGGAAACAGCAGCAAGCGTGCGCCGGCCAGCAGTTCGGCAATCGTCGTGTCACTCTGATAACCCAGCAAACGCACTTGGCCGCTGGCCAATGCCCGCTGCAACGGCTCGGCCAACTGTTCTGGGCGCCATCCCGGCATGCCGACGATCACCAGCGGATACTGCTCACGTAGAGCTGCCGGCAGGCATTGATAAGTCCGTAGAGCCAGTTGCAGGTTCTTGCGCGGCTCCAGGGTGCCAACGCACAGCAGGTAGCGACTGGGCTGCAAATCTAAAGCCTGCAGCGGCGCCGCTAACTGCGCAGCAGTACGCGGATAAAAGCGCGCGGCGTAACCCAGCGGCGCCACCACTACCCGCTCGGTAGGTACGCCGTAATAGCGACAGACTTCCTCGCCGATGAAATGTGAGTCGACCAGAATTCGCTCGGCCCGCTCGACACTGCGAGCCGCATGCCGCTCAATTTCGCGCAGACGATCGGCCGGCTGAGTTTCTGGGAAGTGCACATGGGTCAGGTCGTGAAGGGTCATCACCATCGGACCGTTGCATTCAAACGGCCATAAACTCGGATCGTGATAGAGGTCGACGCCGGCAGTGCCACGATTAAAACGTTGCTGCTCAACCAGTCGGCGCAGGGCATAAGCATTCGGCACCCAGCGCTTGATCAGCCCGCTCGCACGGGAATAGCCCGGCAGCGCAGCAGCAGGCAATTCAGACTGCCAACTCCAACCGTTGAACAGCCTTAGCTCAATCTCAGGATAAGCCGCCAACGCTTGCACCAGCTCAACCAGGTACTGGCCAATTCCGGTGCGCGGCGCACGCAGAATGCCTGCGTTAAGGGCGACCCGCATGGGTATATTCCTGTCGCTGTGGGGCCTCTTGTGGTCCAACCTCAGCCATTATGCCGTCGACCAGCTGCCTACAGGCTCCGCCCCAACCAATCCACTGCCAATCGGTCAGCTGGCCCGCCGCAGGGAACTCGCCACTTTGTTCGAAGCGCGTCACCAAGTCGGCCAGCGTCTGCGGTGCCTGCAAGTCGAAGTACGCCATGTACTCGCCGCCCACTTCATGGAATACCGGAATGTCGCTGCCCATGGCGGGCAACCCACGCTGCATGGCCTCGACCAAGGGCAAACCAAAGCCTTCATCATGGGAGGAGAACACCAGCGCTTTCGCCCGTGCGTAGGCGTATTCCAAACCGCCGTCATCCAGCTGGTTGAACATAAACAGTCGCCGGCCAAATTCAGGGTGCCCTTCAATGCGCTTGATCAGCGCTTCGCACTTCCAGCCAACCCGACCAATGATGCACAGCCTAACGGGGCTCTGTTGTGCCCATAACAACTCGAAGGCGTCGAGTAGGTAGCTGTGATTTTTACGCGGCTCGACAGTGCTAACCGCCAAGTAGACCGGCTGCTCGGCGTTAAACAGGCGGGTTAGCTCGGCGGGTGGTGCCAGCTCTGCCCGGATCAGGTCCAACTCGGAGCCCAGGTGAAAATAACCATACCAAGGCTTTTCTGCGGCCACTGTGCCCAGGCGCGTGGCCAATTCATGCTTGAGCTGGTCACGCACACTGCGCGAGATGGCCATATAGCCGTCCGCTGTATGGATTACCCAGTCAAACCAAGCGCTAAAAACCGCACTGAGACGCGTATCAAAGAACTCCGGGCGAGTGAGCGGGATCAGATCGTAAAGCACCGCAACAATGCCTACGCCTTGGCGCTTTAGCTGCTCTATTTGGCCAAAGTGCGCCTCGTGCCAAGACGAGTCGAGGAGCACCAATTGATCACCCGCGTGCGCTTCGAAAGGCTCTGCGCGCAGTAATAAAGGGTCAAAACCCAATAGCCGCAAGCTACGCAGACCCAAGGCAATAGGTAAGTTCAGAACGCGGCTAACTACGTAAAAGGCGCGGCGAAGATTGTGCACTCGGGTCATCGGCCAGTGGTTTTCATAGCGGCCATGGGCGCGCCAGAAAGCACCATTGAGTCGCTCCAACAACTCATAGGCGCGGGCCAACAACGCCTCATCCGCCGGGTCTGGTGTTAGCTTGGTGACACGATAAAGCCGGCCACGCGCAAAGATCACCGGAATGCATTCCACGGTGTCAGCGGTACTGCCCAGGTGCCGCACGATGTTGCGCACGACCCGCTGAATCCCCGAGTTAACCCGTGGATTGCGAAACACGTTGGTGCATTCAATCAGCAAGCGAGTCACTGTGAGGCCGCCGAGCTGTTGATGCTTATTTGCGGGCGTTCAATGCTGATCTGCGCATCCAGCCAGGAGCAGCCGACAAAATTCTCCCGGGTGGTGTTAACCACATGGAAAACCAAACCGTAATCACGCCATTCGTAATTCTTATCCAGGTGTGAATCTTGGCTGGTGAGGCTCAAAGAAATCGAATAGTGAGCCTGACCCAGAAGCACCGGGAAGGCGAAACGGAAGGTAAGGGTTTCCCCCGCCTGCAATGACTCAAGTGCTTGGGCCGTACGCTGAGTATTAAGGCCATACATCGCCTGACCAAAGCGATCCTTGATCAAAAACCCCAGAACTAACTGCTCAATGGGTTGTTGTACCTGCACCTGAACTTCCAGCACTACGGGGCTCCCGACTTCAACTACATCGAGCTCCCGACCTTCGTTATCCAGCAGGTGTACAGCGGCGATCACCGCTTCTGCTGTGCCTGACACGGTCTGAACATGACCGGAACTGAGCATCTCTTGGCGAATGGTCTTGCCTTCACGATCGGCCATCAGGGCGTGGTAGTAATCCAGCACTGTGTCGGGCTTGCCCTGAAGCGCCAGGGCGCCGTCATGGAGCAGCAAAGCACGATCACAAATCGATTGGATGGCGTAGCGATCATGGGAAACAATCAGCAGGGTAGTGCCTTCGCGGCGAAACTGGCGAATGCGCTCAAAGCTCTTGTGTTGGAAGTACGCATCGCCCACGGACAGGGCTTCATCAACGATCAGAATGTCCGGCCGCCGAGCGGTGGCCACACTGAAAGCCAGGCGCATTTGCATGCCACTTGAATAGGTGCGCAGAGGTTGATCAATGGCGTCGCCAATTTCGGCAAAGGCTTCAATTGCAGGCATCAGTGCCTGAATCTCAGCAACGTTTAGCCCCAGCAATTGGGAGGCCATGATTACATTCTGCCGGCCGCTAAACTCGGGATGAAAGCCCATGCCCAATTCTAATAGAGCCGCGACACGACCTTGAAACTCGACAGTGCCCTCACTGGCTTTCGTGGTGCCGGTGATTAATTTGAGGAGTGTGCTTTTGCCTGCGCCGTTGGCACCAACTAGGCCAACAGCTTCTCCCGGCTCAACCTCAAAGTTGATATCACGCAGCACCCAGTGCAAGCGATGACGCGGCCCTGCAAAGGGCCACAGCCATTCGGCCAAACGCGCCCAGCGCGTCGGGTACTGTTTGTAGGCTTTACCCAGCTGGGTGACTTTGATGCTGCCCATCAGAGTTCATCCACCATTTCACCGGAGCGCTTACGAAACAGGTGCATGCCGAGTAAACAGAGCGCCGTCGCCAGCAGCGCAGTTGGCCAGAGTGAGATCCAGTCGGGCCAGCGGCCATACACAAAAATACCCTGATAGGCCGTCATTAATGGCGCCATAGGATTAAGAACGATCAGTGATTGAATGCTTTTCGGCAGAATCGACAACGGATAGACGATGGGGGTAAACCAAAACCAAAACTGCAAAACAATCGCCATCAACTGGCCAACATCGCGAAAAAATACGTTGAGCACACCGAGGCTGATGCCTAAGCCGATAGAAAAGGCGATCTGGATCAGCAGCACGGGAATAACTCCCAGTACCGCCCAGCCGGGGAAGTTCTGGGTCACCAGCAAGAAGCCGAGAAACAGCGAAAATATGATCGCGAAGTTCACGCCGGCGTTCAGCACCACAATCAATGGCAGGCAAATACGTGGAAAACTCAGGCGCTTGATCAGGTTGGCGTGTTCAAGAAATACCGACTGACTGCGATTGATCACCTCGGCAAAAAAGCCCCAAGCGAGAATTCCGGTGCACAGGTAAATGCCATAGGCCAGGCTGCTATCCACGCCGGGCAGGCGAGCTTTCATCAACTGGGAAAAGATCACCGTGTAGACGATGATCATCGACAGCGGATTAAGAATGGTCCAAACCGCACCCAGCAGTGAATTGCGATAGCGTGTTTGAAACTCGCGTTGCACGCTGCCCAGTACAAAGCCGCGGTAATTCCATACCGCACGGGCCATGCCGATGGCCATTACTGCACCCTGCCGTACTGATCTTCGAAGCGGACGATATCGTCTTCGCCGAGGTATTCGCCGCTTTGTACTTCGATCATTACCAGATCAATTACACCTGGGTTTTCCAACCGATGCTTGTGTCCAGCAGGGATAAAGGTTGACTCATTGCTGTTGATCAATAGCGGCGTATCGCCATTCACAACCTTGGCCATGCCCTGCACAACGATCCAGTGTTCGCTGCGATGATGGTGCATCTGCAAGGACAGTGCGGCCCCAGGTTTGACCACGATGCGTTTGATCTTGAAGCGTGGGCCTTCTTCCAGCACCGTGTAGGTGCCCCAGGGCCGCGATACCGTGCGATGCAGGCGGTAGGCTTGATGGTTTTCTAACTTCAGACGCTTGGCAACCTGACCCACTTGCTGTGTGCAGTCGGCATGGGCTACCAGAATCGCGTCGGGTGTCTCGACCACAATCAGATTGTCGACCCCAACGGTAGCCACCAAACGACCCTGGCTCTGCACGAAGGTATTGCGACTGTTGATAAAAATGGCATCGCCTTGAACACGATTTTGCTGGTCATCGGCCTCCACCAGTTCGCGCAGGGCATTCCACGAACCGATATCACTCCAATCAAAAGCGGCCGGCACTACTGCAACCTTGTCAGAGCGCTCCATCAAGGCATAGTCGATGGAGATATCCGGCAAGGCGGCAAAACTCTGTGCGTGCAATTCCTGCATCTGCGCGCTCTCACCACGGGGGCTGAGTGCTACACATGCGCGCGCCAGCTCCAGCAACTCCGGCGCATGCTGCTGTAATTGGTCAATCAAGCTGCCAGCGGTAAAGCAGAACATCCCTGAGTTCCACAGGAACCGACCACTCTCGAGATATTCCTTCGCCGTCGCCTGATCAGGTTTCTCTACAAAACGCTGGACTCGGCAGCCACCGCGCTCATCCAGGTTATCGCCGGCTTCGATGTAGCCGAAGCCGGTTTCAGGTGCTGTGGGCCGAATACCGTATGTCACTAGATAGCCCTGACGAGCCAGGACCAGCGCATGTTCGGTCGCCGCCTTGAATCCAGGTAAATCATGGATCAGATGGTCTGCAGCCATGACGACCAACACCGTGTCCTCGCCATGTTCTGCAGCCACAACCAAAGCCGCCACGGCGATGGCTGAGGCCGTATTACGGCCTTGCGGCTCAAGCAGGAAGCGGGCGCGATGACGGTTTAAGCTGGCTTGAGCGAAATGATCACGGCTTTCAAAGTAGTGCTCGCGATTGGTCACCGTGAGCATTTCGCCGCCCTCAGCAATCAGGCTCGCGGCGCGCACATAGGTTTTCTGCAGCAGCGATTGGCCATCCGGTAAGCGCATAAAGGGCTTGGGGTGGTCCTCGCGCGAGGCTGGCCATAAGCGTGTACCGGCACCGCCGGAAAGGATGACAGGAACGATCATTCGCCCTTACTCCTTGCCGACGCGGCGCAGATCGGCTTCGACCATCATTTCAATCAGAGTGGAAAGACTGGTTTTTGGCGTCCAACCCAGCTTGCGTTCGGCCTTGCCTGGATTACCCAGCAGCACCTCGACTTCGGCAGGGCGGAAGAACTGCGGGTCGATGACTACATAATCTTCATAGTTCAAGCCCACATGCTCGAAGGCCAGTTTGCACATGTCGCGCACGGTGGTGGTGACGCCGGTGGCCACCACATAATCGTCGGCCTGTTCTTGCTGCAGCATTAGCCACATGGCTTCGACATAATCGCCGGCAAAGCCCCAGTCTCGTTTAGCGTCGATATTGCCCAGACGCAACTCTGTCTGTTTGCCAAGTTTGATTCGAGCGGCCGCGTCGGAGACTTTGCGGGTGACGAACTCGATGCCACGCAGCGGCGATTCGTGATTGAACAGGATGCCGCTGGAGGCATGCAGGCCGAAGCTTTCACGGTAGTTAACGGTAATCCAATGGCCATAGAGCTTGGCCACGCCATAAGGGCTGCGCGGATAGAACGGGGTGTTCTCGTCCTGGCGCTCGGCCTGAATCAAACCAAACATTTCGCTGGTCGAGGCCTGATAAAAGCGGGTTTGCGGGGCAAACTGGCGAATCGCTTCGAGCAAATGCGTGACGCCAATACCGTCGACGACGGCAGTGGTTACCGGTTGATCCCATGAACTGCCAACAAAGCTCTGCGCGCCCAGGTTATAGATTTCATCCGGTTTGGCTTTGATTACCGCGCGCTGAATCGAGCAGGCATCGGCCAGATCACCTTCGTGATAAGAAATCTGCCCTTCAACGCCTAACTCACGAAGCCGCCAACGCGTATCGCTGCTGCGTCGAGCCACCAAGCCATGAACGTCATAGCCTTTTTCTAGCAGCAGTTTGGCCAGGTAAGCGCCGTCTTGGCCGGTTACGCCAGTAATCAATGCAGTCTTAGACATTATCCATTTCTCTTGCTGCCCAGTCAGAGAGCACGCTCTGCAGGGTTTCCGTGATTGAAGTGCCAGGCTTCCACCCAGTCTCTTTTTGTAGTTTTTTGCTGCATCCCATTACCCGCCGCTGCTCAGACAGACGCATACGGCTGGGATCCTGTACCAGGTCAACCTCTACCCCGGCCAGGTTAGCCATCTGCATGATCAGATCGCGCACCCGTTGCTCGACGCCGGAGCACACGTTGTAGATCTCGCCGTTGCGACCGTGCTTGAGTAAGGCCAGATAAGCCTGAAGCACATCGCGTACATCGAGAAAATCGCGCGTCACATCGACATCGCCGACCTCCAATTGCGCAGGCTGCAGACCTTGGCGAACGCGGACGAGCTGACGAGCCATACTCGGGATAACGAATGCTTCACCCTGCCCAGGGCCAATATGGTTAAACGGGCGGGCGACTATGATCCGCCAAGGTTCGCTATAACTCCACTGCTGACAGAGCAATTCGGCGGCTACTTTGCTCACGGCATAGGGATTGCGCGGCCGTGGTGCCAGGCTTTCGACGACCGGTAAGTCACCTTCCGCAACCTGCCCATAAACGTCGCCAGAGCTGACATAGAGAAAGGTGCCGCTGAAGCCTCGTCGCTTGAGTGCCTGGAGTAGATTCAATGTGCCCAGCAGGTTCACTTCGAGGGTGCGCTGCGGGTCGCGAAAGGCCTCGGGCACAAACGTCTGCCCTGCCAAGTGAATGACGGCATCGGGGCACTCATCCTGTAGCCAGGCATCCAATGAGGCGCAATCCAGTAGGTCATGCGGTTTAGATGCCAGCAACTGCCAGGGCTCGTTCGTCATGGACGCCAGCAATGCCTGCAGATGGCCACCCACAAAACCATTGAGACCCGTAACCAGAAGTTTATTCACTCAGCCTCCCTTTATTCTGTGGTACTCAACCAGCCGCTGAGTACATCGGCATCCAGCACCATACCAGCCAGGCCGCAAGGCTACCGATTAAGAACCCTGCGAGTAATTCGCTGCGACTATGTCCCATGCGCTCACGCAGGGGCTTGGATGGGGTCGCTGCAGACAAGGTATTGATGGCTTCTGCATGCAAACCAACCTGCCGGCGCAGACTGCTGGCATCCAGCAAAACGATAAAAGCCAAGGTAACCGCTACACCGAAAGCCGGGTGTGCAATACCTTCCTTGAGTGCAATCAGCACTGCCATGCTGCAAACGATCGCGCTGTGGTTGCTCGGCATGCCGCCATAGCCGATCAAGTCAAACGCCAACCGCCGAGCCCGCACACTGTTGATGGCGAACTTGCTACACCCGGCCAGCAACCAGGCCAGCAAGGGTGTGAGCGCATATGAATAGTCAAGGCTCATAGCGGTTGCTCCGGCCAGATCGAAACAGCCGATACTACGGCCCAAATGGCCACCGTCAGTAGCAATTGCCAATCACCCAGCAGCGCATCTGTGGGTGATTCGCCACCGTCTTTTGATTCAACGATGAACCAGTAGCGATACAGCCCATACAGCACCAGCGGAATAGTCATCACCAACGCAGGTCGCGTGGTGATGACAAACAGGCTGTAGAACAGTAACGCGCCGGTGGCGGCCATCTCCGCGTAGCGATTCAGCAGTGCCGGCGTGTAGTGCTGCAACACCTCGCGGCTTTCGCTGCCATTGCTGGCGAGTTCCTGGCCGCGTTTTACCGCCGCCAAATACAGGGCCAAGCACAAGGTCGTGACGAACATCCACGACGAGACAGGTACTGAAAGTGCCATGGCGCCGGCATACACCCGCAGGACAAAGCCAATGGCGATGGTAAAAATATCGATGACCGGCTGATGCTTGAGTACGAGGGTATAGGCCAGGTTAAGCAGCAAATAGCCCAGTACGACATAGAGCACAGCCGGCATAACGAACCATGTCGCCAGCAGAACGGCATAAAGCACCAGCAACAACATAATCGCCTGTGGCACTGAGATTAAGCCGGATGCCAATGGGCGGGTCTGTGACTTTTTCGGGTGGCGTCGATCGCGCTCAATATCACTCAGGTCGTTGAGGATATAAGTAGCCGATGAGGCCACGCAGAAGATCAGCGCTGCCAGTGCGACTTTTTCGATTGATTGCAGCTTGAGGAATTCGCCGGCAAAAATGAGTGGCGCAAAGACGAAGGCATTTTTCACCCACTGACGCGGTCGCATCAGCGTCAGCAGCCCTCGAATTTGCGCTAGAGACGAGCGCGGCGCTACGGTAGCATGCATGCCATTTTGCCTCGGCTGGATATTTGGAACGAGTCATGAAACTGGCAGCTATCTACGCGCTTCTTGCCGCGATCGCGACAGCAACTAACATAAGTGCGCAGGCAGCTTCCCTGCTCGTTTACACGGGCGCCTATGCTATCGCATTGTCGATTATGCTCGGTACTGGTGTCGGCCTAATTGTTAAATACGCCCTAGATAAGCGTTATATCTTTCGCTTCAAGGCCGAAACTGCGGCACATGACAGCAAGGTTTTTATCCTTTATGCCTCCACTGGCGTGCTGACTACTGCAGTATTTTGGGGTTTCGAACTGTCTTTCCATGCCTTGTTTGGTACTGACCAAATGCGCTATCTGGGCGGTGTAATAGGCCTAGCCATTGGCTATGTGGCTAAATACGAGCTGGATAAGCGCTTTGTTTTCCGCCCTCAGGCACAACCGACATGCTGACTCATGGTTGGGGCCGCTATCCGCGGCATGCTGCGCAGTTGATGCAACCCCAAAGTGTACGAGATGCCATCCAGCAACTGGGTGAGCATGGCGCTTTATTGGGCCGCGGTATGGGGCGCAGCTACGGCGACAGTGCTCTGGCCGATAAGCTGATCAGTACGCGTCAGCTCAATCGTCTTTACAGTTTTGATGAGCAAAGCGGGTTGCTGGCGTGCGCCGCGGGCATCAGTCTGGGCGAATTATTGGATGTATTTGTGCCGCGCGGCTGGTTTCTACCCATCACGCCCGGTACCAAATTCGTCAGCATCGGCGGCGCGATTGCCAGTGACGTGCATGGCAAAAACCACCATGTACATGGCTGCTTCAGCGAATGTGTGGACAGCATTGAACTGCTGCTGGGCGACGGATCACAGGTTACCTGCTCACGTAGCGAGCGCCCCGAGCTATTTCATGCGAGCTGTGGCGGCATGGGTCTTACCGGGCTGATTGTTGCAGCCACGCTGCGTCTATTACCCATTGAAAGCGCTTATATCAAGCAAACCACGTACAAGGCTGCGAATCTCGAAGCGGTGTTGCAACTGTTCGAGGCTCATGCAGCCGCCACCTATTCAGTGGCATGGATCGATTGTCTGGCCAGTGGTGCGGCCTTAGGTCGCTCACTGCTTATGCTTGGCGAGCATGCTCGCGATGGCCAGCTCGTGCTACCTGGCAAGCCCAGGCTAAGTGTCCCATTGGACATGCCCTCTTTCCTGCTTAATCGATTTTCAGTGCACGCCTTCAATGAGCTGTACTACCAGCGTATTCGCCGCCACGAATCAAAACAGCGGGTTTCTTACGAAAGTTTTTTCTACCCGCTGGACGGCATTCAGCAGTGGAATCGCCTGTATGGCAAACAGGGTTTTGTGCAGTATCAATTCGTCATTCCCAAAGCAGCAGGCCTAGAGGGTATGCGCGCAATCCTTGAGCGCATCTCGGCCTCTCATCGCGGCTCCTTCCTGGCCGTGCTGAAAGCCTTCGGCGCTGCTAACGACAACTTGCTGTCATTCCCAATGGACGGATACACCCTGGCCTTGGACTTCAAATTGGAGGCTGGCCTGCTGACGTTGCTGGAAGAGTTGGACCGCATGGTCCTGGACTACGGAGGCCGGCTGTACCTGGCCAAAGACGCGCGTATGAGTGAAGCCACATTTAAACAAAGCCAGCCCAATTGGCAGCACTTTCAAGAAGTTCGCGCCCAATATGGCGCTCTCGGCAAATTCGCCTCCCTGCAATCGCGCCGGCTCGGCCTGGACTAATCCCATGCAAAAAATCCTCATCATCGGCGCCACCTCGGCGATTGCCGAAGCTTGTGCCAAGCGCTTCGCTGCTCAGGGGCATAGCCTGTTTCTGCTGGCACGCAATACCGAGCGATTGGAAAGCCTGGCGCAAGATTTGCGCGTGCGCGGCGCCAAGGCTGTGCACTGCGCCACTTTCGAGGCAAACGCTCTCGACAGTCACCAGGCACTGCTGGAACAGGTCAAAACCGAACTCAATGGCCTAGATCGAGTACTGATTGCCCACGGCACCCTCAGCGATCAACAGACCTGCGAGCAAAGCGTCGAGCTGACCCTGCAGGAGCTGCAGACCAACGCCCTCAGCGTAATTGCCCTGCTAACGCGGCTGGCTGGCCACTTTGAAGAGCAAAGGCATGGCTGCATTGCGGTGATTAGCTCTGTGGCCGGCGACCGTGGTCGCCAGTCCAACTACATCTACGGCACTGCCAAGGGGGCGTTGAGCATCTTCCTGCAAGGCTTGCGCAATCGCCTGCAGAAGAGCGATGTGCAGGTGCTGACCATCAAGCCCGGCTTCGTCGACACCCCGATGACCGCATCCTTTCCCAAGGGGCCGCTGTGGGCCACGCCAGAAAAGGTTGCTCTGGATATCGACAAGGCCATCGAGAAGAAAAAGGACGTGCTCTACACGCCAGGCTTTTGGATGTTGATTATGTTTGTAATCCGTAGCGTACCGGAGACGCTCTTCAAACGACTTTCGCTGTGAAACGCAGCCTTGCTGTGCTGAGTTCTGCACTTGTGCTACTCGGCTTCACCGCGCTTTTACTGATCAGCTTGGGCTGGTATTCGCTGATTGCCGGCGGCGTTCCGGCGTGGGATTTTGCCGCAGACATGCTGCTTGGCAATCGAATTCGCGACGAGGGCGTACTCCTGGTCGGGCATTATTCGCGTTACGAGTTCAACCACCCTGGGCCTTTCTGGTTCTACTACAACCATCTGTTCGAGCTCGGCCTTGAGCGCAGCGGGTTGTCTCGAACCCATATCTGGCTTTTTGGCCAAACCACTATGGCCACGTTACTAGTCGGCTTTACGGGTGCTGGCCTCAGCCTTTACCTATTTGGCACGTTGCGTTTTTGGCCAGCCGCACTCGCCATATTTATTCTTTGCGCTTACCTGGGCTCCGACTTGCTCAGCCTGTGGATGCCGCACAGACTTATCGCACCCTATCTGGCCTTTCTGGTCTGTTGTCTGCTGTTGATGCAGGGGCGCGTAGTACTGCTGCCCTTGGCCGCACTGTTAACCGGCGTGTTGATTCATGGCTACGCCACCATGCCACTATTTACCCTGCTACCGCTAACTCTGGCGCTGCTGCTTGGTTGGCGGACGCAGCATAAGGCAGGCATTGACTGGGCCATGATCGCGCCCTGGGCACTGGTTGCGCTGCTAATTGCTGGCATTTTCGTGCTGCCTATCGCTTACGATGCGTTGTACGTATCGCCGAGCAATCTGAGCAAGCTGTTGTACGCCCAGCATGGCTTCAGTTTTCTGGCCAAACCCAGCTGGGCAGAAATGCTCACCTTTATCGATAGCCTGTTGCCATCTCAAGGGCTCTGGTGGGCTTTGGCTCTGGCCATCATCAGCCTGCTGGCGCTGCGCCCAAGACTCGCGACTGTCCGTCCAGCACTACAGGCCTGCGCATTATTACTTGGGCTGGCCTTGCTTCTGGTGGTGTATTACAAGAGCACGCCGGCTCCGCTGTATGACTTCGTCGCTTTATTTGCCACTGGAATAGCGCCACTGCTGTTGGCGAGCGTGCTAGCCCTGACGCTTAATGAGGCACTGCGTCGCGCCAGTTACGCTTACTCGGTACAGACCTTGGTTGTGTTGGCCGGTTTTATCCTGGTCTATCTGTTGGCACCGTTTAAACAAAGCCCCGAGCGTGTCGAGCCAACAGTCAGTGAGTTTGCCGAGTTTGCTGATTTTATTCGCGGCGATCTGCCTCGCGAGCAAATAGCCGCCATCGATTATGCCAACCACGACCTGTGGCCTTTTATGGCTGGGTTGCTTGTTGAGCTTGATCGCCAAGGCATCAAGGCCTGCACCACCTGGCGGCATATGGGCTTTCTCTATACCGACGCCATGATTTGCTCTGTACAGACCTTGCCACAGTACCGTGTGGTAGTGGCAGAGCAGTGCGCAGAGCAGTGCGTATTCAGCACACTGAACCATGGCTTGCGCCCTATACAGTTGCAGGCCCTTAGCCTGGCAAAGGATTACGACCACAACAGCCCGCAATTGCTATTTCAAAGCTGGTACCCGGCCGAGTCACAGCACCGCTGGAGTACCGGCTACTCCTCAAGCATAACGTTCGAGCTGGACCAGCAAGCACCGCGCCCGCATGAGCTGCTTATTTCCGTCAGCAGTTTCGGTATCCAGCGCGTCGAAATATTTCTCAATGAGCAGCCCGTTTACACCGGCGAGTTGAGCGGTGCGCAGACAACACTGAACATCCCGTTGAACTCGGGGATCACCCATGCGGGCAACAACAGCCTGCGGTTTGTCTTGCCTGATGCACAGCAACCACAGACTGCAGACCCTCGGGTTTTGGCGCTGGCTTTTAAAAGCCTGCAATTGAACTGACCATCAGGCCAATTAACTACATCACCAAGGGCAGCATGCAGACACCTCCGTCACACCACGCCCCTGCGAATGCGGCTAGGCATCTGCACTCCCTTGATTTTGCTCGAGGCGTCGCAGCGCTGGCAGTTGTACTTTGGCACTGGCAGCACTTTTTCTTCAATGGCTCAGTTCCAGGTGTTTTTCAACGCGAAGCACAACCGTTTTACTCAGTGTTGTTTTTGTTTTATGAGAAAGGCTGGTTTGCCGTTGATTTCTTTTTCGCATTGTCGAGCTTTGTATTTTTTGGCTATATGCAGACCCCATCCGCCAACGCAGTGTAAGTACACGGCGTTTTTTCTGGCTACGCCTGTCACGACTCTACCCTTTGCACCTAGCCACCTTGTTATTAGTGGCGGGTCTGCAGTGGCTGTATATCCGCTACCACGGCGGGTACTTCGTGTACCCGCTCAACGATGCTTATCACTTTATTCTCAATCTGTTTTTTGCCCCCGCCTGGGGGCTGGAAAAAGGCTTTTCTTTCAACGCCCCAATATGGTCGGTTTCTGTTGAAATATTGCTCTATGCGATGTTTTTTTGCGTAGCCAGATGGCTGCCCACGCGGGCAGTTTATGCCCTGCTACTCGCCATGGCCGGGCTGTATCTACAGAGTTATTCCGTGCTCATAGGGCGAGGCGTGTTCGCGTTTTATATGGGTGCACTGGTCTATGTTGCGTACCAAAAGCTGGTCACTGGCGGGCTTGTCTACAGGGGCGCAAAGCCACTGCTACTGATCTGTCTCGCGGCCTGGTTGGCGACCTTGCTGGAGTTTCAGTTGGGCAGCCTGCAGGTTGTATTGAGCAAGTTTTGCACGACAAGTTGTGCTGGTACTGGGCTGGAGCAGCTGAAAGCACTATGGGTTACAGGCCTGCTGCTGCCCATAACAATTCTCTCCCTGGCTGTCAGCGAGACTGCTGGCAAGGGTGGCTGGGAGAGAACCGCCTGGCTTGGCGACATTAGCTACGCGTCCTACCTGCTGCATTTTCCATTGCAACTGATCTTCTTTACGCTATTTGCCGACTTGTTGCCTGAGCGCGCCATTTTTTACAGCTCGGTCTTATGGGGCGGCTACTTTGTAATGTTAATCAGCAGCAGTCTGCTTACCCATCGTTACTTTGAACGACCTGCACAGCAGTGGATTCGCCGCTATAGCATACAAAGGCCTCGCATCTAAACGCTGAGTTCTTGCTTCTCTTGATGTGCCCGAGCAACTGACTCTTGCTCTGCGCGGTCTGCCGCTTGCAGCGCAGCCAGTTTGCGCTTGGCACGTTCAGCGCCAATACGCCTCAGCGGCTCTTCTACATAGCGAAAGTTAAGCTCGGCTAACACCAAAATCAGCACGCCTGCGAACAGCAGCAGAAAGGGAACGATGGCAAGTGTGTTCTCCTGGCCGGAAGCTTGTAAATACCGTGTGGCTGCTTCGTGGGTGAACTTGAACGCCGGCAGATGAATCAAGTAAATCCCATAGGACCGGGCCCCCAGCCACTGCATAACCCCACTCAAGCGCTGGTAGCCGAACAAATAGCCGTTACCGTACGACGCGAGCCATACCAGCACAGCAGTGATCATTGCCAGCAAGCCCGTGCTTATCGACCAGGTAAATAGGCGCGCGGGTACCGCTACCAGCATCAACAATAAAAACAACGTAATAATTAACGCCAAAGGCTTTCGCAGTAAAAAACGCGGTTCAATCCGGCGATACCAAACGCTGCGGGAGCACATAAATACTAAAATGCCCCAAGCAAAACCGTCGATGCGAAACGATGCGAGGTACTGTGCAGTAAGGTCGCCAAATGGGCCTCGCGCCAATGGGAACTGCACCGCGATCACCAACAGTAACGCCATGATGCGTTTTCGTCGGCCGGTAACTAGTAAAAGAAACAGTGGCAACACTACATAGAACTGCTCTTCCAGCGACAAACTCCAGTACACATTGTTCGGTGCTAGCCAGCCATACATGTGCGCGATATTGGCGGTGAAGCTGAAAATAGCCAAGGTGCTTTTCAGATTCTGTTCTATGTCCATGAATACGCCGGAGCGATTGAAGCAGGCCGCGCCAATCAGTCCGATCACAACCCATAACCAGGCTGAGGGAAGCAGGCGGTATGCGCGCCGTAGCCAGAACAGTCGAGCCGCGGGCCAAAATTGACCGCGGCTACGGTAGCGATCGAAATAGTCGCAGTAACTCATGGCGACGACGTAGCCGGAAATACAGAAGAACAGATCAACGCCAACCCCGAAGCTTGCATACTGAAACAGCGGTACTACACGCTCGTAGATAAAAGGCGAGAGCCAAACCACATGAGAAACAAGTACAAGACAGATAGAAATCGCACGTAAATATTCGATTTCTCTGTTCTTGCCGTCACTGCTCATCAGCCTGATCCTTACTCAGGCGGGTAATCGCGCAACCACTGTCCTGGCTTTTACGCGGATAACCATCCCAGTCATACATTGCCAGGTAGGCCGGAAACATCGCGCTGTCGCACAGCACGCGGTAATCCACGCTGCGCGCGGGAAACACTTGCGTCACGCTGTGTGCCGAGCCGGTCCAGCGTGCGCCGGAGCGGGCAAAGTCAGCGAAGAAGTACGGTTCAACACCGGAATAGCCGAACGAGACGGTGGCATCGGCGGGCAAGTCGGCAATGAAGGTGCGCACCTTCTGGATCTCTGCCTCGGGCAAAAAATCCCGCGAGAATGTCGACAGGCGTGGCTTGAGTGCGTCGAGCTGTGGGTTGCCGCTGCTGGCATGCAGCGCCAATTGGTAGAGAAGGCCGCCGGCAATCAGCGCCCAACTTACGCGCCACCAGTTCCGGCTCAGGGTGCTTGTACTAACCAGCACGCCCAATAACAGCAGGCAAAAGCCGAAGCAATAAGCGTAGCTGTACCACATGCTGTGGCCATTTAAGGCCATCGCGATAAACGCCACGCCATACAGTGACAACAGCGCCTCTGCGCCGAAACGCCGATGCGTGATTAGCTGTAAACAGGGCACCAGTAGCAGCAGGCCTAATAGCCTCCAGCCTTCACTTCCGCTCATCACTGGGGAGCCCAGTTTGAAGTCAAACTGAAAGCGCATGTCTTGCCAGAAACCGTCGATGTGCTTGATCACAAACAGGCCGTAGCCTGCCAGCGCCAGCGCGGCGATGACCAGTGCCAGTAATTCACCTGGACCGATGTTGAGGGTTTCTCGGCGTACAATTTTCCATAACACCAGCGCGCCATAGGGCAACAGGAAGTACACCGCGTTGTAGTGCACAGTCGCACCGAACAACACCAGCGCCAGCCCCAGCGCATATTTGCCACGCACTGCCGCCAGTAGCGAGAGCAGGAAGATCAGTGTGTACAGCCCTTCCATTCGGGCAATATTGGCAATCGCCAGTGAATAGGGTGAAAGGAAGGCCACAAGCATCAACAGCATGGCCAGTGTCTGCCGCCAGCCAGTCAGGGTGCTGCGAATAATCGCCAGGCCAACGCCGAAAGCCCCCAAATACAGAAGCGTGGACACCCAGCGGGAGATTTCGAAGCTATAGCCAAAAACCTTGTAGACCCCGGCTAGCAGCAGCATGTAGCCGGGCGGCATCCACATCACCACGCGTTCGCTATTGAGGCCGTAGACGAAGAAGCTGCCTGTGCGGCTGAATTCAAAAGCCTGAGCGGTAAATGCGGTTTCGTCGTTCCAGGGGATGGGGAACTCGAAGCCCATGCCGATACGAATAAACAGAACCACAACGGTCATGAGCGCTGCACACGCCAGCATAAAAAAGTGCGGCCGTAAGTTGGCGATACTCAAACGGCTGGCGTGAGCGACAGAGGGCATAGCGAATCCTTGTTACGGCTTAGGGTTTGCGGGCGATGATCGCCTGGCTCTTGGGCATGGCCTGATCCAGTGCCTTCTTGATCCGCGGGCCGTCAGGCGTAGACAAAAGCATGCCCCAGGTCGTGGTCCAGGACTCGAGCAGTGGGTGCCACGGCGGCGAGAGGTCCTGCTTGCAGGCCCAGAACATAAACCACCAGATCGACCAGTAGAAGCCATAGTCGGCGCGCCGCTCGATGATCAAGCCGGCGTCCAGAATCAACTGTTCGAACTCATCGCGTTGAAATACCCGAATGTGGTTCGGGTGTTCAAAATAGGCGGCAGGCGCGAGCTTCTTTTGCACGCTTTCGCCAAGTGGGTCTGGCACGGTCAAGAGGAACTGGGCGCCGGGCTTGGCTACGCGCACCAACTCGCGCATAAACTGCGCTGGATCTTCAACGTGCTCTAGCACTTCCATGGCAATGATCTTGTTGGCGCGCCCGTCCGGCAACGGAATGGGGTTGGCATCCGTCACTAGCCCCTGGATCGCACGAGCCGGTGAGCCGGTGAGCATTGATTCGATGGCTGCCACTTTGGCCCCATCAATGTCAGCGAAGATCACTTCTGCGCCGCGGCCAGCACAGAAGGATGCGTAGGTGCCATCACCGCAACCGATGTCCAGCACCGTATCCTCTGGGCTGATCGCAAACCCTTCAAACAGCTCACCGCTATCATGATGGAACCAGCCGCTTAGATAGGCGTCGGTTAGGGTTGGGTCGTTGGGCAGCGCGTTGGCTGCCGTTTCGACTTCAGGGGCTACCGAGGCACTTGGGGCGACAATACGTGAGACAAGTCGCTTCAGTCGTTGCAGCATTCTGGCTTTCCTTTTCGGAACAAACTCAATGGGTCACTGTTGCCGCTGGCGCGTGTTGGTCATAACGGCTTACGGGCAATAATCACCTGACTTTTCGGCAACAACTGATCCAGCGCCTGCTTCATCGGTGCCGCTTCCGGCATTTTGATGATTTGGTGCCATAGCTTGGCCCAATCATTTAATAACGGCGGGTAAGGTGGTTGCACGACATCATGGGAGGTGCCTACCAGCTCGTCGCCGGTGGTTTTGGCCAGCGTCCAATACAGAAACATCCAAAAGGTCCAGAAAAAGCCGAAGGCGTCTCGGCGCACTATTTCCAGGCCGGCGTCGCTGACCAAGCGGGCAAACTCTTCGCGCTCGAATACGTGAATATGGTTCGGCCGCTCGAAGTAGTAGGCCGGCGCAAAGCCCTTTTGCATGTTCTCGCCAACTGGGTCTGGAACGGCTAGCAGGTAGAGCGCTCCGGGTTGGCCAACACGGACCAATTCACGCAAGAAAGCGGCTGGATCTTCAACGTGTTCGAGCACTTCCATGGAGATCACCCGTGACATGCTGTTAGCTGCCACCGGTAACGGAATGCTATCGGATACAAATCCTTCCGCTTTGCGTGCAGCGGTTTGCGCAACGCGAGCCCGCAAGGATTCGATTTTCTCCGGCACCACATCGGTGAACGTCACCTGGGCGCCGCGATTGGCACAAAATAGGGTGGCGCCACCGGCACCACAGCCAACGTCGAGCACGCTGTCTTCGGCGCTGACGGCAAAGCCCTTGAACAACTCGTTACTGTCGCCCAGGTACCAGCCGCTTTGCACCGCATCCACCAAACCGCAGTCACGTGAGTCAACAAAACCTGGCGAGTTGGTGGTTTCTTGCCAGATTTCATCGGTAGGACGCGGGTCGTTTTCCATTCCGGCAAGGCGCCGAAATAAGTCCTGGGGGTTCATGGCGTGGGCGCCTCTTTGAGATTCAGGAAGTGCCGTAGCCGCTCAGTGGCAACGGCCCGCGAGCAGTGGTTGCGCATACGCTCAACGGCGTTGTGTGACATTTGCGCATAGCGCTCGGGGGTTTCGGTGATGCAGTTGTAGGCTGCACGGTAAGCATCGACCAGCGATTCCCAGTCGATTTGATGGCGGCATGTGCGAAATGCCTTGCGTGCATCGTGAGACCACGCCGTGGCGTCTAGCCAGCTATCGACGACGAACGCCACTTCAGTATCGATATAGTCGACCATCGCAGAGTGGCGAGGCGCCACTGCCGGCTTACCGCAGGAGAGAAATTCCATCAGCGGCAGGCACTGCCCTTCGCCATGGGAGGCATTCACGACAAAGCTGGTGGCCTCGATTAAGGCTTCAAAATCTTTGCCTTCAAGGAAGCCTTGAACCAGCACGACGCGACACTGAAACGTGGGTAGCCGCGCCATGCACATCAGGATGTCATTCATGGCTGACTGATATTCGGCGTGCCCCAGCTTGAAAACTAACGTCGCATCCGGCTTGTCGCGAAACGCTGCGCAGAAGGCAGTCAGCATATCGACCCAGTTCTTGCGGCCGTCATAGGGGTTGAAGAGCGACGTGAACACTACTCCGGAAAGTTCGAGTTGATGTTCGCTCAGTTGCCAAAGTGGAAGCGGGGATTCGATTACGGGTTTAGCGGCGAGCGGCTCAACTTTAGGCTGACGCAGCAGCCAACGCTTGCCGGACGACATCCATTCTTGAAATAGCGCGCGCCCTACAAGATTTCGCCACTCCAGAAAATAGCGGTAAGTAATCCGCAGCAGGCTTTCCTCTCTGCTCTTAGGCAGGGTGGCGGCTTTTTGCTCAGCCGCTTCATGCTTGCGCGCCACCGCGACAGCGGAGGCCACGGATTGCTGGTCAGGCATGTAGGGCGCAAGGGATACGTCGTGAGTATCGAGCACCACACCGTTTTTTACCCGGATACACGTACGAGATGAGGCGTGCGTGAGTATCTGTCGTTCACGCAGTGCGGCGTATTTATCCCAAATCGGGGCAGGTATAGAAATGACCGGATAATTCGGCCCCATGACGGCGCTGATAGCCTCAACCGTAAGCCCGCAATGGGTAATGGCTCGGCCACAACGGCTGAGGCCAACACGCCAGTCTTGTCGGCGATCACCCAGCCAGGCTTCGTTAGGAATCGAGTCGAATTCCCAAGCCAGCACCGGGACGGTCGGGCAGCGCAGTTTCAGCTCGGTTTTGTGTGGCGGCGAAAAAGACAGAAAAACGCAGGGCTCACCGGCCGCTTTGCTTTGTGCATACAACCTGTCTATTTCTGTTTTCGGGTTCTCGACCACAGTCACTGTGCCGAGGCTTTCCAGTACGGGCAGGAACTCTTTGAGAACAAAGTAGTAGCTGTATTCCGACTGACCGAGGCTGTCACCAATTTGACGAGCAGTCACTTCGGAGTAGACAAGGAACTTCATACGTTAAGCCCCTCATCATGCGCACCTTTGTCTTGCTGGGTGCCGCTTAGGCGCAAGACTTGCTGAAGGAATACATCTAGCTCAGTACCCACTCGCTCCAGCGAACAAAAGCTGTGCATGGCAGTCCTTGCGGCGCCAGATAAGCATTGATAAGCCTCAGCCGTTTTAGTGGCGGCATAGCTCGACTGATAGGCCTCCATTAACGACTGCCAGTTGAGGCGGTTGCTGTGGGTTAACAGCATTCCGGTAGGGTCGTGTGGCCAACAGCTGGGCTCTAGGCAGCTCTTCACAATAAAAACGTAATCATCATCTACATAATCCGCCATGGCTGTATGGCCAGGGGCAATAGCCGGTTTGCCGCAGCACAGAAATTCCATCAGCGGCAGGCACAGCCCTTCGCCAGATGAGGCATTCACGTAAAAAGAACTGGCTCGGATGAGCTGCAAATACTCGGCATCTTGAAGAAACCCATGCAAGACCAGTACTCGGCAGCGAAAGGGTGAAAGCCGCGCTAATAAAGTGGCCAATACACCCCGATAAAGGTCGATGTTATGGTGGGTCATCTTCACGATCAAGGTGGCATCTGGCTCGTTCTTAAATGCCCAACAAAAAGCGCTGACCAAATCTACCCAGTTTTTTCTGCCGTCTGCCGGGTTGAGCACGGTGGTGTAAACCACGCCGTCAACCCAGATGGGTGTCGCCTGAGGCGCTGCAGGCGGCTCTTCTATTGGCGCTGGGGAGGTCGCTCTGGGCAGACGCATCTCATGCCACCAACCTTGCAGCAAGGCTTTGCTGATGCGTTTGGCTTCGGAGATGGGCCTATACGCTACATCCTCGGCATTCAAAGTGAGCGTGCGACTGTCAATGACCAAACCTGCAAATTCAAATGAGCGCGGCCCAAAGTCAGGCGCCCAGCCCGACTCTGGGCAGACCTCGGCAAACCGCGTCCACACCGGTGCTGGCAATGCGACTACTGGAAATTCAGGCCCCATGCTCTGTGCAACCAGATCAGCGGCCTCCTTGCTGGTAGCGATGGCGCCACTGGTATGGGCAAACACATAGCGCCAGTCATTCTGCGGATTGTCATCCCAGGCCACCGACGGCAGGCTGTCAAACTCCCAGGCGAACAGGGTGACGGTAGGGCATTTGAGATCGAGCGGGGTCTGATGCGGGGGGCTGACGCTGATAAAGATGACGGACTCGCCCTGAGCGCTGTAGCTGGCATGCAGCGACTCGATTTCGTCACGGCTGCGTACTTGGATGACCGTACCGAGCTGTTCTAACGCCGGCAGAAAATCTTTCATCAAGAAGAAATAGCTGTACTCGGGCTTGCCGAGTGAAGCATGGATGTCGGCTTGGCTAATTTTTGAGCTGACGAGAATAATCATCGGGTCACATATTGAATGCCGCTCAAGGCTGCAGGTTAGTGCGGGTTGAGCTGGGCCTGTTTCTTATAATTAAGCGGCAGCGGACATGAAGAATGGGCGTGCGCGCATGAGTTTTAGCGCCAGCTGCAGGGCATGCGCCGCTACACCAGCATAACCGCGCGAGTTTAAGAGGCTCGCCTCGGTTCAACAAGACGTGATTGTCTGCAATACGCAGAGTGTCCTGAGGTTCCAACCATTGTCTTGGAGTGAGTACAGGCGGTGTGCGAGCTGACAACCGGTAGGCCAGTAGCTATGTGCATAAATAGTGGCGGCTAATAGCAGCCCAATTCAGTTGGCTGCAACGCAGTTCTAGCCTGTCGGGGCAAGGAGAACCTCTAGATTTTTTTGAGATTTTTACAGGGGAATATTTTTCTGACAAGTCGATCAGGAAGGTGTTTATCCAAGTAAAAATTTGAAAAACAGGTCAGCTGTAATAGGAGTGCAATCTGTAACTGTACCTATATGCATTCACTGCACTGAAGCTGATTTAGCAGTTGTTTTATCTTCTTAATCGTATCTTTCAGGCTAAAGCACTTATGGCCAGTACAGTTGAATGTAAAGCTGGCGAAACAGTTGCAAAGCAAGCTATCTATTTGTGCTGCAATTTCATCCAGCTGTGGCTACAGCGTTCGGGCGCAAACAGCAATAATTCTCCCATCGCAATACACCACTGAGCCGCCACAAGCGGAAGGATGACCACCATGGAACGTACCCTCAGTTCCGATTTGTTCTTTGATCACAGCCAAACCACCGGCTCCAGCGGCCTGCCGCTGCGCATGCTTTCTTCTGTTCTGCAATGGCAGCGCCGTGTCGTCAGCCGCCGCCAGCTTGCTCGTCTGGACGCTCGTCTGCTTGCAGATGCGGGTATCAGCGAAGCACAGCGTCAGGCTGAACTGAGCAAGCCTTTCTGGCGCTAACTGCTGCCAGGCACCGATTTCTGCTCCTCCCTTGATGGGATTTTTGGAAGCTCCACGCCTCGTGCGCTGGGGCTTTCTTTTTATCTGCAGCCATCTGCGGAGTTGCTCATCGGTACAGTTTTCTAAAAAGAAAATGCGACCATAACAATGGCCATCTCCGTCTCCGCAGGATGTGCTTCATTTTTCATGCGTCATGGGCTCCCATCTCTCGCCTTTGATAAGAGGTTGCGCATGGGGTGGGCCTCCAGCCGTTAGGCGCGGTTACGGACTTTTTTGAATGAAGGCTCACGCGAGGTTGCCAGCGCAATCTGCGTAGCCGCAAGCAGTTCGTTCGTCTCAGTGGCGACTAATTAACAGGTGCTGGCCTCCATGAGGCACAGCGCCAGGTTGAGCTGGATAAGCCGTTGTGGCAGTGACTAGGCGTGTAATAACCCCGTTAGCATTGTCTATAATGAGGCTTGCCTGGCGGTCAGGCATTTCAGGAGCTTTCTATGAATCTAATTCACATCCTCGGCCTGGCAGCACTGTTGACGGTGTCCGCTACAGCCAGTGCGACCAGTTTTGTGGTCACCACCGATGCAGTGGTCGGTGCGGTGGGTGCTACATCGGAAGCGACTTCTGATGTGTCTTCGTCTTTTACCGATGACAAGATCGTCCTCGCTGCGCGCGATGATGCCGCTGCTTTTGTCGCCAGCCAGGGTGAGATCCGCGGGGTACGTCTAGAGGCTGCTCTGCAGCATATTCGTCAGCAGATACCTGCGCTGCATGACGATGACATGCAGTTGGCGGCTGCCATCCTCAGTCTCTGAGTGCGCCCGCCAGTGCTTGCCCAGAGCGCTGGTGGAACTGTCCGACAGATTGTCCGTCCAAGCCCATTCAATTGATCTGATGGCTGACTTTTGGAGATGAATATGCGTTCTGTCTTGCTCAGTGCCGTAGTTGCTGCCGTCTTGTTCAGCGCCGCTGCACAGGCGCAAACCTTAGTAGCGACTAGCAACATCATTGTGCGCGCGCTGGATCGCAGCTTTGACTTCACCTCGGATACCACCACGTCGGTTCGTGATTCGAAAGTCGTTTTGGCGGCGCGTGACGACGCAGCCAGTTTCGTCGCCAGCCAAGGGCAGATACGCGGTGCGCAACTGGAAGCGGCCATAGGCACTATTCGCAGCCGCGTGCCTGAAGCGCAGGGCGCCTCTGACTTGGTATTGGCCGAAGCCATTCTGGCGCTGTGAGATGGCCGTGTGCCTGGCTGCTGGTGCTGGCGTTACTGGCCAGCTCCTTTAGCCAAGCAGGACTGCGCCTGACGTTAGCTGACACGGAACTAAGCCCCTGCGAGCGCAAGGCCAGCCAGCAACTGTTGCAGGACGCGCTGGCTGCTTTGCCGCCCCACCTCAAACAGCAACTTGATCGGCACGTTAACGTTCGTTGGCGGTCACTGCCCGCGCAGGTCTATGGCCGCGCCGGGCGTTTGAGTGGCATTGAGCTCAATGCCGCCTTGTTGCCCGCGTTGAGCGATGGCAGCAGCGCTACTGCTCAGACTTCACGCCCCCATGGCACTGTGCGTCGCGAGTTGCTGGCGACCGTGCTGCACGAAATCACTCATCTATATGATCGCGCTCAACTTTGGCCGCAGACGGCGCGAACACTGCAACGCCAGTGCCGCCAGCGCGAGCAGAGCTTGGGGCTCGTTGGCCTGCCTGATCACTGCCGCGGCCAGACCGCCCGGCGCTTCACGCTCAGTGATGACCCGAACTTGCTGGATCTGGCCGGCTGGGCGCAGCAGGTCGGGCGACGCGGCGCGCGTGATGAAGAGAACCATCAGGTTGCGCGCAGCCCGGACAGCTATGAGCTGAGCAACCCGCGCGAGTTTCTCGCGGTCAACATGGAGTACTTTCTTCTCGACCCCAGCTACGCCTGCCGTCGGCCCTCGTTGGCGCGTTACCTGAGTGCGCATTTTGCTTGGACGCCAGCGAACCAGCAGCCCTGCGCCGAAAGCTTGGCCTATCTGAATGCCGGGCGCGACTTCGCTCGCCAACCCCTCGGGAGCATCGACCCGCAGCGGGTCTATCAGGTGGATTACCTGCTGGCCGAGGCCAACGATGCCCTGGCCAGTCGCTGGGGCCACAGCATGCTGCGCCTGGTCATCTGTGCGCCTGGCCGGCCGCTGGGGCCGGATTGTCGGCTGGATCTGCAGGAGCATCTGGTGCTGTCCTACCGCGCCTTTGTTGGCGACGTGCAGCTGTCCAGCTGGGATGGTTTGACCGGCGTTTATCCGTCGCGGCTGTTCGTTCTGCCGTTGGCTCAGGTGATCGAGGAGTACACCAAGGTTGAGTTGCGCAGCCTGGCCTCGGTGCCGCTCAAACTCGATCGCACGCAGCTGGAGCACATGGTCATTCGCGCCGCCGAGCAGCACTGGAGTTATGACGGTGCTTACTGGTTTATCTCCAACAACTGCGCCGTGGAAACCCTCAAGCTGCTGCGCAGCGGCAGCCAGCATCCGCGGCTGCATGCACTGGACAGCATCATGCCCAACGGTCTGCTCGACACCTTGGTGGCCCGCGACCTGGCCGACCGCAGCGTGTTGGCCGATGCGACCGAGGCTTTGCGTCTGGGTTATCGCTTTGACTCGTTCCGTGACCGCTACCAGGCCATGTTCAGCGTGCTGCAGGCACAGTTGCCGATTGAGCAGATGCAGGTTGAGGACTGGCTGACCCTGCCGGCCGAGAAACGTCAGCCCTGGTTCGCCCGCGCCGACCTGCGCACCAGCGCGGCCCTGCTATTACTCGAACAGGCGGCGTTACGCCGGCAATTGCTGTTGGCTCAGGATGAGCTCAAACGTCGCTATCTGAGTGGCCGTGACGGCGTTGACTCCACATTGAACAAGGCCGGCGGCGCGCTGCAGCAGATCCTCGCCAACAGCGGCTTTCTCAGTCGCCCGGCCGAATTGCTTGAGGGCGGTTATGGCCTGCCGCAGCCTGCCGAATGGCAGCGCCTGGAAACTGAGAGCCAGGCCCGTCAGCAGCAATTACGCCAACTCAGTGACAACCTCGACCAGGAAGTGCGCACCCTGCTGGAACCGGTGCGTCTAGTCGAACTGCATGCCACTGAAGCCAATTTGGCGCAACTGGGCACGCATCTGCGCGCCTTGCACAAGGCTGGTGGCGGCCTGCAGCTGCCCTGAGCCGGTTACTCCATGACTTCTTGATCTTCCTCAGGCAATTGCGGGTCCAGCTGCAGCCAGGGCAGCCGGCTTTGCACCCAGATATGTCGATCTGCCGGTGCCAGTTCCGGCTGGTCGAGGGTGGCGATGGTGATATCCAGGCTGTCCGGGCTGAGCGTGGTGAACAGCGTCAGGTGCGCACCGCAGATTGGGCAGAAGCTGCGCGTGCAGCTGGCTGACGAGGCGTATTCGCGTGGTGTGCCGGCCAACCAGCGAAAGCGCGTCAGCGGCACCGTAATCCAGGTGGTGACGATGCCGCCGGTGCTGCGTCGACAGGTCGAGCAATGGCAGTGCGCGATGTCCTGCAGCGGCGCTTCGAACTGATAGCGCAAGGCTCCACACTGGCAACCGCCTTGATGGATAGCGGACATTGGATTTTCCCATCGTTAGGGTCAGGTAAAGCAGCCTAATACCGACGTCTACCTTGCGTCACTTCATGCGGCTGCTCAAGATGGCGGCTTGCCTGTGGCTGGAGGTTGCCGTGCTGGAATTGTTGTTGGCCTTGTGGCCGTTGTTCGCCTTGATCGTGGCCGGGTATTACCTGCGCCGCTGGGCGTTTCCTAATGAGGCGTTCTGGCCGGGTGCCGAACGGCTGAACTACTTCGTGCTGTTCCCGGCGCTGCTGTTTAGCAGCCTGGCCACCGCACCGTTGGATAACCCGGCATTGCCGCGCCTGGCATTGGCGGTGTTGCTGGCGCTTGGTATCGCTTGGCTGGCGCTACTGCTGGTGCGGCGTTTACGTGGCTGGCCGGCGGGACGTTTTGGTGCGTTCAGCCAAGGCATTCTGCGCTTCAATACCTATTTGGGCTTGGCTGCAGTTGGCAGCCTGTTTGGCCAGGAAGGCCTGACCCTGGCGGCCATCATGCTCGCCCTGATGGTGCCGACGGTGAATGTGCTGTCGGTCTGGTCGCTGACCGCGGAACGTGGCGTCAGCGCGCGCAGCCTGTTGCTCCCGATTGCCAAGAACCCGTTGATTCTGGCCTGCCTGGGCGGTGCGCTGGTCAACTTCAGTGGCTTTGGCCTGCCGGGCGGCAGTGATCGCCTGCTTAGCCTATTGGCGGCGGCCAGCTTGCCATTAGGCCTGCTCTGTGTCGGCGCGGCGTTGAAGCCGGAGCAGTTGGGCGGTGAGATTCCGGCACTGGGTTGGAACAGCCTGCTGCGCCTGTTGATTATGCCGATGTTGGCCTGGGCGGTGGCCTATGGTCTGCAGTTGCCAGCGATGGAAAGCACGGTGCTGGTGCTGTTCTTTGCCCTGCCAACTGCGCCAACGGCCTATGTTTTGACCCGTCAGTTGGGCGGCGATAGTCAGTTGATGGCCGGCATTATCACCCTGCAAACCCTGCTGGCGGCGGCCAGTTTGCCGCTGCTGTTGTTGCTGGTGGCCGGCTGACTCAGGCGCCGCGTAAGGGCAGGCTGACGGTCGGTGCTTGGTGATGTAAATAAATTACTGTATTTATATACAGTAATTTATGGAGCCAGCCATGTCCGTTTCCCTGCCGCCGCGCGGTCGCGGTACCGCCAGTAACCCGCATAACCGCTTTGCCCCACAGCGCATTATCGCCAGCGATGATGGCTGGTTTCAGGAAATGCCGCCCAGCCGTGCCACCGAGGTGCGCGCGGAGATTGCCAAGAGCATCATCACCCGCAATCAGTCACCGGATCTGCCGTTCGACCGCTCGCTCAATCCTTATCGAGGTTGTGAACATGGCTGCATTTATTGCTACGCCAGGCCCAGTCACGCCTATTGGGATCTGTCGCCGGGGCTGGATTTCGAGACCAAGCTGATTGCCAAGAGCAACGCCGCGGCTTTGCTCGAGCAGCAGTTGAGCAAACCGGGTTATGTCTGTGCGCCGATCAATCTGGGTTCCAACACTGACCCCTATCAACCGATCGAACGCCAGCACCTGCTGACGCGCAACAGTCTCAAGGTGTTGCTCAACTATCGCCATCCCGTGACCATCATCACCAAGGGAGCGCTGATCCTGCGTGACCTCGATCTGCTGGCTGAGTTGGCGCAGCAGCGCTTGGTGGCAGTGATGATCAGCCTGACCACCCTGGATGACGAGCTCAAACGTATTCTTGAACCTCGCGCTGCTGCGCCGGCGGCACGCTTGCGGGCGATTCGCGTGCTGCGTGATAACCGCATTCCGGTCGGGGTGTTGTGCTCGCCGATGATCCCGATGATCAATGACATGGAGCTGGAGCACTTGCTGGAGGCTGCCAAGGAGGCCGGCGCGCAGAGCGCCAATTACATGTTGCTGCGTCTGCCACGCGAAGTGGCGCCGTTGTTCGAGGAGTGGCTGCACGCGCACTACCCGCAGCGCGCTACGCATGTGTTGAGCCTGATTCGTCAGAGCCGGGGCGGTGAGTTGTATGACAGTCGCTTTGGCCTGCGCTTTCGCGGTGATGGGGCGTTCGCGGAGCTGCTCGCGCAGCGTTTTGCCCTGGCCAGCAAGCGCTTGGGCCTGAATCGACGCGAAGCGTTCAACCTCGACTGCACACGCTTCTGTCCGCCGGGTGGCCAACTGGCACTACTCTGAGCCGCCATGCCTGCCTGAGCCGCTGCTGCGTTTGTGAGGGCTAGGCCAGGGTGATGGTTGCCGCTCACGTCAGCGCAGGTGAAACTGGATATGTGACTCGCTAGCGGCTGTCACTGTCGTTTTAGCAGCAGATTTTCCGGTTCACAGAGGTCAGAGCAATGCCATACAAGCATCAGTTGATCCCGTTGCAGGGGCGTACAGGCAGTGAAAGTGCCGAGGAGGCGCTGCAGAGCATCGTGGATGGCTTCAAGCGCTTTCGCACTGAGGTATTCCCGCAGCAGGAAGAACTGTTCAAAAAGTTGGCCACTGCACAAAACCCGCGCGCCATGTTTATCACCTGCGCCGATTCGCGGGTGGTGCCTGAGTTGATCACGCAAAGCTCACCGGGCGACCTGTTCGTCAGCCGCAATGTTGGCAACGTGGTGCCGCCCTACGGGCAGATGATGGGCGGGGTTTCCACTGCGATCGAGTACGCGGTGATGGCCCTGGGCGTGCAGCACATCATCATTTGCGGGCACTCGGATTGCGGCGCGATGAAAGCCGTACTCGACCCCTCGGGCCTGGAACGCATGCCCACGGTAAAGGCCTGGTTGCGCCATGCCGAAGTGGCCAGGACAGTGGTAGCGGACAACTGCGGCTGCGCCGATCACACCACGCTGGGCATCCTCACCGAGGAGAACGTGGTGGCGCAACTTGATCACCTGCGCACCCACCCCTCGGTGGCATCGCGCATGGCCTGTGGCCAGGTATTTATCCATGGCTGGGTGTATGACATTGAGACCAGCGAGATTAAGGCTTACGACGCCGAGAAAGGTGAGTTCCGCCTGATCGGCGACGGCCCGCTGCCGATGGCCACGCCACGTCCGCGCTACCTGCCGAGTAACTAATCGGCAGTCGCGCGGACTGGGGTTTTAACATCTGTTAGCCCGTCGCGCGGGTTTCATCCAACTGTAACTCCACCCCGAGCTGGCGTGACAGGCACGGCCAGCGCAGCCAGGCAGCCTCGGTTTGTGGGTTGTGCAGACGCTCACGGTAGGCCAGCACCGAGTCCTGGGCAAAGCTGGCGTCATCCAGCATGCCCTCTACGGCATGGTGCACCGCCTCATCCAGCTGGTTGGCGAAGGGCTCGCCGATCAGTTGGTGGACGATCAGGTTGGCCACTGTGGTGTCCAGCGGGATCAGCGGTGCGCCCAAGTGGGCGATATAGCGATCATTCACTTCCTCGACCAGGCGGTGGGCCAGGTAGGCCTCGTCGAGCAACCCTTCAAGCCCTTCATGCCCGGCCATCAACGCGGGCGGCTGCAGAAAGAATTGCTCGGCCACTTGCAGCACCGGCTTTATCTGCGCCTCGATCCCCGCTTCCTGGGCGACCTGCTGGGCGGCCTGCAACAGCTCAGGTACCTGTTCGATATAGGCGCTGACAAAACGCTGCAACACATCCTGGGTGTCTTCATTGGGCAGTCGGATAGAGGGGTGCAGTTGCCCTACATGTGCCTGCATCTGACTGGCCAAGTGACCTGTACGAGTTTCGTGTTGGTGCGCACGCTGAATCAGTGCCTGCAAAGCGGAGATATTCATGACTACTCCTGAGGTAAGGACATGGGCGAGAACCATAGCTGGCTCAGCACATCGGCTAAGACCCAATTGTCATAATTATTAAACAGTTATGCGAGACGGCTATATGCAGGGGCCGTCTCCTTGGCCTATCCCACGGCAGCCGCGGTGTTTAGCGCCTGCCTTACAGTGCGTTGCTCATTTCAGTTTTCGCGTTGCCAGCGGCAAGTCCGTGTCTATACTCGAACTCGAAAGGCAGTACCTGATAACTCCGAATCAGCTGTGGCATGGACAGCCCTCGCAGGCATTTTTCAGCGTAAAAATGTGTGATGACTGAGCCACTGACCGATTCGGCGGGATAACAAGAAAAATTAAGGGGAACCCGCAATGATGCGACATCCACGAGTCTGGATGGGCCTCCTGTTGTGGTTGGTATTCAGCTCGGCGCAGGCCAGCTGGGGCATCAATATGACGCCTGGAGCCACCGAGGTCAGCCGCTCAGTATTCGATTTGCACATGACCATCTTCTGGATCTGCGTCGTCATCGGCGTGATCGTGTTTGGTGCCATGTTCTGGTCGATGCTCGTCCACCGCCGCTCCACCGGTCAGCAGCCGGCACATTTCCATGAAAGCACCACAGTCGAGATTCTCTGGACGGTTGTACCGTTGGTGATTCTGGTGCTGATGGCCATACCCGCGACCAAAACCTTGATTGAAATCTATGATTCCAGCGAATCGGAGCTGGATATTCAGATCACCGGTTATCAGTGGAAATGGCACTACAAGTACCTGGGTGAGGATGTTGAGTTCTTCAGCAACCTCACCACCCCCAAAGACCAGATCAACAACAAGGCGACCAAGGGTGAGCATTACCTTTTGGAGGTTGATGAGCCATTGGTGGTCCCGGTTGGCACCAAGGTGCGCTTCCTGATTACCGCCGCCGATGTGATCCATTCCTGGTGGGTACCGGCTCTGGCCGTGAAGAAGGATGCCATCCCCGGCTTTATCAACGAATCCTGGACCCGCATCGATGAGCCTGGCCTCTACCGTGGCCAGTGCACCGAGCTGTGCGGTAAAGATCATGGCTTTATGCCGATTGTGGTCGAGGCGAAGTCGAAAGAGGATTACGCCGCCTGGTTGGCCGAGCGCAAACAATTGGCTATGGCCGAGAAGGAGCTGACCAGTAAGGAATGGACCCTGGATGAGCTGATGGTGCGCGGTGAGAAGGCTTACAACACGGCCTGCGTGGCTTGTCACCAAGCGAGTGGCGAGGGTCTGCCGCCGATGTTCCCATCACTGAAAGGCTCGGCTATTGCCACCGGTCCGGCTGCGGGTCATATCGGCATCGTGGTCAACGGCAAGCCAGGCACCTCAATGGCCGCCTTTGGTAAGCAACTCTCGGAAGTCGATATCGCCGCGATCATCACCTACGAACGCAATGCCTGGGGCAATGCGGTAGGCGACATGGTCACGCCGAAAGACATCCTCGCGTTCAAACAGGCTCAGGAGTAAGGACATGAGTGCAGTGATCGACCACGGTCATGCCGGGCATGACCATCACCACGGCCCGGCCAAAGGCCTGATGCGCTGGGTGTTGACCACCAACCATAAAGACATCGGCACCATGTACCTGTGGTTCAGCTTCGCCATGTTCCTGTTGGGCGGCAGCATGGCCATGGTGATTCGTGCCGAGTTGTTCCAGCCGGGCCTGCAGATTGTGCAGCCGGAGTTCTTCAATCAAATGACCACCATGCACGGCCTGATCATGGTCTTCGGTGCGGTGATGCCAGCTTTCGTCGGCCTCGCCAACTGGATGATCCCGTTGATGATTGGCGCGCCGGATATGGCCTTGCCGCGCATGAACAACTTCAGCTTTTGGCTGCTGCCGGCCGCGTTCACCATGTTGGTCAGTACGCTGTTTATGGAGGGTGGTGGGCCGAACTTCGGCTGGACCTTCTATGCGCCGCTGTCGACCACCTATGCACCGGAGTCGGTGACCTTCTTTATCTTCGCCATTCACCTGATGGGTTTCAGTTCGATCATGGGGGCGATCAACGTGGTCGCCACCATTCTCAATCTGCGCGCCCCTGGCATGACGTTGATGAAGATGCCGCTGTTCGTCTGGACCTGGTTGATTACGGCGTTCTTGTTGATCGCGGTGATGCCAGTACTGGCTGGGGTGGTGACCATGATGTTGATGGATATCCACTTCGGTACCAGCTTCTTCAGCGCCGCCGGTGGTGGTGATCCGGTGTTGTTCCAGCATGTGTTCTGGTTCTTCGGTCACCCCGAGGTGTACATCATGATCCTGCCGGCATTCGGCGCGGTCAGTGCAATCATCCCAGCGTTCGCCCGCAAGCCGCTGTTTGGTTACACCTCGATGGTCTACGCCACGGCTTCGATTGCCTTCCTGTCGTTTATCGTCTGGGCGCATCACATGTTCACGGTGGGGATTCCCCTCACTGGCGAGCTGTTCTTTATGTACGCCACCTTGCTGATCGCCGTGCCCACCGGGGTCAAGGTGTTCAACTGGGCGAGTACCATGTGGCGGGGTTCGATGACCTTCGAGACGCCCATGCTGTTCGCCGTGGCGTTCGTCATCCTATTCACCATCGGTGGTTTCTCCGGGCTGATGCTGGCCATCGCGCCGGCGGACTTCCAGTACCACGACACCTACTTTGTGGTGGCGCACTTCCACTACGTGCTGGTGCCTGGGGCGATCTTCGGCATCTTTGCGTCGGCCTATTTCTGGCTGCCGAAGTGGACCGGGCATATGTATGACGAGACCCTCGGCAAGCTGCATTTCTGGATGAGTTTTATCGGCATGAACATGGCGTTCTTCCCGATGCACTTCGTCGGCCTTGCCGGCATGCCGCGGCGGATTCCCGACTACAACATGATGTTTGCCAACTTCAACATGGTGTCGAGCATTGGCGCCTTTATGTTCGGTGCGACCCAGTTGTTGTTCCTGTTTATCGTCATCAAGTGCATTCGTGGTGGCAAAGCCGCACCGGCCAAACCCTGGGATGGGGCTGAAGGGCTGGAGTGGACAATACCGTCACCGGCGCCTTACCACACCTTCCAGACTCCACCGGATGTGAAATAAGGACATGTGCAAATGAGCGAAGCCTTGTCGACTCGCCGCCTGGTTATCCGCCTCTGCGTGGTGGTGGTGGCTATGTTCGGCTTTGGTTTCGCTCTGGTGCCGATCTATGACGTGATGTGCCAGGCCTTCGGCATCAACGGTAAAACTGCCGGCGTGTACGAGGGCCAGCAGGCGGTGGACGAGCAGCGCCAGGTGCGTGTGCAGTTCTTGGCCACCAATGCCGCGGATATGGTGTGGGAGTTTGGCCCCCAAGCTGACGAGGTCGTGGTGCACCCAGGTGACAGTACGCAAATGCTGTTTGTTGCCTACAACCCCACCGACAAACCGATGACCGCCCAGGCAATCCCCAGCGTGGCACCGTCCAAGGCTGCCGCTTACTTTCACAAGACTGAATGCTTTTGCTTTACCCAACAGGTACTGCAACCCGGCGAGCGCATCGAAATGCCGGTGCGCTTTATCGTCGATAGAGACTTACCGGCAGATGTTCGCCACCTAACGCTGGCTTACACCTTGTTTGATGTCACCGCGCGCAAACCGCCGGTGGCGCAAGTGACCCTTACCCGGGCGGCTCCATAAGGAGAACAATAAATGTCGAGTCACGAAACGCACGAAAGCTATTACGTCCCGGCCCAGAGTAAGTGGCCGATTATTGCCACCTTGGGCATGCTGGTGTCGGTTTACGGCGTTGGCACCTGGTTCAACGACATGAAGGCCGATCGCGCCGACTCCAACGGTCCGCTGATTTTTTTTATCGGTGGGCTGTTCCTCGCCTACATGCTGTTTGGCTGGTTCGGCAATGTGATCAAAGAAAGCCGCTCAGGCATGTACAGCCCGCAGATGGATCGCTCGTTCCGCTGGGGCATGAGCTGGTTCATCTTCTCCGAGGTGATGTTTTTTGCCGCTTTCTTCGGCGTGCTGTTTTATGTGCGCACCTGGGCCGGCCCGTGGCTCGGTGGCGAAGGCGACAAGGGCATCGCCAACATGCTCTGGCCAGGCTTTGAATACACCTGGCCGCTGCTCAATACCCCGGACCCGAAGCTCTTCCCGGCGCCGAGCGGCACCATTAGTGCGTGGGGCTTGCCGCTGATCAACACCATCTTGCTGGTGACCTCCAGCTTTACCCTGACCTTTGCTCACCATGCCTTGCGCAAGAATCACCGCAAGCCGCTGACCTTGTGGCTGGCCCTAACAGTGATTCTGGGCATTGCCTTTCTGGTGTTACAGGTCGAGGAATATATCCACGCCTATACCGAGTTGGGGCTGACGTTGGGTTCGGGCATTTATGGCGCGACGTTCTTCATGCTTACCGGCTTTCACGGTGCTCACGTAACCCTGGGTGCGTTGATGCTGAGCATCATGTTGATTCGGGTTATTCGCGGTCATTTCACCCCAGATAAGCACTTCGGCTTCGAGGCGGCGGCCTGGTATTGGCACTTCGTCGATGTGGTTTGGCTTGGTCTGTTCGTCTTCGTCTATGTGCTGTGAAGCGCTGTTTACCAGGTGACATGTGAGACCAGTTGGCCCGTGTAGAAGCCCCAGGTAATGAGGGCGACGGTTAAGGCGGTGAGGGTCACGCGCACAGTCAGCGCGTTGACCACCCGGGAGGTTCGACCTTCATCCTTGACCAGAAAAAACAGGCCACTGAATAGGCTGACCAGAGTGGCCAGGAGGAAAAGGACGATCGCGGCCTTGAGCATGCGTGACTCCCATGTGTGACTTCGGGGGAAGGGAAATGCGGTCTAGCTGCAGTATAGCCAGCTTGCACAGGGCTTTTGGGAGGTCGGCATGAATGCCTTCCGTCCTGGGCTGCTGCCTAGCATTCTGGTGTTGCTGCTGTTTCCGTGCCTGATCGCTCTGGGTTTCTGGCAACTGGCGCGCGCCGAGGAAAAGCGCGAGCTACTAGCGGCTCATCAGGCCCAGCAACAGGCCGCTCCGATCAGTATCGATGAACTTGAGCAGCACCCCAATCCGGCCTATACCCGTGTGCAGTTGCAGGGCTTCTTCGACGCACGGCATACCGTGCTGCTGGACAATCGCACCCGCGATGGCAAAGCCGGTGTGGAGGTGCTGCAACCGTTCTACGATCAAGCCAGCGGCCTTTGGCTGCTGCTCAATCGCGGGTGGCTGCCTTGGCCAGATCGACGCATCCCCCCTACGTTCGCCACCCCGGATACCCCGTTGCGCCTGCAAGCCACGGTGTATGTGCCGCTGGGCGAGGCCTTTCAATTGCACAGTGAACCGGTCGCTACAGGCTGGCCGCGGTTGGTCACTGAGGTCAAGCCCGATGCCCTGTGGCAGCAGCTTGGTCGTGGTGGCTTGAGTTATGAAGTGCGCCTGGAGCCAGGCCCAGCGTCATTCCAGGGCGATTGGCCGATTATCGCCATGAGCCCCGACAAACACATTGGTTACGCCGTGCAGTGGTTCGCCCTGGCGGCGGCCTTGCTCGGCCTGTTTATTTATTTAGGTCTATTTAATGCGCGGGAGACTCGCCATGAACCCAGCCATCGCCATGCCTGATGCCTCACCTGAAGTGCCACCCAGCCAACGCCGTCGCGGGCGTCTGCAACTGATCCTGATTCTGGCCATCGTGATTGGCCCGATGATTCTTGCCACTGCCATGTACCAGTGGCGTTTCTGGGTGCCGGAAACCCGCAGCTATCACGGCGAACTGATCGGCACCGGACAGAGCCGTGCCGATCTCGGTGTAGTCGGTGCTGATGAGCAGCGCTGGCAGTTGCTGGTGACGGTGCCGGCGGTCTGCGATGAGGCGTGCAAGGAGCTGATATTCCTCGCCCGGCAAGTACACATTGGCCTGAATCGCGATGTTTCCCGTGCGGCCCATGGCGTGGCGACTGCCCAGCCGCTGACGGACGACTACGACGCTCAACTGCAGCGCGAATACCCGCAGTTGGCTCGCTATCAGCTGGAACTGGACGCCTATAACAAGGCGGCCGGCAAGGCTGAAGGTGCACAACTGTGGATCGTCGACCCGCGTGGCAACCTGGTGCTGCGTTATGACGCGACCAGCAAGGGCAAGGCGATTCTGAATGATCTGCGGCATCTGCTGAAAATCTCGCAAATCGGTTGATAGATCATTGAAAAACTACTGCGCTCGGTTATACCGCGTTGAAATCAGGCTCGGGCTGCTCATGTACAGCTCGTACACTCCGCTCCCTCGCCTGATTCCGCCTTGTCTAACCTTCGCTCGCTACGTTTTAAAAGGTCTATCTAAGGAGGAAGGATGAGCAAACCCGGTTTCCGTTTCGCCTTATTCGCCACCGTATTGGCTGTGGTCGTGGTGCTGCTCGGTGCCTATACCCGTTTAACCCATGCCGGTCTGGGGTGTCCGGACTGGCCCGGTTGCTATGGCTTTATCGGCGTGCCGATGAGCGAACACAAGCAGACGTTGGCCGAGGTGCGCTTTCCCGACGCGCCCGTGGAAGTGGCCAAGGGCTGGTATGAAATGATTCATCGCTATTTCGCCGGCAGCCTGGGCTTGGTGATTTTGGGCCTGGCAGTACAGGCGCTGCGCCGGCGTAACGAGGTTGAGCAGCCACTAAAGCTACCGCTCTTGCTCCTTGGACTGGTGATCGTGCAGGCCGCTTTCGGTATGTGGACGGTGACCCTGAAACTCTGGCCGCAAGTCGTCACAGCGCACTTGCTGGGCGGTTTTGCCACCTTGAGTTTGTTGTTTCTACTGACGCTGCGCCTATCCGGTCGGCTGCCTGTATTGCCGGTGTTTCCCGTCAAATTGCGCGGTTTAGCGGCGTTCGGCTTACTGCTGGTTATTGGGCAGATCGCCCTAGGTGGCTGGGTCAGCAGTAATTACGCGGCGGTTGCCTGCGTCGACTTGCCGACCTGTCACGGTCAGTGGTGGCCGCAGATGGACTTCGCCAATGGTTTTCACCTGACCCAGCATATTGGCCCCAATTATCTGGGCGGCCAGCTCGACAGCGATGCGCGCACCGCTATCCATATGACCCATCGTATCGGCGCGTTGTTAGTGACGCTGGTGCTGCTGTTGCTGGCCTGGCAGCTCAAACGCAATGGTCTGTCACGTCTTGCTGGTCTGCTGCTGTTGGCGCTGGTGGTGCAAGTCAGTCTGGGCATCAGCAACGTGCTGCTGCATCTGCCACTACAGGTTGCAGTGGCGCACAACCTGGGGGGCGCAGCTCTGCTGCTGACCCTGGTATCGATCAATTATCGGCTTCGCAGCGCGACACGGCTGGTATCCCCGGCGGTAGAAGCGCACGCTGGCTTTGCAGCGTTGCCGAGCAAATAACAAAAACAATCGAGGAGAGACCGTATGGCTACTCTAGCGCGCGAACACCAAGCCCACGCCAGCTGGCGCGATTATCTGGAGCTGACCAAGCCGCGGGTGGTGGTGCTGATGCTGATCACCTCCTTGGTCGGTATGTTTCTCGCGACCCGTGCCGGCGTGGCCTGGCAGGTGCTGCTCTTCGGCAACCTGGGCATTGGTCTGTGTGCCGGTTCTGCCGCAGCGGTTAACCATGTAGTCGACCGGCGTATTGATTCGATCATGGCGCGCACCCTCAAACGCCCCGTCACTTCAGGGCGTGTTTCGCCGACTGCAGCCCTCGGCTTTGCTTTGCTGCTGGCGGTGGCGGGGATGGCGCTGTTATTAACGTTTACCAATGAGCTGGCCGCCTGGCTGACGCTGGCTTCCTTGCTCGGGTATGCGGTGCTTTACACCGGCTTTCTCAAGCGCGCCACGCCACAGAACATCGTGATTGGCGGCCTCGCGGGTGCTGCGCCACCGTTGCTTGGCTGGGTTGCAGTAACCGGCCATATCAGTGCCGAACCGCTGCTGCTGGTGCTGATCATTTTCGCGTGGACGCCGCCACACTTCTGGGCGCTGGCCATCCACCGCAAAGAGGAATACGCCAAGGCCGACATTCCCATGCTGCCGGTCACCCACGGCGAGCATTACACCAAGGTACATATCCTGCTCTACACCCTGGTGATGTTTGCCGTAACGCTACTGCCTTACGCCATTCATATGAGCGGGTTGCTCTACCTCGCCTGCGCCGTGGTGTTGGGCGGGCGTTTCCTGCATTGGGCGGTGGTGCTGTACCGTGACAGCAAACCGCATGCGGCGATCAATACCTTCAAATTCAGCATCTGGTATCTTTTTGCGCTGTTTATCGCCCTGCTGGTCGATCACTACTTGCTGCTTAATATCTGAGGCCCCATGACCCGAACCCATACCACCGTTTTTGTGCTCGTAGCTATCGTCGCCCTGGTGATGGGTTTGACCGTCAATAAAGTGCTGACCAGCAAGGGGCAGGGCGATCCCACTGTCTTGCTTGATGCCGGCATTATCCTATTGCCGCAAAGTCGCAGCTTGCCAGAGCTAAGCCTGACCAATCAGGACGGTGAGGCGGTTGCAGTCGATCAGCTCAAGGATCAATGGAGCCTGCTGTTTTTCGGCTACACCTTTTGCCCGGATATTTGCCCCGCGACCCTCGCTCAGTTACGCCAGTTGCAAGGCCAGTTGCCGCCGGAAACCGTGGCCAAGTTGCGCATTGTGCTGGTCAGTGTCGACCCTCACCGCGACACCCCGGAACAACTGAAGAAATACCTGGATTACTTTGACGCCGGCTTTATTGGCCTGACCGGCGAGCAGGCGACGCTGCAGAAGCTCGCCAACGCGGTGAGCATTCCCTATATCCCGGCGGATACCAGCAAAGAAAACTACACAGTCGATCACAGTGGCAACCTGGTGATCATCGGGCCAGATGGCAAGCAGCGTGGCTTTATTCGCGCACCGATCAATAACACCAAGTTGGCTGCACAGCTGCCTGGATTGCTTGAGCAGCCATAACCGGCTATTTGGCAAACATCTGGCGGATGTCTTTGAACGCCTTGAACTCCAAGGCGTTGCCGCACGGGTCCAGTAGAAAAAGGGTCGCCTGTTCGCCTGCCAGACCGGCAAAGCGGATACAGGGTTCGATCACGAACGACGTGTCCTTGGCTTTTAAGCGCGCGGCCAACACCTGCCAATCTTCCCAACCCAGTACCACACCGAAATGCGGCACGGGCACATCATGGCCGTCCACCGGATTACTGTGCGCGGCTTCCTGGTAAGCCATCTTCGGCGCCTGGTGGATCACCAATTGGTGGCCGAAAAAGTCGAAGTCCACCCAATGCTCACTGCTGCGTCCTTCGATGCAGCCAAAGACCTCGCCGTAGAAGTGTCGGGCCGTGGTCAGGTCGTACACCGGAATCGCCAGGTGAAAGGGTGCGAGTGCCATGGGGTGCTCCTAAATAGGTTGAAGTCGCTCATTCTCAGCAGCAACATGTTTGATTGAAAGCGCATATTCTTGCTTTCGAGCACTACTAAAATTGATCAATCGAGGCGATCGATGCTGCGCGAGTTGAAAACCTTTGTGGCGGTAGCCCGACATGGCACCTTCGCCGCTGCCGGTCAGCAGGTCGGTCTGACCCAGTCGGCCGTCAGTGCGCAGATGCGAGTGCTGGAGCAGGGCCTGGGCGTGCGCCTGTTCGACCGTAGCGGGCGTGCCGCCGTGCTGAGTGCGGCGGGTCGGCATGCTCTGCCCCTGGCCGAACAGATGCTCGGCCTGTATGCGCAGATGGCGTTGCCGACTTCGGCGGCTGAATGGCAGGGCGAATTGAAAGTCGGGGCGATTGCCTCAGTGCAAACTGGGCTGCTGCCAGAAACCTTGCCGGCCTTTCGTGTCGCCGCGCCGCGGGTTGAGTTGAAACTGGTGCCGGGCGTCTCGTTGAATCTACTGAGCCAAGTGGATGCCGGTGAGCTGGATCTGGCGCTGCTGATCAAGCCGCCGTTCGAGTCGCCCAAAGAGTTGCTGCAAATCAGCCTGGCCCGCGAACCCTTTGTACTGATCACGCCGCTGAGTGTGACGGCGAATGAGCCGCTGCAGATCCTCGCCGAGCAGCCTTTTGTGCGCTATGACCGGCGTTCGTTCGGCGGGCGCCGGGTCAGCCAGTTTCTCCGCGAGCAACACCTGATCGTGCAGGAGGCGCTGGAATTGGATGAACTGGAAGCCATCGTGCGTATGGTCGAATGCGGCCTGGGCGTCTCACTGATTCCGCGCGCGGGGTTGTGGTTGCAGCGGCCGACGCATGTGCGGGTAATCGAATTAGGCGAGCTAACGTTCCACCGCGAACTGATTGCCGTGTTGCGCCGCGCCCAGCGTCAGCCGGCCCTGGATTGCTTGTTGGAATGCCTGCGCGAGGTCGCCGCAACTCGATAGATTGCTGGTGGTTACGCTGCTCGCCACGTTAGCGGTATCTACTCGCGCAGCGCCGCTAACCCACCCTACGAAATCGGCGCGAGACCCGACCATAAACGACAAACCCCGCACGAGGCGGGGTTTGGCAGATGGCGCGGGTAACGCCGGGGCTTAGAACGCCGGAACAACAGCGCCCTGATACTTCTCAGCGATAAAGGCTTTCACCTCAGCGCTGTTCAGAGCTTTGGCCAGCTTTTGCATCGCTGCGCTGTCTTTATTGTCGGCACGTGCGACCAGGATATTGACGTACGGCGAGTCATTACCTTCGATGACCAGCGCATCCTTGGTCGGGTTGAGCTTGGCTTCCAGGGCGTAGTTGGTGTTGATCAGGGCCAGGTCAACCTGGGTCAGCACGCGCGGCAGGGTGGCGGCTTCCAGCTCACGCACTTTGATGGTCTTGGGGTTTTCGACAATGTCTTTCGGCGTCGCGAGGATGCCGGCATCAGGCTTGAGGGTAATAACCCCAGCTTTCTGCAGCAGCAGCAGGGCGCGGCCGCCATTGGTGGCGTCGTTCGGGATTACTACGTTGGCACCCTGCGGCAGGTCGGCCAGGGTTTTATGTTGGCTGGAGTAGGCACCGAAGGGCTCGACGTGCACACCGGCAACGCTGATCAGCGTAGTACCGCGGCTGCTGTTGAATTCATCCAGGTACGGTTGGTGCTGAAAGAAGTTGGCGTCCAGGCGCTTCTCGGCGACCTGTACATTGGGCTGCACGTAGTCGGTGAAGACTTTAATGTTCAGCTCAACGCCTTCTTTAGCCAGAGCCGGTTTGACGAATTCGAGGATTTCCGCGTGCGGTACGGCAGTGGCGGCAACACTCAGGCTCTCGGCCTGGGCGGAAAAGGCTGCCAGGGCAGCAACGGCTACGATCAATTTTTTCATCATAAAGCTCCTTGTGGGATCAGCCTGTGGCAGCGCATGGCCACCTGAGTAGTGGGCTGTCTATTTGCGAGAAAAGTGCACCACCAGCTTGTCGCCGACGGTTTGCAGAATTTGTACAAGCACCAGCAACAGGATCACGGTGACCAGCATGACGTCCGGCTGGTAGCGCTGATAGCCGTAACGCACCGCCAGGTCACCCAGGCCGCCGCCGCCAATCAAGCCGCTCATGGCGGTGTAGGACACCAAGGTAATCGCGGTGACGGTGACGGCTGCGAAGATGCCGGGCAGCGCCTCGGGCAGCAACGCGTTCACCACGATCTGCCGGGTAGTTGCGCCCATGGCCTGGGTGGCTTCGATGATGCCGCGATCCACCTCACGTAGCGCCGTTTCCACCAGCCGTGCAAAGAACGGCGTGGCCCCAACCACCAGGGGTGGGATGGCCCCGGCGACGCCCAGTGAGGTGCCGGTGACAATCACGGTGAAGGGGATCATCACGATCAGCAAAATCACGAACGGCACCGAGCGCAGAATATTTACCAGCAGTGACAGCACGCCGTAGAGGGCTTTCTGCTCGAACATCTGTCGCGGGCTGGTGAGAAACAGCAGCACGCCCAGCGGCAGGCCGAGCAACACAGTAAACAGCAGCGAGCCGCCGAGCATGCTCAGGGTGTCCAGGCTGGCGTAACCGATTTCGGCCCAGTCTACGTTGGGTAATAGGCGAGTCAGTAGGGCGTCCATCAGCGCAGCACCTCCAGATGCACGTCGGCGCTCGCAAAACGCGCCAGCGCGGCGTCGAGATCGCCGCCGGTCAGGGCCAGCGTCAGCTGACCGTAGGGGGTGTCCTTAATGCGGTCGATACGCCCGGCCAGGATGCTGTAATCGACCCCGGTCTCACGTGCCACAGTGCCCAGCAACGGCGCGTAGGTCGCTTCGCCCTGGAAGGTCAGGCGCAGAATACGCCCGGCAACATGAGCGTAATCGTCACGCTGTTCGTTCTCGTCAATCTGCTCGGTTTCTTGTACGAAGCGTTTGGTGGTGGCGTGTTGCGGGTGCAGAAACACCTCGGCCACTGAGCCTGACTCGACGATGACGCCGGCATCCATCACCGCCACGCGGTCGCAGACGCGACGGATCACGTCCATCTCGTGGGTGATCAGTACGATGGTCAGGTTCAGTTCGCGATTGATCTCCGCCAGCAGTTGCAACACCGAGGCCGTGGTCTGCGGATCGAGGGCGCTGGTGGCCTCGTCACACAGCAGAATTTTTGGTTCGGTGGCAAGGGCGCGGGCGATACCGACGCGCTGTTTCTGCCCACCGGAGAGCTGCGCCGGGTATTTGTTGGCGTGATCTTGCAGGCCAACCCGTGCCAGTAACTCGGCAACCCGGGCGTCGATGGCGCTGCGCGACAGTTCGCCGGCCAGTTTCAGCGGCAGGGCGACGTTGTCGGCGACGGTCTTGGATGACAGCAGGTTGAAGTGCTGGAAGATCATCCCGACGCGCTGACGGAAGCGTCGCAGGCCATTGGCGTCGAGCGCGGTTACGTCTTCACCGTCGATCTCGATGCGTCCGCCGCTGGGTTCTTCCAAGCGGTTGATCAGGCGCAGCAGGGTGCTTTTGCCGGCGCCGGAGTGACCGATGATGCCGAACACTTCGCCCCGAGCAATCTGCAGATCGCTCGGTTGCAATGCGGGGATGTTCTGGCCACTGACGCGGTACGCCTTGTGGACCTGATGGAAGTTGATCACTGCATAAACCTTTTGGGTTTTTCGGGCTGCCGGGTAGGCCGAAACGGTGGCTAGTCTACCCGGCACTGTTTAGGTCGCAAAAATCTTTGTAGACCTATGGTTATAACTAAATTGCATTAAATACAGGTGTGTTCTGGGCAGTGTAGCCAGCGCCAATGCAAACGACCGGGCAAGCCCGGTCGTGGTGCTGGCAAAGTCGGATCAGCGTGCGGGGCTGAGTATCAGCTGCGGCACCTGCGCCGGTTTGATCACGTGGCTGATGCGTGGGCTGAAACCTGGATCGAGACGCTTGATCCGCGCGTTGAGCAAAGAGGCGACCCAGGGGAAGTCTTTGCTTTGGCGCACTTCGATGCGCACTGCGCAATTGAACGCGACCATGTCCGCCGCTACAGCGTCGAGGAGGCTGCGTAGGCGTTCGTTGTCTTGAGTATCTAGCATCGGCAGGGCAATCACGCTGTTGGCGGCGGCCGGGTTGATCAGTTTGGCTTGCGCTTTGGCAGGTGCCGGTGCCGGGGTATTCGCTGGTTGGGTGGCCTGCGCTGCCGCTTGGCGTTCGGCGCTCAAGCGCAGTTGCCGCGCCTGTTCCAGGCGCATGGCGTCGGCACGGGCGGCGGCCTGTTCGTCAGCCTGGCGCTGCTGTGCAGCCATGGCCAGCTCGGTTTCACGCGCCTGGGTGATGGCGCCGTCCAGTCCGGTGGTCAGCGCGGGTGCTTGGGGCATCAGGCTGCGGGCACGACTCAGGGCCTTGGTGGCGCTGTCCAGATCGCCGGCCTGCAGGGCTGTTTGCCCTTGCTGCAGGTGCGCCTCGGCGAGTTGCCGCTGGTACTGCTCCAGGCGCGTATCGCCTACAGCTCGCTGTTGCAGGCTGACGAGCTGGCTTTCGGCGCCGTTCAAGTCGCCGCTGGCGAGGCTTTGGTCGAGCTGGCGAAAGGCGCTGACGAGGTCATCCACTGGCAGGTTGGCCGGTTGTGGCGCGCTTTGGCAGCCAGCCAACAGCAGAACCAGCATCAGGGCACAGCCATGTAAAACGAACGATTTCATTACTGCGCGTCTCGGATTGTGCAAAAAACGCGCAAGTCTACACTGCGCTCCGTGGCACCACCACCGTTCAGGCGGTGCGCCGGGGTAGGGCAAAGCTCAACAAAAACAGGCTGGCAGCGGTGATCACGATCGATGGTCCGGCTGGGGTGTCCTCAAACCAGGACAGGCTAAGCCCGCCGCAGACTGCGACGATGCCCAGCAGGCTGGCGCCGAAGGCCATCTGTTCCGGGGTGCGCGCATGACGCTGGGCGGCGGCGGCCGGGATGATCAGCAGTGAGGTGATTAACAGTACCCCAACAATCTTCATGGCCACGGCGATCACCACGGCGATCAGCAGCATCAGGCTCAGGCGAATCGCCGCTACCGGCAGGCCTTCGACCTTGGCCAGCTCCTCATGCACGGTGATCGCCAGCAGCGGCCGCCACAGCAGCGCGAGCAGCACCAGTACCAGCGCGCTGCCACCGACTATCCAGGCCAGGTCAGTGGGGCTGACGGCCAGCAGGTCGCCAAACAGGTAGCCCATCAGGTCGATGCGCACATCTTTCATAAAGCTCAGCACCACCAGGCCCAGCGACAGGGTGCTGTGGGCGAGAATCCCGAGCAGGGTATCGGAGGCCAGCGGTTGACGGCTTTGCAGGGTCACCAGCAACACCGCCAGCAGCACGCAGCCCACCGTCACCGCTAACATCGGGCTGACATCCAACATCAGCCCCAGCGCGACGCCGAGCAGCGCGGCGTGGGACAAGGTGTCGCCAAAATAGGCCATGCGCCGCCACACCACGAAGGAGCCGAGCGGCCCGGCGACCAGCGCCAGGGCCAGGCCTGCGAGCAGGGCATTGAGGAGAAAATCAGCCATGCTTGCAGTCATCTCCGTGGATGTGGGGTTTAACCGGGCCCTTGATGCTCAGGCCCGATGCGCTATCGCTGACCACGGCGCCGTGCAGATCGTGCGCATGGTCGTGGTGGTGGGTGTAGATCGCCAGGCTCTTGCCATCCTGGCCAAACAGCTCAACGAACGCCGGATCGAAGCTGACCTGCTCCGGATGCCCGGAACAGCACACATGGCGGTTCAGGCAAACCACTTGATCGGTGGTGCTCATCACCAGATGCAGGTCGTGCGACACCATCAACACGCCGCAGCCATAGCGGTCGCGTAGTTGGGTGATCAGCCGGTACAACTCAGCTTGGCCGGCGACATCGACACCCTGCACCGGCTCATCGAGTACCAATAGCTCGGGCTCACGCAGCAATGCACGAGCGAGTAGCGCGCGCTGTAGCTCGCCGCCGGAGATGCTTTGCAGTGGGCTGTCGATCACCTGCTCTGCCCCGACTTCAGCCAGCGCGGCCAGTGCGCGAGGGCGGTCAACGCCGGGCACCAGGCGCAAAAAGCGCAGCACCGAAAGCGGCAAGGTCGCGTCGACGTGAAGTTTTTGCGGCATATAGCCAATGCGCAGTTTAGGTTTACGCCAGACGCTGCCGCTGTTGGGTTTGAGCAAGCCGAGTACAGCGCGCACCAGGGTGGTTTTACCGGCGCCGTTGGGACCGATCAGGGTGACGATCTCGCCGGGTTTAACGCTGAGCTGCACGTCCTGCAATACGTTCTGACCAGCAAAGGTTACGCCCACGCCTTCGAGGCGAATCAGAGCATCACTCATGCGCCCTCCCGGCAGCCGGCGCACAGCCCGACCACTTCCACTGTTTGCCTTTCCACGACAAAGCCCACACCGGCGGCGGCTTGGGTAATGGCGTCGCTGATAGCCGCTTGCTCCAGCTCAATAGCCGCACTGCACACGCGGCAGATGAGGAACTGGCCTTGGTGCGGGTGCTGTGGATGACTGCAGCCGATAAAAGCGTTGAGGGATGCAATGCGGTGCACCAGGCCGTTTTCCAAGAGAAAATCCAGCGCGCGATAAACCGTCGGCGGCGCGGCGCGGCGGCCGTCTTCTTCGCTCAGCACGCCGAGAATGTCATAGGCGCCGAGCGGCTTATGGCTGTGCCAGACCAATTCCAGTACCCGTTTGCGCAAGGCGGTCAGGCGCAGGCCTTGGCGTGTGCAGATACTCTCCGCCTCGGTCAGCGCGTGAGTGACGCAACGGGAGTGATCGTGTGGGCGTGAAGCCAAGGGGGCTTGAGTCATGGGCAACGACGAATAGGATGAGAGACGTTATTATATTACCTGTTCCTTTCCGCCTGAGTGCTCCCCGTGTCGCGTCTTTTTTCGGTTGCTTGCCTGCTGTTCATCGCTTTATCCCTCAATGCTGCTGCTCAGACGCAGCCTCAACCTCAGTTGCGCGTACTGACCAGCATCAAGCCACTGCAGCTGATTGCGGCCGCCGTGCAAGATGGGCTGGGTGAGCCGGAGGTGTTATTGCCGCCAGGCGCTTCACCGCATCACTACGCGCTGCGCCCCTCCGATGTACGCAGTGTGCGGGACGCGGACCTGTTGTATTGGATCGGGCCCGACTTGGAGAGCTTCCTGCCGCGGGTGCTGAATGGCCGCGCTAAAACCAGCGTAAAGGTGCAGGATTTGCCGGGGATGAGCTTGCGTCATTTCGCTGATGCTCACGCCAATGAGCATGCCGATCACGACGAAGAGCATGACGGTCACGCAGAGATGGCCGATCAACATGATCATAACCACCGCCCTGGCAGCCTGGATGCGCACCTGTGGTTGCTGCCGGCCAACGCGTTGGTGATTGCCCGCAAAATGGCGGCTGACCTAGCTGTTGCCGACCCCGCGAATGCCGCGCGCTACCAGGCCAATGTCGAAGCATTCGCGAGCCGCCTGGCCACGCTGGATCAGCGTCTTAAAAGCCGTTTGCAAGGCCTGGCAGGCAAGCCTTACTTCGTCTTCCATGAAGCCTACGATTACTTCGAGGCCGCCTATGGCCTCAAGCATGCGGGCGTGTTCAGCGTATTGGGTGAGGTGCAACCAGGCGCTAAACACGTTGCCGCCATGCGTGAGCGGTTGCAGCAGGCAGGGCCGACCTGTGTGTTCAGCGAGCCGCCACTGTTGCCGCGCTTGGCGAAAACCCTAACCGCCGGCTTGCCCGTCACCCTGGCTGAAATGGATGCCATGGGCGGCAGCTTGCCGGTGAATGCCAAGGGCTATGAGGCCTTGTTGGATAATCTGGCCGGCGAGTTGGCGGGCTGCCTGGAGGCTCTGTAGCCCGCCTCTTAAGTCTTAGAAAGCGAACGGCAGCGCCAGCTCGACCTGCTGGCGCTGTGCCAGGCGACGTTGGAACTCACTGGGATCATGGATCAACACTTCTTGCCCGGCGAAGGACTCGGCGGCAATCAGGCGTGATAGCCAAAAGCGCACACAGGCGATACGCAGCATCGCCGGCCACAGCTCGGCTTCCGTCGCCGTAAAGGGCCGCAACGCCGCATAAGCACCGAGAAAGGCTTGGGCGCGCTTGGGGTCGAGGCTGCCATCAGCATTCGAGCACCAGTCGTTCAGGGCAATCGCCAGGTCGTAGAGCATCGGCCCGGAGCAGGCGTTGTAGAAGTCGATCACCCCGGCCAGATGGTTGCCGTCGAACAGCACGTTGTCGCGGAACAGGTCGGCGTGCAGGTTGGCCTGCGGCAAAGCAAGAATGCGTGGCTTGAGGTCGTGAATTTCCGCCAATGCATCACGCAGCAAGGGCAACTGCTCATCGGGCAATTGCAAGGCCAGGCTTGGCCCCTCACTCAGCATCCAGTCCAGGCCTCGATCACTTTTGCGTGGCAGCGGTTGCGCGCGCGTGGCCAGGTGAATACGCGCGAGCAGCGCGCCGACTTCCTGGCAGTGATGCGGGTTAGCCTCGTGCACATGCTTGCCGGCCAGGCGCGGCTGCAACAACGCCGGCTTTTCCGCCAGGCTGCGTAGCGCCTCGCCGTTTTCGGTACGCAAGGCATAGGGCACGGGCAGGCCGGCAGCGTGTAGCACGTCGAGCAGTTCGATAAAGAACGGCAGGTCGGCGCTTGGGCCACGTTCGATTAGAGTCAGGACGAACTCGCCCCGCTCCAGACTGACGAAGAAATTGCTGTTCTCGCTGCCCGCAGCAATGCCCTGGAAGTCGCGCAAGCGACCTAGGCCATAGGGGGCGAGAAAGTCCTCGAGCTCGTGGCGCTCAAGCGGGGTAAACACCGACATGACAGAACTGCCTTAATTACCAGCTGAAAATTTCCCAGGCCGGAATCAACATATCCGGGCTGTCTGAACGGACGAAGTTGCCATCGCTGCCATCGGCGCGGACCAGAAAGTACGGTTTACCGCCTTTTGGGATGACTTTCACCGCGTAGAGAAAACCGTTAACCCGGTATTCGTGGATAGTGCGATCACCCTCTTGGCGAATGGTGACATCCGGGTCGGCCGAGACAGGATCTTCGGCTTGAACGGCCAGGGTGGTGAATGCCAGCAGGCTGGCCAGCAACAGGCGATTGAGTACACGCATGATAACCTTGTCCCTTTGATTCCAATGGTGCGGTCATTCTAACGCCGCCCCCGCCGAAAAGGTTGATCCTGCTCATGAGCCAAGCTCCTCTCGTACTGGTTGACGGTTCTTCTTACCTTTACCGGGCTTTCCATGCCTTGCCGCCGCTGACCACCTCCAAGGGCTTGCCGACGGGGGCAGTGAAAGGCGTGCTGAACATGCTTAAGAGTCTGCGTAAGCAGTACCCGAAAAGCCCGTTTGCCGTGGTGTTCGATGCCAAGGGCGGTACGTTTCGCGATGAAATGTATGCTGATTACAAGGCCAATCGCCCCTCGATGCCGGACGAGCTGCGGGTACAGGTTGAGCCGCTGCATGCCAGTGTCAGAGCCATGGGCTATCCGCTGCTGTGTGTTGAAGGTGTCGAAGCCGATGACGTGATCGGCACCCTGGCCCGTCAGTGCGCCGCCGAGGGGCGTGATGTGGTGATCTCCACTGGCGACAAGGACATGGCCCAACTGGTGTGCCCGCACGTTACGCTGGTCAACACCATGAGCGGAAGCGTCTATGACATAGAGGGCGTGAAAGCGAAATTCGGCGTCGGTCCTGAGTTGATCATCGACTACCTGGCGCTGATGGGCGACAAGGTTGACAACATCCCTGGCGTGCCGGGCGTAGGTGAGAAGACTGCGCTGGGTCTGCTGGTCGGTGTCGGCGGCGGTCTGGACGTGCTCTACGCCAACCTCGAGAAGGTGCCGGAATTGCCGATTCGTGGCGCCAAGACCCTGCCGGCCAAGCTCACTGAGCATAAGGACATGGCCTACCTGTCCTATGCTCTGGCGACCATCAAACTCGATGTGCCGCTGAATATCGAAATCGAATCGCTGCACCCAGGCCAGATGGATGTGCCCGCTCTGGTCGAGCTGTACGCCGAGCTGGAGTTCAAAACCTGGCGCGATGAACTGCTACGCAGCAATCCTGCTCCGGTAGTTGCGCCGCAGGCCAAAGCGGCCGCCGATGATCTATTTGCCCTGGCACCGAGCGCCAATGTTGTGGCCGAGGAGGTTGCAGTTGCAGCGGTTGCCTCAGGCGCCGATGAAGCGCCTGCGCAGACTCCGGCAACCGAAGCGCTGGGCGATTACCAATGCATCCTCGACCAGGCGCAGTTTGATGTCTGGCTGGAGAAGCTGCGCAACGCCGAGCTGATTGCGTTCGACACCGAGACCACTGGCCTGGACGCACAGAAGGCCCAGTTGGTCGGTTTGTCGTTTGCGGTTAGAGCGGGAGAAGCGGCGTATATCCCGGTTGACCATAGTTATATGGGCGTGCCGACCCAGCTGGACCGCGATGCAGTACTCAAGGCGCTACAGCCGATTCTTGAGGACCCAAACAAAGCCAAGGTCGGCCAGCACGCCAAGTACGACATCAATATTTTGGCCAATGCCTCGACGCCGATCCGCGTGCAGGGCGTGGCGTTCGATACCATGCTCGAATCCTATGTGCTGGATTCCACCGCTACCCGCCATGACATGGACAGCCTCGCGCTCAAGTACCTGGACCACAGCAATATCCGCTTCGAGGATATTGCCGGTAAAGGCGCCAAGCAGCTGACCTTCGACCAGATCGACCTGGCCCAGGCCGCGCCCTATGCCGCCGAAGATGCCGACGTGACCCTGCGTCTGCACCAGCACTTATGGGCCAAGCTGGACGCCGAGCCGAGCCTGGCCAAGGTGTTGCGCGAAATTGAAATGCCGTTGGTGCCAGTGTTGGCGCGTATTGAGCGTCAAGGCGCATTGGTGGATGCCAACCTGTTGGGCCTGCAAAGCGTCGAGCTGGGTGAAAAACTGGTGGAGCTAGAGCGCCAGGCTTTTGAGATTGCCGGTGAGGAATTCAACCTGGCTTCACCCAAGCAACTTGGGGTGATTCTTTACGAAAAACTCGGCCTGCCGATTATCAGCAAAACCGCCAAAGGACAGGCATCTACCGCCGAGGCGGTGTTGGCCGAACTGGCCGAGCAGGACTTCGAACTGCCCAAGGTGCTGATGCAGTACCGCTCTCTGAGCAAGCTTAAGAGCACCTACACTGACCGCTTGCCGGAGCAGATCAACCCGCGCACCGGGCGTATCCACACCAGCTATCACCAGGCTGTGGCCGCAACTGGGCGCTTGTCGTCCACCGATCCGAACCTGCAAAACATCCCGATCCGCACCGCCGAAGGCCGGCGCATTCGCCAGGCCTTTATCGCGCCCAAGGGTTACAAGCTGCTGGCGGCGGATTATTCGCAGATCGAGCTGCGCATCATGGCCCACCTGGCCAAGGACGAAAGCCTGCTGGATGCCTTCCGCCACGGTCGCGATGTGCATAAAGCCACGGCTGCCGAGGTGTTCGGTGTAGCGCTGGAGGATGTCAGCACCGATCAGCGCCGCAGTGCCAAGGCGATCAACTTCGGCCTGATCTATGGCATGAGCGCCTTTGGTTTGGCCAAGCAGATCGGTTGCGATCGCAAGCAGGCCAAGGCCTATATCGATGTCTACTTCGCCCGCTACCCCGGCGTGCTGGCCTATATGGAGCGCACTCGCGCGCAGGCGGCTGAGCAGGGCTTTGTTGAAACCCTGTTCGGTCGCCGCTTATACCTGCCGGATATTCATGCGAAGAACCAGGCGCTGCGCAAAGGCGCCGAACGCACGGCGATCAACGCGCCGATGCAAGGCACCGCGGCGGACATCATCAAGCGCGCGATGGTGACGGTGGACAACTGGCTGAGCGAGTCCGGTCTGGATGCCAAGGTCATTTTGCAGGTGCACGATGAGCTTGTGCTGGAAGTGCGCGAGGATCTGATCGAGCAGGTGCGTGAGCAGATCAAGCCGTTGATGGGCAATGCCGCTGCGTTAGATGTGCCGCTGCTGGTTGAGGTAGGAGTAGGTGCTAACTGGGACGAGGCTCATTGATGGGCGGTGTAGAGCCTACTGGCGAGCGCTAAAGGCGTAGGCCTATCAAGGTGTCTGCGCTTTAAATAAATTAATTACAGCGAGCATCTGAACTTTGCTTTGGCTTGGCCACTCAGAGCTTATGAATGGCCTAGACAACCATTCGATGCTCCTTTGTTGTGTTAAGTGTTGGCAGATTCTGAACCCCGCCCTAGCGGTTCGGATGTTGAACCCCGAAACTTCCCTCCCCCATAGAAGTTTCGGGGTTTTTTTTGCCCGCACTCCTGGTCATCACGTTATGGCCAGGCCTCAAGCGTGCTGAATCAGGCCTCAGTCTCTTCATCGTCCGGCACGGCAAATTCGCCGAGTTGCATCCATTCGGCCAACACCGCTTGTGCGTCTTCGATACCGATACGCTTGGGCGCTGAGAACAGTTGGATGCTAACGCGGTCGCCCCAGCGTGCCTGAATCTCCTTGCGCACCTCTAGTAGAACGGTTTTCGCGGCGCCAAAGGCCAGCTTGTCGGCTTTGGTTAGGAGGATGTGCATGGGCATTTCGCTTGCGGCTGTCCAATCGAGCATCAGTATGTCGAACTCGGTCAGCGGCTTGCGGATATCCATCATCAGCATCAGTCCTCGCAGGCATTCGCGGCTGCCGAGGTAGGCTTCCAGGTGTTTCTGCCAATGCAATTTCAGCGGGATGGGTACCTTGGCGTAACCATAACCGGGCAAGTCGACCAGGCGACGCTCTTCATCCAGTTTGAAGAAGTTGAGCAGCTGGGTGCGCCCAGGCGTCTTTGAGGTGCGCGCCAGGCTGGCGTGGGTCAGGGTATTCAGGGCGCTGGATTTACCGGCGTTGGAGCGTCCGGCAAAGGCCACTTCATGACCGAAATCTTCCGGGCACTGGTCGACTTTGGCTGCGCTGATAAGAAAAGTGGCTTGCTGGCACAGGCCGATAATCGGGTTCTTGGGTTGCATCTGGATATCCGTGAGGCGAGCGTAGGGTGGCGTTACAGGCGCGATGCCCTTGCGACATTTGCGCGCAGCCTGCCTGTTGGCGCATAGCGCGGCAAGCTGCGTCGTTTCCGTTTCAATGACGCCAGTATATAATGGCGCAGATTTTGTGTGCGCTTTCTCCCGCTGTTGGATAAGTGTTCACGGGAACGATTTAGATCATCTGCCCATAGAAAGCAGTACGTTCCCCTCCCTGATGAGGTTGATCTGATGAAAAAACTACTGACTGTAGCCACTGCATTGATGTTTTCGTTGGGGGCTCACGCTGCACAGGACCCTGAAGCCGTATACGCTCGTGCGTGCGGCGTGTGCCACAACGGGGCGATCCCGACCGCGCCGTTAAAAGGCGACAAGGCTGCCTGGGAGCCGCGTTTGGCGAAGGGTATGGATGCGCTGGTACTTAGCGTCACCAACGGCCTGAATGCCATGCCACCAGGTGGGCTGTGCACCGACTGCTCGGCCGAGGATTACCAAGCGGTCATTAAGTTGATGACCGAGTAAGCCGGGCCTATAAACTCTTTCTCTTAGTCGCAAATTGGATTAGCTGATGAACAAAGTACTCGTGAGTCTGCTGTTGACCCTTGGCATTACCGGCCTGGCGCACGCCGCCGGCAATGCCGAAGCGGGTCAGGGTAAAGTTGTTGTATGTGGTGCTTGCCATGGTGCCGACGGCAACAGTGCAGCCCCGAACTTCCCGAAACTGGCTGGGCAAGGCGAGCGTTACTTGCTCAAGCAGCTGAACGACATCAAATCCGGCGCGCGCCCTGTCGTGGAAATGACCGGTTTGCTGGACAACCTCAGCGACCAAGACCTGGAAGATATGTCCGCTTACTTCGCCAGCCAGAAGATGAGTGTTGGTGCGGCCGATCCGAAGCTGGTTGAGCGTGGCGGCGAATTGTTCCGTGGCGGCAAACTGGCTGAAGGCATGCCTGCTTGCACCGGTTGCCATTCGCCGAATGGTGCTGGCCTGGATGCCGCCGGTTACCCGCAACTGGGTGGTCAGCACGCCACTTACCTTGCCAAGCAGCTGACTGACTTCCGTGAAGGCAACCGTACCAACGATGGCGACAGCATGATCATGCGTTCGATCGCAGCCAAGCTGAGCAACAAAGACATCGAAGCAGTCTCCAGCTTTATTCAAGGCCTGCATTGATCTGTTAACACTGCGACATGCCGTAATGAAATAGGGTGGCTTAGGCCGCCCTTTTTCATTGTGGGCATCGCTACAATGTACGGAACCCCAGTTTGCCTCGCGGGTCGAACTTCGATTCGCCATCGCGCACCGTCTATAGCCAAGGAGTAACGCATGCGTAACCTGATCCTCAGTGCCACTCTCGTCACCGCCAGCCTGTTTGGCTTGAGCGCTCACGCCGAGCCGATTGAAGCAGGCAAGCAATATGTTGAGTTGAACAACCCGGTCGCGGTTGCCAAACCAGGCAAGATCGAAGTGGTGGAGCTGTTCTGGTACGGCTGTGGCCATTGCTACAAGTTTGAAGAAACCATCAACCCGTGGATTGATAGCTTGCCGGACGATGTGAATTTCGTGCGTATCCCAGCCATGTTCGGCGGTATGTGGAATGTTCACGGCCAGCTGTTTATCACCCTTGAGGCGATGAAGGCTGAGCACAAGGTGCATGCCGCTGTGTTCGATGCCATCCATGTACAGGGTAAAAAGCTCGCCACGCCGGAAGAAATGGCTGACTTTCTGGCGGCCGAAGGCATCGATAAAGACGCCTTTCTCAAGACCTATAACTCATTCGGCGTGAAGAGCCAGCTGGAGAAAGCCAAGAAACTGGCCATGGCCTACCAGATCAGCGGCGTGCCGGTGATGATCGTCAACGGCAAATACCGGTTTGACATCAGCAGCTCGGGTGGTCCGCAGCAAACCTTGCAAGTGGCTGACCACCTGATCGCCAAAGAACGCGCCGAGCAGTAAGTGGCAGACGCGGATAACGCGTAAATGCTCAGGCGCTGGCCTGCCAAGCGAGCGGTTGACCTGTGCGACCCACAGGTCAACCCCGGTTGCGTGTCAGCCGAAGACTGGCCGCAGAATGGCAGTTTGCGGCTGCTGAGTTTCAATATCCAAGTGGGTATCAGTACCCAGCGTTATCACCATTACCTCACGCGCAGTTGGCAGCATGTGCTGCCTACCGCCGGGCGTAGCGGCAATCTGCAACGGATTGGCGACTTGCTCAATGATTTCGACTTAGTCGCCTTGCAGGAGGTAGATGGCGGCAGCCTGCGTTCCGGCTACGTCAATCAGGTCGAACACCTGGCACATCTTGGCGCCTTTCCTTACTGGTACCAGCAACTCAACCGTAACCTCGGCCGCCTGGCGCAACACAGCAATGGCGTGCTCAGTCGTTTACGTCCCAGCTTGCTGGAAGATCACCCGCTGCCTGGTCCGCCGGGGCGCGGTGCCATGTTGTTGCGCCTGGGTGAGGGGCCGGACGCGATTGCGGTGGTGATGATGCACCTGTCACTTGGCGCGCGTACCCGCACCCGCCAGCTGGCCTACATTCGCGAACTGCTGAGTGACTATCGCCACCGGGTGCTGATGGGCGACATGAATACGCATGCCAATGATCTTCTGCTGCATTCGCCGTTGCGCGATCTTGAGTTATTCGCGCCGCAAATCGAGGCGACTTTCCCTAGCTGGCGGCCGCAGCGTTGCCTTGACCACATCCTCCTCAGCCCGACATTGTCACTGGAGCGCTGTGAGGTGTTGCCAATGTCAATTTCCGATCACTTGCCCGTGGCGGTGCAAATTCGCCTGCCTACTTCACTCTATGGGCCGGCAACGCCTATGCTGATTGAGCCTTAAGAACCTGTTTATGATCTGCTGCGCGTCGGCCCTGCTGCGTTAAAAACAGGCTCGGAATGCTCATTTACACCAGTAAACTCCGCTTCCTCGCCTGTTTTTTCCTTGCAGGACTCTAGCTCGCGAGATCGTAAAACAGCTTCTACGTTTGGACTGCAACCATGACCGATGATGCTCAACGCTGGAAAAGCAAGTACCTGGAAAGTCTGGAACAGCAAGAAAAGCTCGAACGCAGCTGGGATGCGCGACTCGACCTGCTAAGGCGTGGGCTGGTGCGCAGCTCGCTGGCAGCTGAGGGCAGTGATAAATCGGTCGACCAGTGCATGCAAGAGCTGCGCGACATTCTGCGCCGCGACGATATCGATGCCGGCCTGTCTGCGTTGATTCCGCGGTTGGAGAGGGCGGTACTGGACTCCGAGAAAAGCCGCCAGGATCGACTTGAGTTGAATGTGTCTGGGGTCACCAGCCTGACTGATCAGCTGCTCGCTCTGGAACCGCCGCGCGAGGTGCGCAAGGCGCTCAAGCAGTTTGCCAAACGCATCGAAGAGCGTGCCAGTCAGCCGCGTGAGCTGCCTGCGTTGCTCTCAGAATTGAGCCGCCTGCAGCAACAAGTGCTGGCGGCATTTGATGGGGGTGAGCCCGGTACGCCGCGTCCTGGCTTGCTACAGCGGCTATTTGGTAACAAGGAGACAGCGTCCGGCAGCCCTACTGATGCTGAGCCGACGCCGGCTGATAAGGCGCAACCAGCAGCGCCCGCCCCGGCTGCTGCCGCGCAATCGGACCGCCCACCATTAGCGGTCGAATCGTTACCGGCCCCCAGCATGGCTGCACCTGCACCTGCATCTGTCGAGCCTGTTAGGGCACCCGTTGAGCACGAGCAACCGTCAGGGGCAGAGTTGCAGGTTGCCGTGGCAGTCTTACCCGATGCCGTGCTGGCGCCGACAGCGTCTGCGCCAGCTCAGAGTGCCGGCGACCCGGCCTACGCCCTACCGGAAATTCCCGAGCCGGGTTACAGCGCTGTTGCCGCACATATCGGCGACAGTTTGATGGGGCTGCTCGATGAACTGGAGCTTCCGGAGCGCCATCAGCCGCAGGGCGAGGCCTTACGCCAACGGGTACAGGGTGGCCTGAACTGGTACGAGTTGGTGTCGGTGCTGGATGATTTGGCGGTGTTGGTGCTGGCCGTCACCGATAGCGGTCAGCGCGATTTTGCCAGCTACCTGAAGCAGTTGAATGAGCGCCTAGCCTCCTTTCTCAGTACCCTCAGCGAGGCCCACGAGGGTTACAGCGAGTCCGTGCAGAGCGCTCGCAGCTTTAACCTGGAATTGCGTGAGCAGGTCAGTGGCTTGCAGGCCAGCGTGCAGGATGCGATTGATCTGCCCACCCTCAAGCAATCGTTGGAAGCCCGTCTGGATGGTCTGCTTAGCACCGTCAGCGAGCACCAGAAGCACCGTGATGGCCATGAGGAACAAGTCGCGCAGCGTCTGCAGAGTCTGACCCAGAAGGTTGCTGACATGGAGCATGAAGCGCAGGGCTTTCGCGATCACCTCGAAGAGCAGCGGCAAAAAGCGTTGATCGACCCGCTCACCGGCCTGCCCAATCGTGCCGGCTGGAGCGAGCGCCTGGAGTTGGAAATGGCGCGCTGGAAGCGTTATGGCGGCGAATTGCTGCTCGCGGTGCTGGATATCGACCATTTCAAGCGGATCAACGACAACTACGGTCACCTGGCGGGTGACAAAGTGCTGAAGATCATTGCCGGTGAGTTGGCCAAGCGCCTGCGCAAAACTGATTTTATTGCGCGGTTCGGCGGCGAGGAGTTTGTACTGTTGATCCCCTCAACGCCTCTGGAGGGCGGTCAGCAACTGTTGCAAACCCTGTTGGATGGCGTTGAACAATGCCCGTTCCACTTTCGAGGTGAGCGCGTAACTATCACCCTGTCGGCTGGATTGACGGCCTTCAGCAATGACGAGGACAGCGACAAGGTGTTCGAGCGTGCCGACCAGGCGCTCTATCGCGCCAAGGGTGGCGGGCGTAACCGGGTCGAGCAAGGCTAGGCCGGTATTACCTGCATGGCTGTCAGCGGCTCAGGCAACATTGTGTAAATAGGGTTTCCAGCTTTCCGGAATACGTTCCAGTTGTGGGTAGCCAAGGCTGCGCAAATGCCCGCCTGCGAGCAGGAAAGGCGTGTGGCGTAACGCTTGTGGCACGTCGCGCAACTCCGGTAGCCAGAGGCTGATGTACTGGGCGTCAGGGTCGTATTCGCGGGCCTGGCGCAGCGCATTGAACGCCCGGTTATGCCGGGGGTCGTTGCCCACACCGGCCAGGTAGGCCCAGTTGCCCCAGTTACTGGCCGGGTCATAGTCAATCAGATGCTCCTCGAACCAGGCCGCGCCGTGGCGCCAGTCTTGCTGCAGGTCATTGATCAGGTAGCTGGCAACCACCTGCCTGCCGCGGTTGGACATAAAACCGGTGGCGGCCAGTTCGCGCATATTGGCATCCACCAACGGCATGCCGGTGCGCCCGCGCGACCAGTCCTGAAGGCGTTGATCCAGTTGTTGCGGTGCGCGTTCAGTGGCTTTCAGGCCTCCTGATTTAAACAGCGCACTGCCGTGGCGTAATAGCGTCCAGCGGAAGAAATCGCGCCAGAGCATCTCGACCCACAACCAATGGGTCGAATCATTGCGTTTGTACTGCGCTTCATGGCGGCGCAGTTCGGCCACCACCCGGCGTGCAGACAGGCTGCCATTAGCCAGCCAGGGTGAAAACTTGGAAGAGTACTCACTGCCGATCATGCCGTTGCGGGTGTCTTTGTACTGCCTTACACCCTGGGTTTTCCACAGGTAATCACGCAGCCGACTAAGGGCTGCCGGCTCACCGCCGGCAAACGGGAAGGCGCTGGCCGGCACGCTAAGCGGCTCGCCCAAACCCAGTTGCGACAGCGTTGGCAGCGGCTGCATCAGGGCCAGCGCACCATCGGGCAGCCCAGGTAAACGATCCGGGGCATGACGTGGCTGGAACACCTGTAAACGCTCTTCCACCAGGCTGCGAAAGCGGCTGAACACATGCGGCAACTGATCAAGGGTGAAGGGCAGCTCCTCTGCATGCAGCAGGTTGTTGGTCGGTGCTTGCTGCAATGCAACATCGCCAAGGCCCTGAGCCACGCGCGCCACTTGGGCGCGTTCATCGGGCGCCACTTCTTCGAGAGTCAGCACCTGATCCAGCTTGAATTGAGCAACCAGCTGAGGGATGACCTGTTCTGCTGTGCCGATGATCACCAGCAGGTGCGAGCCGCGCTGCCGCAACTCGCTCTCCAATGCCACCAAGCTTTCCAGCAGGAAGCGCGCACGGTGCACACCCATGCGCCGCATACCAAAAGCGTTGAGTTGGAGCAGCTCAGGGTCCAGTACATACACCGGCAGTAAGCACTCGGCAGCCAGGCCTGCTTGCAGGGCGGGGTGGTCATCAAGGCGTAGATCCTGTTTGAACCACAGCAGGGCGCGCATCGGTTTAATCTCCCAGTCAGTACAAGACTTATACATATCAATATATCTGTACAGTTTTTAGTCTAGCAGCGTCAGCCTTACATTGCTTCGGCACTAGACCAGCGTGATGGTTCTGCCAGATCAAAGGCGTCTTCTACTGCGTAAGACACTAAACTCTGCTGATCGTCTGAGGAGTTGTTATGGAAATTTTCGGCATTGCCGCGTTGATCTTTCTGGTTACGGATCCTTTCGGCAATATCGCCATTTTTATCGCGGCATTAAAGAACGTGCCGGCTAAGCGTCGACTGTGGGTGGCGGCGCGTGAGCTGTTGTTTGCCTTGGCACTGCTGATGCTCTTCCTCACCTTTGGTGACAAAGTGCTTAGCGCTTTGGGGCTGTCGCGGGAGGCAACTTCGATTGCCGGCGGTATCATCCTGTTTGTGATCGCCATGCGCCTGATCTTCCCCGGTCCCCAGGGTGTGTTGGGTGATGTGCCGGATGGCGAACCGATGCTGGTGCCGTTGGCTACCCCGGCGGTGGCGGGCCCATCGGCGCTGGCGGTGTTGATGACCCTGCGCAATACCCACGAAGGGGCGCTCTGGGAGCTTTATGCCGCTGTGCTATTAGCGTGGGCGGCGACCGCATTTATTTTGTTGCAGGCCTCGTTGCTGCAGCGTTTTCTTGGACCTCGCGGGTTGACCGCAGTGGAGCGCTTGATGGGCATGCTGTTGATCATGCTCAGCGTCGATATGCTGCTGGATAACCTGCAAAGCGTGTTGCATATCAACCCATGAGAGTTTTTTGTTTAAGTGTTCTGTTTGCGCTGCTGGCCGGTTGCAGCAACAGCCTGCAAATTGACGACAGCTACATCGCTAGCGGGCAAAACAGCCGCGTGCAGTACATCGTGCTGCATTACACCTCCACCGATTTTGCGCGCTCGCTGCAACTGCTGACCCAAGGCGAGGTGAGCAGTCATTACCTGATCGGCGAGGCTCCTGCGACTGTCTACCGTCTAGTGGATGAAAACCGCCGTGCCTGGCACGCTGGTGTCAGCCAATGGCAGGGGCGTACCTGGCTCAATGGCACCACGATTGGCATCGAGCTGGTCAATCAGGGTTTTTACGATGGTCCCAACGGTCGTTACTGGCAGCCCTTTGCGCCAGCGCAAATCGATGCATTGGTCGTGCTGCTCAAGGGCATCATGCAGCGCCATCAACTGCCCCCTGGCAGCATCATTGCGCACAGCGATATCGCCCCGCAGCGCAAGGTTGATCCAGGCCCGCTATTTCCCTGGAAGCGCCTCGCCGATGAAGGCTTGCTGCCGTGGCCGGACGCCGATGCAGTTGCGCGGCAACACGCCTTGTTCAGTACCCGCTTGCCGAGCGTGCAGTGGTTCCAGGAGCAGCTTGCACGCCAAGGCTACGCGGTGCCCATGCAGGGTGAGTTGGATCCGGCCACACGCAATGTAATCGTGGCTTTTCAAATGAAGTACCGGCCTGCGCGCTATGACGGCGAGCCGGATGCTGAGACAGCGGCGTTGCTACTGGTGCTGGCCGGTATGCAAGCCTCGCGCTGAGCCTCGGCTGTACAGCGTCCTGCACGATTAATGGGCACGCTGGGCTGCTCTGACCTTGATATAAACAACCGCCTTGGCAATGCCTGCCAAGGCGGTTTTTCTGTATGTGTTTGCCTGTTTTTAGACTGTCTGTTGGTGGATCGTTCTGGTGATGCTCTTTTGTCGAAAAATGTATACAAAGTTGTAGCCAAGAGCTTTTGACTTTGTCTACATTGGCTGCACAAGAACAACAGCGAGAACCTCAGCATGTCGATTTCACCTGTTACGCCGTCCTCTGTGCCGCGCCCGGAAGACGAAAACCTCGGTATCGGTGCCAACCTCGCCTATGGCCTGCAACATGTGTTGACCATGTACGGTGGCATTGTTGCCGTGCCGCTGATCGTCGGCCAGGCTGCAGGTCTGTCGCCAGCGGATATCGGCCTACTGATCGCCGCATCACTGTTTGCCGGCGGGTTGGCGACCTTGCTGCAAACCCTGGGTTTACCGTTTTTCGGTTGTCAGCTGCCGCTGGTGCAGGGCGTGTCCTTTGCCGGCGTGGCCACCATGATTGCGATCATTGGCAGCGATGGCGCCGGGGGCCTGCCTGCGGTGCTGGGCGCGGTGATGGCGGCCTCGGCTATCGGGCTGTTGATAACCCCGGTGTTTTCACGAATTACTAAATTCTTCCCACCGCTGGTGAATGGGATCGTGATTACCATCATCGGCTTGACCTTGATGCCGGTGGCGGCGCGTTGGGCAATGGGCGGTAACAGCCAGGCGGCTGATTTTGGCAGCATGGCCAATATCGGCCTGGCCGCACTGACCCTGGTTACGGTGCTGCTGCTGAGCAAATTAGGCAGTTCAAGCATCTCGCGCTTGTCGATTCTGCTGGCCATGGTCATTGGCACCCTGGTGGCGCTTGCACTGGGTATGGCGGACTTCTCCAAGATCACCGAAGGGCCGATGGTGGCATTCCCCAGCCCCTTCCATTTCGGTATGCCGACCTTTCACGTGGCCGCCATCATCTCCATGTTTATTGTGATTATTGTCACCTTGGTGGAAACCTCGGCAGACATCCTCGCCGTGGGTGACATCATTGAAACCAAGGTCGACTCCAAGCGGCTCGGCAATGGTCTGCGCGCCGACATGATCTCCAGCATGTTTGCGCCGATCTTCGGCTCCTTCACCCAAAGCGCCTTCGCCCAGAATGTGGGCCTGGTGGCTGTAACTGGGGTTAAGAGCCGCTATGTGGTGGCATCGGCGGGGTTGATTCTGGTGACCTTGGGTCTGCTTCCGGTGATGGGGCGCCTAGTAGCTGCCGTACCCACGGCGGTATTGGGCGGGGCGGGTGTGGTGCTGTTCGGCACCGTGGCAGCCAGTGGCATTCGCACCCTGTCTAAGGTTGACTACCGCAACAATATGAACCTGATTATCGTCGCCACCTCGATTGGCTTCGGCATGATCCCGATTGCCGCGCCGGCTTTTTATCATCACTTCCCAGCCTGGTTCGAAACCATTTTCCATTCCGGCATCAGCTCGGCGGCGATCATGGCGATTGTGCTGAATTTGGCGTTCAACCACTTCAAAACAGGCAACTCGGACCAGCAGTCAGTATTCGTCGCCGGCAGCGAACGCACCCTGCGCTACCAGGATATTGCGGCGCTCAACGATGGCGACTACTTCAAGGGTGGCAAGCTGTTCGATGCACAGGGTAAAGAGGTGCCGCTACTCAAAGAAGCGGCGCATTGAGGTCGGCAGCGGCGGCGCGGATCAGCGCCGCCGGTTGGCATGGTTGAAGGTGGCGCTGGTTGCTAGGCGCCACTTACTCAGGCCACGTTCGGGGGGCAGGTTGGCAGCAGTACATAGAACTGTGTGCCCTGGCCTATCCGTGATTTCACCCCGATATAACCGCCGTGCAATTGCACGATTTCCTTGCACAAGGCCAGGCCCAGGCCCGCGCCGCCTTTCTTGCGGCTGACCTGCACGAACGGCTCGAAAATCCGCGCTTGTTGGCGAAACGCAATACCCTCGCCGTTGTCGGTCACGCTTAGCTCAACCCGCTCACCCTGTGAGCTGGCGCGTAAGTGCACGGTACCGCCGGGGTGACTGTGGCGCAGTGCGTTGCCAATCAGGTTGTCGAGTACCCGTTCGATTTGCCCTGGGTCGATCTGCAGGAGCGGTAGGTTCTCTTCTACATCGCAATACAACGTCACCTGCAGCTCATCGGCTTGAGCGCTGAATCGCTGCTGGGCTAGGCGCAGCAGCGGTTCAATGCTGCACTCGACACACTCAAGGGTTTGTAAGCCATTCTGGTAACGCGAGAAATTCAGCAGGTCGTTGATCAGGCGCAACAGGCGCTGCATTTCTTCATCGACCGTGCTCAGCAGATCTGCTTCACGGGTTTCGGCAGCAAAGCTCACCCGCTCCTGCAGCAGGGAGAAGGCCATCAGCATGCCGGTGACCGGGGTGCGCAGCTCATGTGAAGCGCGTAACACGAATTCGCTACGCACCCGTTCGAACGCGCGCTGTTCGGTGACATCGCGCAGCACCATCACCGCGCCCAGCGGGCGTTCGCCGTCGTGGCTGACTGCCGCGAGGCTATAAGCCAGTAATCGGGGCTCACCATCGATGTCGACTTGCAGGTCTTCCAGCGCCTCTTCCAGAGGCTCGCCGTGTATCACACGGTACAGCTGGGTTGGCAGGTCAGAGCGCTGCAGGCTCAATTCGGGTTGCTGTCCCAGGTGGCTTTCATTCCAGCCCAGCTGGCGTTGCGCGACTGGGTTGAAGTGCTCGACGTTGCCTTGGCGATCAAAAATCAGCAGGCCGTCGTCAATGCTGTCGAGTACCGCGTTTAAGCGTTGTTGCTCGATTTTCAGGGCCTGGATATCGCTGCTTCTGAAGCTGTGCAAGGCCTCGGCCATTAAGCCGAAACGCCGGCTCAATGAAGCGATTTCGTTCACCGGGGTAATGGGCAGGCTGACTTGAAAGTCGCCACGACCGATCTGGTCAGCAGCGGTGGCCAACTCTTCAATCGGCCGGCCAAAGCGCCGGGCGATGCTGTGCGCGGTGACAAAGCTGATCAGCAGCACCGCCAGACCAATCATCCCAAGCAGTGCGGTAATCAGCCGGGTGCGTTCGCGAATGTCTTGCTGCCCCAGGTTAACTTGGTTGACGTAGTGCATTTGCATGGCATTGATGCTGTCGCGCAGGTCGCGCAAGGCCAGGTTGAAATTGTCGTCCTTGAGTAGGTGCCGGCGCACCTCGGCAGGGGAGCTTAGGAATTTTTGATAGTTGCTGTAGGCCTGCTTGATCGTGATAACCGATTGGTCATCGTTGGCATTCAGCGCCCCATCAGCGGCCTTGGCCAGCCACTCATCGAAGCGCGTATCCGACGCTTTCAATGCTTGGCGGTCGAGCTTGTCGGAAATGATCAGGATCACTTGGGTACCCATCTCTTGGCGCAAGCCGAGCGAGGCATCCAGGATGTCCATGTTACGGGTCATGGTCTCATCTTGGGTTTTGCTCAGCTGCCACACACTGAACATGCCCAGCAGCAAGCCGATCATGGAGGCAGTAACCAGTGCGCCACCGCTGATGAATAACTGGCTGCGCAGCCTCATAAGCCGAGCTGCTTACGTTTGCGATAGAGCGTGGAGGCATCAATGCCCAGCGTTTTAGCAGCCTGGTCGAGGGTGCTGCTGTTGGCCAGTACCGCGCTGATGTGGGCTTTTTCCAGGTCTTCTAGGCTCATTTCGCCGCCGACATACGGGCTGTTCAGCTCTTCATTGAGGTTAAGGCCCAAATGGCTGACCTGTACCTGTTGTTCCGGGCACAGAATGCTTGCGCGCTCGATCACGTTGCGCAACTCACGAATGTTGCCCGGCCAGGGGTAGTTGAGCAGGGCCTCGCGGGCTTCATCACTAAAGGCGCGGGCGGGGCGGGCGTAGTCGCTGACAAAGCGGGCAAGAAAGCGCTCGGCCAGTACCAGAATGTCTTCGCGGCGCTCACGCAGGGCCGGCAGGGTGAGGGTGATGACATTGAGGCGGTACTTTAAATCTTCACGGAACTGGCCGTTCTTGGCCATTTCATCGAGGTCGAGGTTGGTGGCCGCGAGGATGCGTACATCGGCCTGGCGGGTTTGCGGATCGCCAATGCGTTCGTAAACCTTGTCTTGAATAAAGCGCAGCAGCTTGGGCTGCAGAGCCAGCGGGAAATCGCCAATTTCATCGAGAAACAAGGTGCCGCCATCTGCCTGGCTGACGCGGCCCTGGGTGCTTTCAGTGGCCCCAGTGAATGAGCCGCGGTTGTGGCCGAACAGTTCGCTTTCCATCAGCTCGGCGCTCAGCGACGGGCAGTTGATGGTGACGCAGGCTTTTTTCGCGCGCTTGCTCCAGCCATGGATGGCCTGGGCCAGTTCGCCCTTACCCGTACCAGACTCGCCGAGAATGAGGATGTTGGCGTCAGTGTCGGCGACCTGTTTAGCGGTTTGCAGCACCGCCATCATGGCCGGGTTATTTGAGTCCAGGCCTTCACCCGGTTTACGCACGCTGCCTTCGAGGTGCTCCAGGCGCTCAGCCAAACGGCGAATTTCCAGTTGTTTGGCAGCGGCCAGGCGTAATTGGTCAGGGCTGCAGGGCTTCACCACATAATCAGCCGCACCCGCCTGGATCGCATCCACCGCGGTGTCCACCGCCGAGTGGGCGGTAATCATCACTACGCGCATCCATGGCGCCTGCACGCGCATGTGCGCGAGCACCTCAAGGCCATCATCGTCACCCAGGCGCAGGTCGAGAAAACATAAGTCGAACACCTGACGCAGCAGCAGCGCATCGGCCTGAGCCGCGCTGGTGGCTGTGCTGACTTGATAGCCCTCATCTTCCAGGCAATAGCGGAAGGTTCGCAGGATGGCCGGCTCATCATCGACCAGCAGAATGCGTCCGAGTGGCTGGGCTGGGGTGTCCATATTGCTCTCCTTGGCTGTTGTGCTGAGGCTTAGTCCGTTATCTGTCGTGCAAGTTGCACGGCATCTAAAAGGCAATCATGCAGCCTGCATGCAGGGGATGCCTAGGCGTTATGGTTAAGTTGCTGATTTATATAGATATTTTGTTTTACAAAAGTATGGCATGGGCCTTGCGATAGTGGAGTACGAGTCGCCAAAAGCGACTGAGTGACTGCAACCCATAGGAGAAATAGCCATGCATAAGTTGAAGACATTGGCCCTGGCCACCGCGACCGCCGGCCTGATCGGCCTGGCCCCTTTCAGCGCCTTTGCCGCTGATGGTGAGATGACCCGTGAGCTTAGTGAGGCGCGCCAGGAAGGCTCGATCTGGACCGCATTTGCGCTCAACCGCCACCTCAACCCCTTCACCATTGATGTGGATGTAGAGAACGGCAGCGCCAAGTTGACCGGCAAGGTGGAGACCGAGGTTGATCGCGATCTCGCCGAGCAGATTGCCCTGGGTATTGAAGGGGTGAAAAAGGTTGATAACCAGCTCACCCTCGACCCGGCCTTTGAGGCCAAAGCCAGCAGCGAGCCGAACCTGTCGCAGCGCTTTGAGGATGCCACCTTGGTGGCCACCGTGAAGTCCAAGTTGTTGTGGAACAGCAACACCGAAGGTCTCGACATTAATGTTAACGCCGCCAACGGTACGGTCAGCCTGACCGGTAATGCGCAGAGTGCCGAGGCAAAGGAATTGGCCGGTCGTCTGGCTGCCAACACCGATGGCGTGCGTGAGGTGAATAACCTGCTGAGCGTCAGCGGCACCGACAGCAGCGCCGCCAAGGCACAGAACGCCGCCGATGACGTCGGTGTAGCGGTCAGCGATGCCTGGATCACCAGCAAGGTGAAATCCAGCTTCATATACAGCCGCAACCTCGACGGCCTGAATATTTCGGTCGACACCCAAAAGGGCATGGTCAGCCTCAGCGGCAGCGTGCTGAGCAACGCCGAGAAGCAGTTGGCTGTTGAAACCGCCCGCAACATCCGTGGTGTTCGCGGTGTAGATGCCGACGCCCTGCGTATCGATAGCTAATCCCGCTGGCTGCCTCCAGCTGGAGGCAGCCTATTTTTGAGGCGGTTATCGCCGCCGTTACAGCCAGAGGAGAGTCACCATGACTGACAAAATCCAGCAACTGAACGACCTGATTGAGATTACCCGTGACGGTCAGCGCTTTTATCAGCACGCCCACGATGAAGTGAAAGATGTGCGCCTGCAGGCTCTGTTCCGCGACATGTCGCAGAGCAAGACCGAGCTGATCCGTGCGCTGGCCGTGAAGGTGAGTGCTAATCAGGAGAAGCCAGCCGCTGGCGGCACCATGGTCGGCAAGTTGCGCCAGATGTATGCCGACACTAAAGCCGCGCTGGTAAGCGACGAAGAGGCCACTTATGTGGCGCAGCTTGAGGAAGCGGAAGACCGCATCCTGCACGCCTTCGAAGATGCGCTGAAAGATGCTGATCCAGACGTGCATGCACTGCTCGCGACGCAAATGCCGACCGTGCGTGCTAACCACGACCGTATGCGCAACATCAAACAGTCCATGCAGTAAGGCACTTAGGGGCGCGGCCTGGCCGCGCCCCTTAATGGCTGCGCTTAGGGCGCGGTTCGCTAAATAAGGAGAGTCATCATGTTGAGTTGGGCCATTACCTTTCTGATCATTGCCATCATCGCTGCAGTACTGGGCTTCGGTGGTATCGCGGGCACTGCAACCGGGATCGCCAAGATTCTGTTCCTGGTCTTTCTGGTGCTGTTCATTGTCTCGTTCATCATGGGCCGTCGCCCACGGGTGTAGGAGCATATAACCATGCAACCCTTCAAGGCGCTGCTTGTCGCCCTGGTATTGGGCGGCAGTGCGGCGGCTTCGGCCGCCGGCAACAACTCACAGTCGTTGACTGTTGAACCTACGCTTGAGCAGGCACCTGTTCATGCTCAAGCCTGGCCTGCTATTCGCGCGGTCGAGCATGCTTGGCCCCAATGGATGCACAACCTCACAGGTACGGTGCTGGTCTTACAGGGCGCGCGCCACGATCTAAGCGGCTGCCATGCGCCGCAATGTACTCAAGTTTCTGGGCTGCCCCAGCCTATGTCAGCGACTTTCGGCACCTATCAGCAGGCGGCACAACAGCCATCCGCTGCGCCGCAAGCCCGCCACGCTAGTTTGCCTTGGCAAGCACAGCCTGATGCGCGGATGCCGCAACGTCTGAGCTTCTGAGCCTCAGCGCCATGTTCCATTCCTTCCCTTTAGCCGATGGGCAGAGCGCGTAGCGTTTGCCTAGCGCTTATCCGGCCTATTAACGGCAACCTTGCATAGCACGTGTCTGCTGTTGGCCAGTCGGCTGCAGCGCTTCACGCTCACTCCATGTGTTTTTACCTACCGTTGTCCTCGTGCATTGAATTGCATGGGTAGCCGAGCCTGTGCCTGATTGAGGAGCAACGTCAGTGGGGCGATGTGCCCGTGCAAAGGTGGCTGTTGCAAGGTGCATGACGTGTTGTGCAGGCATATGGATAGGCCGGCAGACTTCGGTTGCGGTGGGTACGCCGCTGTAAGGATTCATGCAAGTTGCATGATGAAATGGTCTCGATCATGCAGCTTGCAAGTGACTCGCTTTGTGGGTGATTCGTAAGTCATTGAAATATAAGTATTTTATATCTAATAAAAGCTGGCACGGTGCCTGCAATAATCCTATTACGGTTGCTCCGGTAACCCTGCTACAAACCAGCGAGGGCGTCTGTAAGCCCTTTCGTTCTGCCACAGCGCATTTGCTGGGGTGTGTTCTACATAGGAGTATCACCATGTTGAGTTGGGCCATTACCTTTCTGATCATCGCCATCATCGCTGCAGTATTGGGCTTCGGTGGTATCGCCGGCACCGCAACCGGGATCGCGAAAATTCTGTTCCTGGTCTTTCTGGTGCTGTTCATCGTGTCGTTCATCATGGGCCGCCGCCCACGTGGATAGAGGAGCTCCCATGACCATTAAGACGCTGCTTGCCGCCCTGATGCTGGGTGGCAGTGCGGCGGCTTTGGCCGCAGACACCGATGGCCAATTCCGCCTCAATGAATTGCTTTCCAGTGACCCGGTTTACCAGCAGAGCTGGCAGGAGCTGGTGGAAGACGAAAGCCGTTTGCCGGAATGGGTGATGAACCTAAGCGGCCTCGCCACCCCGATGCTGGGCCTGGAGGACGACGGTGACAAGTACCTGGTTGGTCAGTTGTGCGAGGAGCAAAACTGTTTCAATCAGCGCCTCTACGTGGCCTTTAGCTGGGACAAGGAAGACGCCTATGCGCTCTACGTGCAGCTGCCAGACGGGCTGCCGACAGACAAAGCGCCTAGCCAACATGCCAGCTTGCGCTGGCTGGGCGACCCGGACGAGGCCACTCAGAAGCTGCTGCTCGAACAGCTGAAAAGCGACCCGAACTGGTACTAAGCATCAGCGTGCTTGGCGCGTACCCAGCCATGGCTTGAGTACGAGCGAACTGCACACATGCCCCAACGGGCATTGCTCACTGCTGTAACGCTCCCCGAGTAGCCTTGCGCTGCTCCTTTGCACCCCAGTATCACCAGCCGCGCTATTATCCAGCCCACTGACAGGGGGATAAGTATGCTGAACGGCTTGTGGCTGGGGTTTTTTTTGGTGGCGGCTATTGCCGGCTTGTCGCGCTGGTTGCTCGGCGATGATCCAGGGGTATTCGCCGCCATGGTCGAGAGCCTGTTTGCCATGGCCAAGCTCTCAGTCGAGGTCATGGTGCTGTTGTTCGGCACATTGACTCTATGGCTGGGCTTGTTACGCATTGCCGAAAAAGCCGGTCTGGTCGATGCCTTGGCGCGGTTGCTCGGCCCGCTGTTTGCTCGGCTGATGCCTGAGGTTCCGCGCGGCCACCCAGCCCTTGGTTTGATTACCATGAACTTCGCCGCCAACGGCCTGGGGCTGGACAATGCCGCCACGCCAATTGGCCTGAAAGCCATGCGCGCCCTGCAAACCCTTAACCCCAGCAGCACCACGGCAAGCAATGCACAGATCCTGTTTCTGGTGCTCAATGCCTCATCGCTGACCCTGCTGCCCGTGACCATCTTTATGTACCGCGCCCAGCAAGGTGCGCCTGATCCAACCCTGGTATTTTTGCCGATTTTGCTGGCCACCAGCGCCTCGACGCTGGTCGGCTTGCTGTCGGTGGCAGTGATGCAGCGGCTGCGGTTGTGGGACCCGGTGGTGCTGGCTTACCTGGTGCCCGGCGCGCTGGCGCTGGGGGCTTTTATGGCGCTGCTGGCCGGCATGTCAGCCACGGCGCTGGCGGCGCTGTCGTCACTGGCGGGCAACCTCACCTTGTTCGGCATCATTCTGCTGTTTCTGCTGATGGGTGCGTTGAGAAAGGTGGCGGTGTATGAGGAATTTATCGAAGGCGCTAAGGAAGGCTTCGATGTAGCCAAGAGCCTGTTGCCCTATTTGGTGGCGATGCTCTGCGCAATCGGTGTGCTGCGCGCATCTGGTGCGCTGGCCTTCGGCCTGGATGGGATTCGCTGGCTGGTTGAGGTGATTGGGTGGGACACACGCTTTGTCGAAGCCTTGCCTACGGCCATGGTCAAACCCTTCAGCGGTAGTGCGGCGCGCGCCATGCTGATCGAAACCATGCAGACCCAGGGTGTCGACAGCTTTCCGGCACTGGTTGCCGCCACGGTGCAGGGCAGCACGGAAACCACCTTTTATGTGCTGGCGGTGTACTTCGGTGCGGTCGGCATCCAGCGTGTGCGCCATGCTGTGGGCTGCGCGCTGCTGGCCGAGTTTGCCGGAGTCGTGGCAGCGATTTCAGTGTGTTATTGGTTCTTCGGCTAGGCCGCTAAACCGGGCGCGCGGTTTAGCGCGTCGGCTTACTCGGTGACCTGAAAGCGCAGCACGCCAATCATCTGTCCCGCTTCAGTCAGCACCTGCACCTGCCAGCGGCCCACGGCGTCGGCGGGGAAGTTTTGTTTGTGGGTCCAGGCGCGGTAGCCCTTTTTGCGCCCGCCGTGAATATCCAGCGCGATGCGTTCAATCTCGTGGCCGTTGTGGCGCCACACATGGTAGATGCGCTCGTTGAGCCCGCGTGGTGCATTGATGGCGGTGTAGGCATACAAGCCCTGTTGGTGCAGCTGCTCATCGCTGATGGTTTTGAGTGGGTCAACCGGAGCGCGTTCTGCGTTGTTCATTTCGGTGCTGACGGCCACCTCGGTCATCCAGAGCGTGGCTGGCGGCACCCAGATGCGCGCCAGCCAACCGCCGCCGCCCAGCACGGTCATCAGGCCGACCAGTATCAGCCAGCGCCACCAACGCTGCGCGGTAATCACGGTGTGCAGCGACGGGAATGACAGTACCACTGCTGCTGCCAGCGCAAGCTGGTAGCTCTGCGGCGTAGTCAGTTTGAAGATGATCGGCAGCGCCGTGAGCAGCAGCGCAAACAGTGTGAGGGTGTGATAGGCGAGAAATAGCCAGCGTCGGTTGGCCAGCCATTTGTAGTAAAGCGGGTCAATGATCGCGACCAGCGCGGCCAGCGCCAGCAGGCCGCTGAACATTACCTGGCCGCTGTTCCAGGTGGTGGTGATAAAGAAGAACGGCAGCACAAAGAATAGGCTTTCCTGGTGAATCATCTGCGTGGCGTAGCGCAGCAGCGGCGGTGGCAACTCGAAGCCAAACCACTTGGAGATGCGCTCGCGCAGGATGTTTTCCAAAATCAGCCACAGCCAGCTCACCAACATCACCAATGCCAGCACTTGGGCCAGTTCGGCCTGACGTTTGACCAGCAGAAAACTTGCTAAGCCCGAGAAAAATCCGAAGATCGCAACGACACCGGGGTAGCGTTGCGCCAGGGCGATAAGCTTGGAAATTGACTGTTTCCAGGTGGACATAGATTGACTCGGTTAGAACCTATTCAAAGCCTCGCGAGAGGGCGTGGTGCAAGGTAAGAACAGGCGAGAAGGCGGAGTTTACTGGTGTAAGTAAGCATTACTGCGTCACTCGCCTTTCGGGCCACGCTGAAGCACGTTAGCCGCAAGCGGTTTGCTGCGCCTGGCTTTAATCCAACAGGGCCAACGCACGGCAGGCACTGGATGTGCCTCTTACTCCGACCACACGGCCAGGCGATTGTTACTGGGATCGAGGAACTCGAAGCGGCGGCCACCCGGAAAACTGAAAATCGCCTGAGTGATCTGCCCGCCAGCGGCGGTTACCTGACCGCAAACCGCCTCAAGATCGCTGGCATAAATCACCACTAACGGGCCATTGCCCGCTGTCACCTCGGTGCTAAAGCCACCACTCATGCGGCCATCGCTGAAACTGCTGTAGTGCGGGCCGTAATCGGTGAAGGCCCAGGCGAATACCTGCTGATAGAACTGCTTGAGAGCGGGCAGGTCGATGGCTGCGAACTCGATGTAGTCGATACGCAAGTTCTGCTCAGCTTGGTTCATGGTTGAGGTGCTCCGAGAGCGGTCTGGTTGCAGAGCATAGCGCGGCCGGCAGGTAAGAGCGCAAGGCGTTGGCGCCTTTGGTCATCTCGGTTGGCCTGCGCTGCCACTTCGGCGGCGCACCGTGCGCAGTAGCCTGCAGTGCGGAATACAGTCGAGAAAACCGCAGCCGTCGCCCCGTGGCACAACGGGCAGGCCGCGTGTGGAGAAACTTATGCGTGTATTGATCACCGGCGCTGCCGGTTATATCGGCCAGCAACTGCTCAATCAATTAGCCGTGCAGCAGCCGCAGTGGATGCTGATTGCCGCCGATATTCGCCCGCAAAATCGTGCAGGCATGAAGCTCAATGTCGAGCCGGTGCAGCTCGATATCAGCCAGCCGGCGGCGGTAGAAAACTGCATAGCCACCTGGCAACCGCAGGCGATTGTGCATCTGGCTTCGGTGGTCACGCCGCCGCCGGGCATGAGCGAAGCGCAGTTGCATGCCATTGATGTGGGCGGTACTCAGGCGCTTATTCAGGCAGCGCTGGCGCATGGGGTTGAGCAGTTGATCGTCACCAGCTCGGGCGCCGCTTACGGCTATCACCCGCAGAATGCCGCGTGGCTGGATGAAGACCAACCGTTACGTGGTCATGCGCATTTCGCCTATGCCAAGCACAAGCGTGAAGTGGAACTGCTGTTGGCGGAGGCGCGGGCGAGTCACCCGTCACTCAAGCAGCTGATCCTGCGTCCCGGCACCATTCTCGGCAAACAGGTGAACAACCAGATCAGCGAACTGTTCAAGAAGCGCGCGGTGCTGGGTATTCGCGGCAGTGACAGCCGCTTCGTGTTTATCTGGGATCAGGACGTGGTGGACATCATTTGCTGCGGCCTGCGCGATGGACGCGAAGGGATCTTCAACCTGGCCGGTGATGGCGCGCTGTCGCTCAAGGAGATCGCCGAACTGCTCGGCAAGCCTTACCACGCGCTACCGGCCGGGTTGATTCGCGCTGCGCTGAGCGTACTCAAACCCCTAGGCCTGAGCCCTTATGGTCCGGAGCAAGTGGACTTTCTGCGTTATCGCCCGGTGCTCAACAACCGCCGACTTAAACAGGAGTTCGGCTTCAGTCCGCGTTACAGCTCGCGCGAGGCATTTCTGGCGTTCTTGCGGGCGCAGGGTATTTAACCGCCGTTAACCCGCTTTCTGCTGGGCGCGATACTCACCTGGCGTCAGCCCGGTCCATTGGCGAAACGCGCGGAAAAACACACTGGGTTCTGAGTAGCCCAAGAGCAGCGCGATTTCGGCCGCTGGTAAGGTGCCGCTGCTCAGGTGTTGCTCGGCCAGTTGCTGGCGGGTGTCATTGAGCAGCTGTTGATAGTTGCAGCCCTCTTCGGCCAGGCGCCGTTGCAGGGTGCGTTCACTCAGGTGCAGATGGCGCGCCAGTTCGCTGCGGTCCGGCTCCCCCCGCGCCAGCTGCTCGCCCAGCAACGCCACTACCCGCGCACTCAGGCTTTCGCTGGGCAGGCGTGCGAGCAGCGCTTCAGCATGCTGGCGCAATAGGTTTTGCAAGGGCAGGTTGCCCTGGGTCAGCGCGGCACCGGCCAGGTGTTTGGGCAACACAATGGCGTAGTCGCTGGCGCCGAATTGCAGCGGGCAGGCAAAAACGTGGGTGTAACTATCGAGGCTCGGCGGTTGCGCATGGACGAACTGCGCACGCAGCAGGTGCCAGTTATCCAGCAGCGGGTGAAACATCTTCACCCAGCCGGCCATCAGTGCCAGCACGCGGGTGCGTGTGACCGGCAACTCGGGATGCAAGGGTTGGTAGAGCAGGTGCAACTCATCGCCGTGTTCATGCAGCTGAATTTCACCGCCTTCACCAGCTAGGCGTTGGTAGCGCACCCCAGCAAGCAGGGCATCACCCAGTGTTGGGCTGCTTTGCAGCAGATAACCGAGCACGCTGAAGGTGGCGGGAGCGAGGTGTTCACCCAGCGCCAGTCCGGGTTCGGCATGCTCGATACGACTCAGGCATTGCCACAACTGTTCCTGTGCGGCGAAGGGAATACGCGCATCGGGATCATTGAGCAGCTCTTCACTCAGCCCGCATGCACGGATCAGCTCATTACGTTCCAAGCCTAATTGGCTGGCTGCACGCAACACCGCGAGGGTGACGCTGGCACTGACGGAGGTGTGCGGTGAGTCGAACGGGTGTTTGGCCATTCAGTAAGTTTGCCCAAAGCTGTGGCTCAGCGGTAGCGCTAAAGCGTCTAGGCTGAGTGTGTGGATAAATACTTGGTTACTCGCTGGCTAAGCATTACTCCGTGCAACTTATTTCTGAGCCGTTAGACTCTCGCCTCCGGACGCACTCAAAAGGTGCGCTCGGCTCAACAATAAACAGAAAAGGAGAACTCCCATGAAAGGTAAATCCCTGGCATGGGCCCTGTCGGCTGCACTTGCAGGTATCACCCTGAGCAGCGCCGTACAGGCCGAAGAGCAATTCGTCACCATCGGCACCGGTGGCCAAACCGGCGTTTATTATGTAGCCGGTCAATCGATCTGCCGTTTCCTCAATCGCGGTGCTACTGAGCACGGCATCAAGTGCAACGCACCCGCCAGTGGCGGCGGCGTGGCCAACGTCAACGGTATCCGCAGTGGCGAATTCAATTTCGGCATCATGCAATCGGATCACCAATACAAGGCCATGAAAGGTGTCACACCGTTCGAGAAAGAAGGTGCGATGGATGACATCCGCGCCGTGTTCTCGTTGCAGAGTGAAGTGTTCACTATCCTTGCGCGTCGCGACGCCAACATCACCACCTTCGATGACCTCAAAGGTAAGCGCGTCAACATCGGCAACCCAGGTTCCGGCCAGCGCGACACCCTTGATGAAATCATGCAGGTCAAAGGTTGGGAGCGTTCCGTGTTCTCCCTGGCCGCTGAGCTGAAGCCGGCAGAGCAGGCTTCTGCCTTGGGCGATAACAACATCGATGCGATGACCTACTTCGTTGGCCATCCAAACGGCGCGATCCAGGAAGCCACCACCACCACCGACGCGGTACTGGTGCCGGTGACCGGTGCGGAAATCGACAAGCTATTGGCTGAGAAGAGCTACTACACCAAGGCTGATATCCCAGGCGGTGTGTACAAGGGCAACGACAAGCCGACACCATCGATTGGCGGCAAAGCGGTGCTATCCACCTCGGCTAAGGCCAGCCCGGAAGTGGTTTACCAGCTGGTTAAGTCGGTGTTCGACAACATTGATCGTTTCAAGCGTCTGCACCCTGCATTTGCTGACCTGAAAGAAACCGACATGATCAAAGTTGGCCTGAGTGCGCCGTTGCACGAAGGTGCTGTGCGTTACTACAAAGAGCGTGGCTGGTTGTAATCAGCCGGCTCTGCTGAGCTAGCATCTTTAGATAAGCAAACCCGCAGTCGTGAGGCTGCGGGTTTTGCCGTTTCCGTACCCTCGAATGCAGGTTCGACCCATGCATGACAAGCAACTGTCCACCGAAGAACTGATTGCCCAGGATGTCGGTGCGCGCACCCCGCTGGGTGCCATGGCCCAGGTGATCACCGGCCTGGCCCTGCTCTGGTCACTATTTCAGCTGTGGATCGCTTCACCGCTGCCATTTATCGTGGGTGTGGGTGTATTCAACGACACCGAAACCCGCTCTATCCACCTGGCATTTGCCCTGCTGTTGGCGTTTCTCGCCTACCCGGCGTTTAAGAAATCGCCGCGCGATCGGGTGCCGTTGCTGGATATCGCCTTAGGCCTAGTCGCTGCCGCCAGCGCCGCCTACCTGTTTATTTTCTACCAGCAGCTGGCTTTACGCCCCGGTAGCCTGACCACGGCGGACATGCTCACCGCCTGTATCGGCATACCGCTGCTGCTGGAAGCCACGCGCCGGGTGCTCGGCCCGCCGCTGGCGATTATTGCCCTGCTGTTTCTTATCTACAGCCTGGCTGGGCCCTATATGCCTGGGCTGCTGGCGCACCGTGGGGTCAGCATAAATGCGCTGGCTAACCACCAGTGGATCACCACCGAAGGGGTGTTCGGCATTGCCCTTGGGGTGTCCACCAGCTTTGTGTTCCTGTTTGTGCTGTTCGGCGCCTTGTTGGATCGTGCCGGCGCCGGGCATTACTTTATTCAGCTGGCCTTCAGCATGCTCGGGCATTTCCGTGGCGGCCCGGCCAAAGCCGCTGTGGTGGCGTCGGGGTTGACCGGGCTGATCTCCGGCTCGTCGATCGCCAACGTAGTGACTACCGGCACTTTCACCATCCCGATGATGAAACGCACCGGCTTCTCGGCGGAAAAGGCTGGCGCTGTGGAAGTCGCCTCCTCGGTGAATGGCCAGATCATGCCGCCGGTGATGGGCGCGGCGGCTTTTCTGATGGTCGAGTACATCGGCATGCCCTATGTCGACATCATCAAGCACGCGTTCCTGCCGGCGGCAATCTCCTATATCGCCCTGCTGTATATCGTTCATCTGGAATCGCTCAAGCTCGGCCTGCAGCCGATTGGCGGCCACCAACCTAAGCCCTGGCTGCGGCGCCTGACCGGCTTTGCCTTCGGTGCCGCGATGATCAGCGGCCTGTCGCTGGCGGTGTACTACGGCCTCGGCTGGCTCAAGCCGGCATTGGGCGATTTCGCTTTGCCGGGCATCGGCGCACTGCTGGCACTGGTTTACCTCGGTTTGCTGAAAATTGCCGCCAGCGTGCCGGTGTTGCCCGCCGAAGACCCCGACGCACCGCTCGACAAACTGCCACAAACCCGCGCTGTATTACTCTCCGGCCTGCACTTTCTGTTGCCGGTGGTGGTGCTGGTCTGGTGCCTGATGATCGAGCGCTTGTCCCCAGGCTTGTCTGCCTTTTGGGGCAGCGTGATGCTGGTGATCATCCTGCTCACGCAGCGGCCACTGCTGACCTGGCTGCGCACCGATGGCACGCATGCTCACGGCTCGTTTATGGATGGCGTGATCGACTTACGTGAAGGCCTGATTGCCGGTGCGCGCAACATGATCGGCATCGGCATTGCCACGGCAGCCGCCGGGATGATCGTCGGCGCGGTGTCGCAAACCGGGGTTGGCCTAGTTTTGGCCGATCTGGTTGAGCTGCTGTCGATGGGCAACCTGCTGCTGATGCTGGTGCTCACCGCGATTTTCAGCCTGGTGCTGGGCATGGGCTTGCCGACCACCGCCAACTACATCGTAGTGTCCAGCCTGCTAGTGCCAGTGATCGTCACCCTCGGCCAGCAGAATGGCTTGATCGTGCCGCTGATTGCCGTGCACCTGTTCGTCTTCTACTTCGGCATCATGGCCGACGTGACGCCGCCGGTGGGGTTGGCCTCGTTCGCCGCTGCAGCGGTGTCCAAGGGCGACCCGATCAAGACTGGTATCGCCGCGTTCTACTACAGCCTGCGTACGGCGATTTTGCCGTTCCTGTTTATCTTCAACACCGACCTGTTGTTGATCGACGTGGACTTCTGGCATGGCGTGCTGATCTTCATCATTGCCACGACGGCCATGCTGATCTTCGCGGCCGGCAGTCAGGGCTTCTTCCTGGTACGCAGCCGCTGGTACGAGAACGTCATGCTGCTGCTGGTTGCCTTCACCCTGTTCCGCCCGGGCTTCTGGATGGACATGGCACACGACCCTTACCGTGACATCCCGCCGGCACAACTGGCCCAAGCCTTGGGTGACGTTGAGGCGGGCAGTCAGCTGCGCTTGCGCATCAAAGGTGAAGACGCAGTAGGCGATGCGCGTGAATTCAGCCTGCTGTTACCTGTGCCTGAGGGCGATAGCGGCGAGGAGCGCCTGCAGAAGCTGGGCCTGCTGACCTATGAAGAGGGCGACAAGGTGCTGGTCGACAGCGTGACCTTTGCCAGCCCGGCCGCCGAAGCGGGTTTGGAGTTCGATCAGCAGATTCTTAAAGTTCGCGCGCCTACCCAGCGTATGACCAAAGAGCTGATGTGGATTCCCGGCTTCCTGCTGTTTGGTCTGGTGGTCTGGTTGCAGCGCCGCCGTCGCGCCCGCGAGGCGTGAGCCATACAGAGCGCTGCGCAGTATATTGCGCAGCGCTCTGTGGGTAAGTGTGTGGATAAGCTGTTAATCACCTTTGTCTGCGGGCTTGTAAGCACTCAGGCAACTTATTGCGCAAGGTTGCGCAATAAGTTGCGCAGATTTAAGTGATCTGCCGCACAGTCGCTTTCTAGCTTGATGGCTAACCCTTATAAATCGTTGTTTTATAAGGGTTTTATTTTAATGGCACGCTTATCGCTCTAGGGAGGGTTCCCGGATCACTGCAGATCCATGACCCAAGGCAAGGAAAGCACTCATGCCAACTCCCGCGTATCTGTCCCTCGAAGGCACCAAGCAAGGCCTGATCACCGCCGGCACCTTCACCGAAGATTCCGTCGGTAACATCTTCCAGGAAGGTCATGAAGACCAGATTCTGGTTCAAGCCTTCAACCACCAGGTCATCATCCCGCGTGACCCACAGTCCGGTCAGCCGACTGGCCAGCGTGTACACAAGCCGCTGATGATCACCAAAGTCTTCGACAAATCCTCGCCGCTGATCTTCAACTCCCTGACCTCTGGCGAGCGTTTGAACAAGTGCCGTCTGGAGTGGTACCGCACTTCCTCCACTGGTACTCAAGAGCACTACTTCACCATCGAGCTGGAAGATGCCGTGATCGTTGACGTGCAGTCGCGTATGCCGAACTGCCAGGATCCGAACATGTCTCACTTCACTCACCTGGAAGACGTGTACTTCACCTACCGCAAAATCGTCTGGACCCACGAAGTCTCCGGCACTTCCGGTTCTGACGACTGGCGTACCCCGATCTCCGCCTAAATACAGGCTGAGTTCGTACGCTCCGCACCGGCCAGGCATCGTCCTGGCCGCTGCGTTTTTAGTGAGACCTGTTTCGCCAAACGCTGACAGGCATCGCGAAAAAGCACGAGTACGCACGGCTACCTAGGCCAGGCCTGGGTTAAAACTGCGCAGTGGTTTGATTCATGGACGAAACAAGAGGAACAACGAATGTTCGCCGCCGCCAACCAGACTCATTTCAGCCTGAGCATCGAAGGCGTTAGCCACGATCTGCAGGTGCTCGAATTCAGCGGCCGTGAGGCGATCAGCCAGCCCTTCGAGTTTGAACTGGAGTTGGTCAGCGAACGCCCTGATCTCGACCTGGAAAGCCTGCTGCACCAAGCTGCTTTTCTGGTCTTCAACCAAGCCGGCAACGGCATTCATGGGCAGATCTACCGCGTTGCCCAAGGCGAGTCCGGCAAACGCCTGACCCGCTACCATGTCACCTTGCGCCCGCAACTGGCCTATCTGGCGCACCGCACCAACCAACGCATCTTCCAACACCTGACGGTGGAAAAGATCATCAGCCAAGTGCTCGAAGAGCATGGCATCCAGGCCAACGCCTACCAATTCCAACTCGGCTCGATCTACCCCGAGCGCGAGTACTGCGTGCAGTACGACGAGACCGACCTGCACTTTGTGCAGCGTCTGTGCGAGGAAGAAGGTATCCACTACCACTTCCAGCACAGTGAGCAAGGCCATGTATTGACGTTCGGCGACGATCAAACGCCGTTCCCCAAGCTGGCGCCAACCGCCTACCAGCAAGACAGCGGCCTGGTCGCCGATGACCCGGTGATCAAACGTTTTGGCGTGCGCGTGGAAACCCGTACCAGCCGGGTGACCCGCCGCGACTACGACTTTGAAAAACCCAAACTGCTGATGGAAGCGGACGCCAAAAGCGCGTTCAAACCCGACCTAGAGGATTACGATTACCCTGGCCGCTTTGTCGACCGTGAACGTGGCAAGCACCTCAGCCAGCGCGCGCTGGAACGCCATCGTCACGACTTCGAACAGGCTCAAGGCGATAGCGACCAACCGCTGCTGGTCAGTGGCCACTTCCTCGCCCTGACCGAGCACCCACGCACCAGCTGGAACGACCTGTGGTTGCTCACTGAAGTCAGCCATGAAGGCAAGCAGCCGCAAGTGCTGGAAGAGTCAGTCACCAGCCATACCGAGGTCAGTGACGGCTTCCAGCAGGGCTACCGCAACCACTTCCGCGCTACCCCCTGGACGGTGCTCTACCGCCCAGCGCTCAACCACCCGAAACCGCGCATCCTCGGTAGCCAAAGCGCCGTGGTCACTGGCCCGCCGGGTGAAGAAATCCACTGCGACGAATACGGCCGGATCAAGGTGCAGTTCTTTTGGGACCGTGAAGGCCAAGCCGACGATAAAACCAGCTGCTGGCTGCGCGTCAGCTCCAGCTGGGCCGGCGACCGCTACGGCGGCATCGCCATCCCACGGGTCGGCATGGAAGTCGTGATCACCTTCCTTGAAGGCGACCCCGACCAACCGCTGGTCACCGGTTGTCTGTACCACGCCGAACACGTGGTGCCCTACGACCTGCCGGCGAACAAAACCCGCAGCCTGTTCAAAACCCTCAGCAGCCCCGGCGGCGGCGGTTACAACGAACTGCGTATTGAAGACAAAAAAGGTGCCGAACAAATCTACCTGCACGCCGAGCGCGACTGGGACGAGAACATCGAGCACGACCAGAAAATCCGCATCGGCAACGAACGCCACGACACCGTTGAAGCCAACAGCTACAGCGAATTCAAAGCCGAAGAACACCGCACCACCCACGCCGACCGCAAAAGCGAAGTCAAAGCCAACGACCACCTTACCGTCGGCAACAACCAACACATCAAGATCGGCACTGGCCAGTTCATCAATGCCGGGCAGGAAATCCACCTTTCCAGCGGCCAGAAAGTCGTGCTCGAAGCCGGCAGCGAACTCACCCTCAAAGCCGCCGGCAGCTTTATCAAGCTCGACGCCAGCGGCATCACGATGGTTGGCCCGATTATCAAAATCAACTCAGGTGGCGGCCCAGGCAGTGGGTCGGGGGCTGCGCCGGTATTGCCGGTAATTCCCAAACCCGCAGATACCGCACCAACCGGTGAGCGAACCGGCCAGGCGCAGGTTAACTCGCCTGTACCCATTGCGGTGTTACCTGCGAAGAGCCGCGAAAAGGGCCCTGAGCAGCTGATCGTTGACGTATGGGGCGATCCGGCCATGGGCGGGCAGGTAGAGCTACACGACCCGGAGGGTGACGTATGAGCGAGCTCAAGGACGAGAGTATCGAGCAGGGTACCCGCAAGCGGACTGAGTACGACAACGCACGGCGTGCCCAGCTGACTATCAATCTCACGCGTACAGATGGCGGGAAGCTGCGCATACCCATCGCGTACAACATGCGCAGCCATGAGGAAGAAAAGGACATCCAGCAGAATACATTTCTGGCAATTGTGCCCCTGGCCCGTTTACCTGGTAACGACCAATACGACAAAGCACCCAAAGGTGGCTTGCCTCGCCCTGGTCGTATATACGTTTTCCAGGATGGCAAGCTCTGGCGCGAGCTGCTCTGCGACGGTAAAGGCAACCTGAGTGACGTCGATGTCGGTTATTGGCGAAAACAGGCGGAGCAAGGCCAGTTTGCTGATGACCGTTCAGCAGCATGTACGCCGTTGTCGCTGATCTTAGTGCCCATGCTGCTCCAGGGGCATTTCGTGGGTAATGACTACACGATGGCCTACAGCGAGTTGCCCTGGACCTGGGAGTACATCACCTGGCTTGAGGGCAATAGCAGCCGGGTGCAAAAGCGACTCCAGTCCTTCGGCCCTGCGTGGTCTGCGGCTGTAGCCGGGGGTGAGCAGTGGCGCACGACGCAGGCCATGCCAATTGTTGTCATCGACAAGCATGCCGAAGGACTTCGCCCGCGCGACTTCAATGTTGAAAGCGCGTTGGCTGACCCGGCTACGTTCACGCCGTCACTGGCAGCCATTCCGCCCACTGAATGGGTCGCCAAGCTACAGAGCACACTTACTGAGTTGGCAGGCCATGATAAAAGCGCACCTCCCGCGCCACTTCCGGCGATCACCGCTGCTGTCGACGTGTTTGCTGAAAAAGCCATGCGCGGCTACCCCAAGCTGGTGGGGTTGATACTTCACGATCCGCTGTTTTCGTTGCGCCATGCAACTGCACAGGCGCGCCAGACGGAGTCTTACCTGCTTGCGCTTAACGCCCTGGTACCGCACCGCCCGAATGGCCGCTATGCACAGTTGGTTTACAGCACGGTTATGCAGAAGGCCGAGAATCCGCTGTCGAAATTCCAGGAATATCTGGATATCAACGAGTTGAACAAAGCGGTATTCGTGCGAGAGCGACACGAAGCCCGCGAGCACTTGGAACTGATGCTCAAACGCTTAGTGGGGATATTCAACAACGACTTGGCCGTGGTGCTTCAAGACTGGTTGTTCAGCCACGATGAGCGGTTATTGGAGCCCTATGCCCTACTGGCAGAGGCACTGGACGCGTTGGGTAAGAGCCCGGTCCAGTCTGACGCGCTGTGTGTCGACGCCATGGGCCGGGAGTTACAGCAGAGTATTGGCCGCTTAAGTCAAAGCTTGCTGCAGGGCAAGCACGCCGTTACCCGCTCCATTCTGGTGACGGATGAAAACAGCGTGCCTGAACCGGTCAAGCGTTTGCAGGCTCTAGCCGCCACGGGGCGCCAACCAAAGCCAGAACGCATGGGGCTAAGCAGCTTATTGCGGGTGGTGGATATCGAACCAGAGGACACCGATCGCGGCCTCGTGTTTAAAAACGTGCACGCCCTGATCAGCGATCTAATGGATACCTTCTCTGTCAGCGTACTCACTCACCTTCAGCGATTGAACAGCAGTGGTGCGGTCATGCAAGTCACCTTCAACCGACTGTTCGCACCGTCGCTGGGTGCGCTGGACAAACTGTCATCGAAATGGAAGGGCTTACAGTTGATGACGGCCGCCGAGGCCGAGGCTAAGCACTTCAAGATTCTTGGCAGCAACAGCGGCGGCTTGCAGTCCGGCCTGACGCCCGCCGAGCGCACCACCCTGAGCCGGCAGAATTATCTGTACGGCAATATTCTTGACCACGAAGAACGTGTGATCGGCTCCAGCAGCCCTCGCCAGCTCGATAAGGTGCTGCAGAATCAAGGCAAGGTCACCTTGATCGTCGCCCCGGATGACCACCCCGAGGTGCGTAAGTACCGCGCCTGGAAGGAGTATGTCGCGCGTAAAGTCGATACATTGGCTAGAACGCCGAGTATGCCGGTTGTGGCTGTGGCCTGCGCGCTATACAACTTGCAGGCGCAACGCGATGGCATGAGAGGGTTGATTACTGAAGGGCTGGAAGGGAAGGGGCGCTATCAGGCTGGAATAGTCTCAGCGGTCACGGATTTAACTGTGGCGTTGGGCAACCTCACCAAGCCTATGCTTGGTGTGGAAAATAGTTTGGTGCAGGTGCTAGAGAAACAACTATTTGATACATCGAAGATTTCTAAGCGTTGGGCCGCAAAACTGATAGAACAGACTGATAACGCAAAATTACCAGCGCTGCGCACGTTATCAGGTGTCGCCATGCTTTTCACTACGGCCTTGAGTGTGTGGGATGCTAAGCGTGCTTGGCAGCAGGGAGACATGGATGCAGCGTTGGCCTATGGCGTTGCCGCCAGCGGCGGGGCGGCCTGGACTGCTTATGCTTGGGGTATGGCAATCAACCCGTTCGTACTGGGCATCGGTGCTGTACTTTTTATCGGCGGAAGTATTGTCGCCGGCTGGCTGGTTGACAGCGATGCAGAAGCGCTCCTAAAAAATGGCCCCTTTGGGCGTGAGCATGGCCAAGTGGGGCTGCTCGATGGCTTGCTGGGGGACGACAAGCGCTTCGCTCATTTAGCCGATTCGCAGGTTGCCTACACGCAGCTGTTGGGCATTCTCGGCAAACCGCGGATTCAGGTATCTCGCTTCGCCGAGTGGCTGCGTCAAGCACCGGCCCCTCAGCGGGCACGGTTGCTGCGCCTGAATGCCGAGCGTGAAACACGTTTCCCCTCATCGAGTGCGCAGTGCGTTCGTGCAAGCGCTCAACCCTTAGAGGGAGAAGACTGGGTGGTGACCGTGCACTCACCGCTGCTTGCCATGTTCCAGCGCGAGCAGGACTTTCAGCTGCATGCGGTTGAGCAATTGGCTGTACTGCCGCTTACGGGGGTGTTCAACGTGGAGCGAGTCGAGCCTCGCCCAATCGGTGAGGCCAAGGTGTCGGCCATGCCATTGGATGATGCCAGCGTGCTCTATGTACTGCCCAAGCAGTACCCAGTGTTGCAACTGACGCCGCTGCAACGCCGTGGCAGTCAGGTTACTCAGCGCCTCAAGGTGTTTGCCCAATTTCACCTGGGAACCCCCACAAACCTTAAGCAGTACGTGGTTCTGCCACAGTCTAGCCCGAAGCGCTGGCTGCCCTACAACGCGTCGTATCGCCAGTTGCCACAGCAGCAAGCCCAGCCGGGTGAGGTACCCTACTGGCAGATCGAAGTGGCGGAATTTAAAGCATGAGCATGCAGGAACAAGCAATGGCATACGGCCCAGGTGCCTATCGCGCTCAGGGTCTCCCCAGCGTGCCGCCGCCGCTACGTGAGCAAGGCGGGATAGTCGATACGCCATTGAGCTGGGGGCACTATGCCGGGCTGGATTCGACTGTTGAGGTGGAATATCAGCTGAGCAGTGAATTGCATAAAGTATATGAGCGGCAAGAGCAGGAGGGGCGTGACAATAATATATTCTGCGACGCGCAACGTTGGCGTTTTGAGAATACCAGCAAAATTCCTTATTTGCTGTTTCTTGTGAAAATCGTAAGCGCTAGTTTTCCATTTTTAATTTGGACGACGATTATATCTATGCACCTAGATACCTCAATGATAGTGATTTTTATAGGTGTGGCTTTATGGTTTTGCACGACCATTCTATTTGGTTCAAACAAGCAAATATATGCTTACCTATTACTAGGTGCTGGCGCGCTGGCTACATCCTTAACCATTGTATGGAGTCAGGGCGCTTTTTTGGGTTACTGGTCTGAGCAAACGGGGTTCTGGCTCGGCATGTTTTTATTTTTTATGGCGCTAATCGGCGCCGATGCCTTGCTTTGGTTGTATAGCCGTTTCTATGAACACGATGGCAGTGAGTTCAACCGCCGTGACGGTATGTTGAGAATCGCGCGGCGCCTGCGCAAGCCTTTTGTCGCGCCGTTCTACGAATTCGATCCGGTCATGCAGCTGCAAGTCACCCCCCATGGCGGGCACGACTATGTGCTGTGGTTACACCATCGCTATAGCGCGACTAAAGTCTGCCTGGCCAACAAGGTGCACAGCCTGGGCCTGGATCACGCCAACCTGCTGGCGTTCTGGGACACCCTGCAGCGCTATATGGACGTTGAGCAATCTCTGCCTGACCTGCCTATTCTCGAGCAGAGTCGCCACCTCGACCCGCTCACCGCCGCCCATGACGCCGCTCATGCACGGCCGCCGCGCCGTTGGCGCGATCTCAACGTCAACAGTTGGGTAACTAAAGACGCTAAGCAACTCAGGGCCAAGTTAGCGGACTACCCCTGGCAAAAACAGCCGTGCATCCTTAAGGCCAAAATCGACCCCGGCCTGAGTATCGAAGCCTACTACCGCAGCCAGGAAGATAAAGGCATTCATGTTTCGCTTTAGGCAATGGATTCAGGTGATTTCTGTCGGTCTAGTAGGGTAGTTGGGGCGTGCGTAATGACCCCTTAGGCCCAAAAACCAGTGGCCCAGCGCCCTTGGTCCAATGGTTTAGAGCTGTTCTTCAACAGCCCGGCCACGACCAGCGCCAGCCAAATGGGCGCGTTGCTCAGCACCACCTACAGTTGGGCGGTCAAAGCGCAGTTCCAGTTGGCCGAGTCAGGGGGCCAAAGCTGGTATTTTCCTGCCCCTGCGCCGAAAGCGCTCGTACCGATCAGCGAAGCTAAAAAAGCGCCTGACTTCAGCAGTGCTGAGCAGCCGTTCTGGGCCAGCGAGCAAACCCATAGCGCACCGGATAATACAAAGTGACCATGGACAACACCTACTACGCCAACACCGCCTATAACCCGGTGCACATTCCCCAGCAGCCAGCCTCGGCCGAGCGTTCTTGGCTAGGTAAGTTCGCCAAAACGCGTTTGCCCTGGGGCCGTACCCAGGAAGTAGCACCGGATCACTTCTTGAGAGATGACACCCCAGAAAGCCTGCGCTTCTGGGAGCAGGTCGATAAAGAGCGTGATGAACAGAAAGCACTAGGCACCTATAAACCCAAACCCTTCGAAGGCGTTGATCTACATGGTGGGCTCGACCACGAGCGCTTTCGTTATGCCCTCTTATCTAAGCGCTCGCATTTTTGGATGTATTTATGCGGGGGGGGGAGGTTTTTGTTCTTCCTAGGCACTGCTCTTTTAATATTTGTTTATATAACTGAGCTGTGCATTGTTGCGGATGCCACATGGCTTGAAACAGCAGTTTCATTCCTTTCAATGTTTTATATTCTTTCCGTTTTTCCGCTTGCATGCTGGTTAATTGGTTCGTTGGTTATCAATAAATTCCCCCGCTTATGGTTTAAGCCTTCTCGCGGACCTATCTGGGAACTCAATCGCCGCACCGGCCTGGTCACAGTCTTCGACTACGACAATAACGGCGAATATAAAAAGAACGGCAGCATCGGTGAAATCACCGCGCCTTTCTATGAGTTCGATGCCTATATCAGCACCGCGCCAGACCGTCAGGGCTTGCCGATGAACTTTCTCTATCTGGCCCATCGCTACCGCGACATCACCATCAATTTCAGTTCGCTGATCGCCCCCGACCGCACACCCGAGTTGCCCTGCGCGTTGTGGGATTTTTTGCAGAACTATATGGACAGCAGTCGTCCGTTGCCAGAGTTGCCCTGCTTCGAGAAGTATCGCGCGCTCGACCCGATCACCGCGGCCCACGACCAGCAAACGGGGCGCAACCCGCGATATTGGATAGACATGGACGACGCGGCCTTTGCCGCACAACTTGATGACATGTCCAGACGCATTAACGCCATCGACACCCTGAGTCGGCGCAACCTGATGGCCAAGCATGTTGCGTATGCAGACTAATGACCGAGCTCTACTACGCCAACACAGCCTATAACCCGGCGCAGATTCCCAAGCAGCCAGCCTCGGCCGAGCGTTCTTGGCTAGGTAAGTTCGCCAAAACGCGTTTGCCTTGGGGCCACACCCAGGACGTCGCGCCGGAAAGCATCCTTCAAGACCCCACGCCTAAGAGCCTGCGTTTCTGGGAAGAGTTCGATAAGAAAAAGGAAGAGCAAAAAGCCCTCGGCACCTATAAACCAAGACCTTTTGAGGGAGTGGATACGCATGGGGTGCTCGATCATGAACGCTTTCGTCATGCCCTCTTATCCAAGCGCTCGCACTTCTGGATGTTATTGTGCGGGGGGGGAAGGTTTATGTTTTTCTTCGGAACTATAATTCTAATTTCTGTATATATATCTGAATTGGGAATTGTGGCCGGTGCAACATGGTTTGAAACAGCAGTTTCATTCCTTTCAATGTTTTATATTCTTTCCGTTTTTCCGCTTGCATGCTGGTTAATTGGTTCGTTGGTTATCAATAAATTCCCCCGTCTATGGTTTAAACCTTCTCGCGGACCTATCTGGGAACTCAATCGCCGCACCGGCCTGGTCACCGTGTTCGATTACGACAATAACGGCGAATATAAAAAGAACGGCAGCATCGGTGAAATCACCGCGCCTTTCTATGAGTTCGATGCCTATATCAGCACCTCGCCAGACCGTCAGGGCTTGCCGATGAACTTTCTCTACCTGGCCCATCGCTATCGCGACATCACCCTCAATTTCAGTTCACTGCTCGCGCCCGACCGCACCCCAGAACTGCCTTGCGCGTTATGGGACTTTTTGCAGAACTATATGGACAGCAGTCGTCCGTTGCCGGAACTGCCCTGCTTCGAGAAGTACCGCCACCTCGACCCGATCACCGAAGAACACGACCAGCAAGAGGGGCGCAACCCGCGATATTGGATAGACATGGACAATGAGACCTTCGAGGCCCAGCTAAAAGAAATGTCCGGCCGCATCCACCTGATCGACACCATGCACCGCCCCAATCTGATGGCGCAGCATGTTGAGTATGTCGATTGATAGGCGACAGTAGGGTCAAAAGATAAAGCAGGAGTTTGCGGTCGAGTCGTGAAATCAGGTCGGTTGCACAAAGATGCTAAAGGAATGCCTATGCAGCAGAAACGGATTCGGCTCTTCGTTAATAACGTCCAGTTCACCGATGATGAGTTCAACCGGTATGAGCCGCTGGTGCGTCAGCCGAGTACTCACCAGGGGAAGTCTTTTTTGCTATGCGTTGTAACCCTATTTGGGTTGTTCATATTTGGCGTACTAACTGAGCGCGACTGGTTGGCAGGTATCATGTTAATTGCGACAGCGACTGTGCCATTCGTTGTTCTTTATTGGCTTGGCCGCGGCATTCCGGAAGACAAGGTCGAGGTGTACGCGGAGCAGGATGGGCTGCTGCTTACATTTGAGTGCGGCCGGTTTCCTGAGCTCAGCACGGATATCCGGGTGCCATTTACCGAGATCAATTCGCTCACTCTGGAATCAAAAGTGGTGCACGAAGGACGCCTAGGTACTCACCGCTGGCGGCAATATCGGATCCGAACGTCCCGCTCTGGCGAAACACCGCATCTATTGATCAACACCTTTCGGCCGATGCATTTGGTCCTGCAAGATCTCCAGCGACTATCTGCGCTGCCAGGTATGGCGCGGATCGACAAGCAGCTTGTGGCGCCCCAAGAAGAGCTCGATGCTCTTATCATTGAGTAGGCAGGGCGCCCGCTTTTTCTATAGATAGCTCCTCGTTCCTCAACAACTCCGGCCTTTCCCTCTGCAGTTTGCTCTGCAGCATTTCCAGCTGCTCCAGCGCCGCGCGCGCTTCGTCGAGTTCGGCTTGGTTGCGTTCGCCGGACTGGGCGGCTTGTTCGATACGTTCGCGGATAGCGGGGATCTGCTGTACGCCGCTGGCGTAGGCCATAAGTTGGTCGCGGGTTTGTTGGTCTTCGAAGGCACTGTATTGGGCCGGGTCGGCCAGTTGTGCGGCGGAGGCACGTTCGCGGGGTTTGAGTTGGCCTAGGACTGGGCTGCGTGGGTCGCCTTGGTCAGCCATGAGTTGGATCAGCATTTGCGCTTCCTGGGCATTTAATTGCGGCTCGTTGGTTGCGGCTTCTACCGGTTCTGCGGCTGGCGTTGGTGTGGCTACGGGCTGCTGCTGGGGCAGGCGAGTCGCGGGTATATCCGGCAGGCGGATAGGCGGGTTAAGCGGCGCTATAGCCTGCTGCGCAAGCGCTGGTGCAGTGTCGGCCTGAGGCATGCGCACAATCACGACAGTCACCGCCGTCACCACGCTGAGTAGGGCTATACCCAGCCAGCCTTTCATAGCCCTTGTACCTCGGCATTGCTCAGCAAGCTTTGCAGGCGGGCCTGGAACTCGCGGGCCAGTTGTTCCTTGGCCACGGCCTGGTTGACCTCGTAGCGCACGCTGGGGTCGCTGAGTGGCAATTGCTTGTCTTCACGCTGGCGCACTTGAACGATCTCGAACGCGCCGTCGATCAGCATCGGTTGGGAAATGCTGCCGGCTTTCTGCAGCAGGGCGGTTTTGCGCAGGAAATCCAGCTGTGCATCTTGCGGGCGAATCAGCCCCAGGTCGCCGGCCGGTGTACGGTTTTTATCCTCAGCGATTGAGTAGCTTTTCACCGCTTCATCGAAGCCAAGGCCCTTTTCTAGCTCGGCATAGACGCGATCAGCGCTGGCCTGATCAGCCAGGCGTATATGCGCGGCCTGCACCTGGGCGACGTTCAGGTATTGCTGCAAGTTGCGTTGGTAGTAGGCGTCGGCATCCACGTCGCTGATCTGGCGTGCGCGTTGGCGCAGGCTTTCGGTTTCGTGGTGGAAGTCGTTGTGCAAACCTTGCTGGTGCAGATACTTGTGGCGGATAAGCTTGTCGCGCACCAGTTGGCGCACACCGGCGAGTTCATCGGCACTAAAGCCTTTCTGGCCCAGTTGGTACCAGAGGTAGTCGCGCAGCGCTTGCTGGCGGACCTGCTCTGCCAGGTAGGCCAAATTGCCCTGTTGCAACTCAACCTGGCCTTGCACGTTATCGCCTTGGTAAAGCTGCAGCAGGTTGAGGCGTTGCTCGGGCTGCCCGGGGAACTGCCAGCTGATGAGCTGCACCTGAGCGGCATCGGCTTGTTGCTGGGCGCTCAGCTGCAAACTATCGAGTACCACGCCCTGTTGCGGCGCACTGAGTACCTGGTGCAAGCGCTCACTGCTGAGTGGCTGCGGTTGACGCAGAAACGGCCGCACGTCGTGGTCGAATTGCTTGCCGTAGACCTGTTCGATCAGGTTGGCGGATTCGCGCTCGACCAGCACATCGAGATCACTGCGGTATGTGCTGTTCAGTTCACCCTCAACCTCGCGTGCCAGCAGGTGGTTTTCCACCAGACCGGTGCGCAGTTGGCGTGGGTCGGTATTGAATTTGACCCGGCTCATGGCCTGCTCCAGCAGGCCGATGCTCTTGCCGGGCAGGCGTTCACCATCGATGCGCAAGTCCTGGCTGCCCAGGGCTGACAGGCAGATGCCGGTCAGCCCCAGTACCAGCAAACTGCGCTGGATTATCGCGCGCACCTTACAGGCCACCCTGGCCGTAGAAGGTATTGGCACCCTTGGTCAGCACGCTGACGGTCAGGGCGATGGACTCGGGAATCAGCTCCTTGGCAACCCGCAGGCGAGTGGCGTAGCTGGTGTCGTACAACGGCTCGGGGCGTTGATAGGCGACTTGCGCGGTTTGGGTGAGCAGATCTCGGATCGGTTTCTGTGGGTCATAACTGCCGACGCGGTTGGCCACGGCGGCCATATTGTTCAGGCCTTCGCTGGCGTAGTGGTCGTCCACCCAGCCTTCCCAGCCGGAGTGACCATTGCCCGAGGTGACCCAGGCGTGGTGCGGCTGCGCGACATCACCGGTGGTGTGCAGCGAGTAACCGATGGTCTGCAACGAAGGGGCGTTCTTGAACTGATCGAACCAGTACTTGGCCAGGTTATCGATGGGCTGGAAGGCCGCCGTCTGGAAGTCGCCGTAGTGGGTCTGCCAGTTGGAATTAGTGCCCTGGCGGTAGTGTGCCTCGGTGGTGTCGAAGTCGCTCTTTTTCAGCTCGCGGTTGTACAGGTAAACCATCGCGTACCAGTCGACGTCACCGCTCCAGCTGCCATCGACCTTGCGATAGCGGTAGTCGTAACCGCCGTGGTCATTGCCATGGGCGTCGCCCTGGCGGGCCATGTTGATGAAGTGCCAGTAGGAGGTGTAATTGACCAGCGACGCGGCGGCGCCGTATACCGGGGCGTGCTCGTAACCGACCCACCAGCCACCTAAGCGTGTGTCCTGAAAGTCGTCTACGTCATAGGCTGCCTGGCCGAGAATTTCGCCCGCGCGGGCTTCGCTGCCGGCGGCACCGACGTAGAACTGATAGGCGCGCTTCATCTCCGGGGTGGCGTAGGCCGAGTTGAGGAAGGCTAGGGCGTCTTTGACGATATTTTTATGGGTGGGCTGCGACCAGGCGCTGGCTTGGCCAGCGCTGCAGGCTAGGCCTAGACCAAGGGCCAGGGTGGTGAGGGTTTTCATAGGCAGGGCGCTCTTTTGTTGTTGGAGTTGAGCAGTTCTAGCGGGTATTTGTGGCAAAACTGTTGCAATCCCGCACGTCAACTTAAAACTCAAGTGTGGTGGAGGTTCAACCCAACCAAGGTTGGGTGGTATAGACCAATTGTGTTGGGCGTTTTGCTTTCGTGCCGCTGTTCAGCCAGGCAGTGCGGCTTACACCGTGCGGATGGGGCGGTCGGGTTCGATCCAGATGCGCTCAGCGGGTGGCAGTTAATGAAGTCGCAACCGTTGTTCATCTACCGCCGTTAAGCCTTAGAGCGTGATCGGCGGCACACTTTTCTGCGCGGTATATCACCGACAATGCCGCGCCGGCCGGGGCGCTGCAGCCTCTCGGTCACTCCATTGCCTCACTCCTCAAGGACGATGACCATGAAATTGCAGTTCTCTCTTTCTGCCCTCGCACTCGCCACCCTGCTGTCCGGCTGCCAGAACATGAGCCCTGACGCCATGCTCAATACCGGCTTGCAAGCCATGCAGGCAGCCACCCTCAGCGATGCTGAAGTGAAGAGCATGGCTGACGATGCCTGCGTGCAGATGGATGCTCAGTCGCCGATCGCGCCGGCCGACAGCACCTACAGCAAGCGCTTGGCGACGATTGCCAGCAACCTCGGCAGCCAGGTCAATGGCACGCCGGTGACCTATAAGGTCTATCTGGTCGACGAGGTCAACGCGTGGGCCATGGCCAACGGGTGCGTGCGCGTGTACAGCGGCCTGATGGACCTGATGACCGACAACGAAGTGGAAGGTGTACTCGGTCACGAGATGGGTCACGTTGCCCTCGGCCACACCAAGAAGGCCATGCAAGCGGCTTATGCCACCTCGGTAGCGCGTGGCGCGATTGCCTCTTCCGGCAACAGTGCGGCCATGGCGCTGTCCAGCTCGCAGCTAGGGGATTTGGGTGAGGCGCTGATCAATGCGCAGTTCTCCCAGTCCCAGGAAAGCGCTGCTGACGACTTTTCCTTTGACCTGCTGAAGAAGCGCAATATTCCGCTTCAAGGCTTGGCCAGTGCATTCGACAAGCTGGCCCAGCAGGGCGGCGGTGACAGCAGCATGTTCGACTCCCACCCTGGCTCGGCCGACCGTGCTGAGCATATTCGTCAGCGTATTGCTGCCGAGAAGTGATCAACGATGGGGCCGCAACAGCGGCCCCATTTGTTTTAGGTGTTACTCATCTGCCGTGTCCTGGTTATGCAGCGCGCCGGTTTCGTTACTTTCCAGCACCGCATAAGCGCTTGAACAGAACAGCGAGTTGAGGCGTTTCATGTCGGCGATCAACTCCATGTGCAGGCCGCTGGTTTCAATGCTTTGCACCACCTGATGATGCAGGCGTCCGACATGGGCGTGGGCCAAACGGCGCTCTTGAGCGCGGAAGCGGCGTTTTTCGCGCAGCAGTTGGCGGGCACTTTCCTTGTCGCCTGACAGAAAAACCGAAAGACCTAGGCGCAGATTGGCTGTGAGCTGTTGATGCAGGCTGGTCAATTCTTCCAGGCCATTATCGGAAAAAGCGTGGCGCTGAGCGGTTCGCTGATCCTGCACCTTGCCGAGCATGCGCTCGATGATGTCGCCGGCCTGTTGCAGGTTGACCGCCAACTCGATGATCTCTGCCCAGCGGTGGTTGTCCTGCTCGCTCAAGGCTTCCCGCTGCACCTGGGCCAGGTAGAGTTTCACCGCGCTGTAGAGTGCATCAACATCGTCATCGAGACGGCGCAGCTCCTTGCTCAGCGCGGTTTGTCCGCCTTGCAGCACTTCCAGCAGGTGGCTGAGCATGGTTTCGACAATGTCGCCGATGCGCAGGGTTTCGCGCACCGCATTAGCCAGTGCCAGGCTCGGGGTGGACAGTGCGGTGGGATCGAGATGACGTGGGCGGGCAACGCCGTTCTCTTCGGCGCGATCCGGCAGCAGCCAGTTGCAGAAGCGCGCCATCAGCCCGACGCTGGGCAGCATCAGCACGCAGCGCAGGCTGTTGTAGAGCACGTGAAAGCCGATCACCAGCTCTTCGGGTCGCCAGTTCAGGCTGTCCAGCCAGTTAGCCAGGGGATCTAGGAACGGCATCACCAGCAGTAGGCCGATCAGCTTGTAAAGCAGGCTGCCCAGCGCCACACGTCGTCCGGCTGGGCTTTGCAGGCTGCTGGTGAGGAAGGCCAATAAGCCGCTGCCAATATTCGCGCCGATCACCAGACCGATGGCCACCGGCAGGCTGATCAGGCCCGCTCCGGTGAGCATGGCGGTGAGCAGCACAGCGGCCAGGCTGGAATAGGAAATCAACGCAAACAGCGCACCGACCAGGGCGTCCAGCAGCAGGTCGCCGGTCAGTGAGGCGAACAGCACCCGGATGCCTTGCTCCTGAGTGATGGGCGTGGCGGCCGCAACGATCAGCTCCAATGCCAGCAGCATCAAACCCAGGCCAATGCCAACTCGGCCGAGTTGGCCGGCGCGGGTTTGCTTGCGTGAGAGGAAGAAAATCACCCCGAGGAAGATCAGCAGCGGGCTTAGCCAGCTCAGGTCGAGGGTCAGCACCCGCGCCATCAACGCGGTGCCGACATCGGCACCGAGCATGATCGCCAGTGCCGGGGTCAGGGTCATCAAGCCCTGGGCGACGAAGGAGGTCACCAGCAGCGCGGTGGCGTTACTGCTCTGCACCAGCGCGGTAACGCCAATCCCGGCAGCAAAGGCCATGGGCCGTTTGCTGACGTTGTGGCTAAGCACCTTACGCAGCTGCGAGCCATACACGCGCAAGATGCCGGTGCGGACGATGTGGGTGCCCCAGATCAGCAGGGCAATGGCAGAAAGCAGATTGAGCAGGGTTAGCATCGCGCATCTCCCTGACGCGGGTCGCCCCAAAGAGGGCAACAACAGGAGGCGACGCCTAGGCTTTGGCAGTGAATCCGCAGAGTTAGGTGTCGCGGGTAAGTGAATGGCCTGATTAGATATTTTTTTACCAAGCCTAGCTTTAGCTTTAGTCGCCAAATGGCATTGGCGCCAGTCGCGTGAGCACAGTTAAGTGCTCTGGCGGGTGTTAAACGCAGCGCTATTCGGCCAATTCCAGCGTGCTGCGACCCAGGCTGTCGCGGCATGCCGTCAGGCGGGTGAGCTGTTAACCTAGGCCGATTGAACGGATGCGACCCTGCCCATGCTCACCCTCTACCACGCACCAGATCTAGAAACCCTTGGCGAGCTGGCCACGACTTTATTGGCCACGCCGATGCGCGATGCGTTCGCCCCCGCGTTGGTGGTGGTGCCGAGCCAGGGCATGGGCCGCTGGCTGACCCTAGAGTTGGCGCGCAAGCAGGGTATTGCCATGCAGCTGGAGGTGCAGCTGCCGGCCAAGTTTGTTTGGGATTTGTCGCGCCTGGCCTTGGGTCAGTTGCCGGAACAATCAGCCTTTAGCCCTAGCAGCCTGAGCTGGCGCCTGTATGACTGGCTGTGTGAGCCCGAGCAACTGGCGCAGGCAGCGCGCTTGGCGCATTACCTGGACGGTGGCGATGAGCGTCGTCGGCTGTCGCTGGCGGTGAAGATCGCCGACGTTTTCGACCAATACCTGCTTTATCGCGACGACTGGCTCGCCGCTTGGGAGCGCAATGAGCTGCTCGACCTCGGCCCGGATGAAGCTTGGCAGGCGCTGCTGTGGCGCGAGCTGACCAAAGAGGGCCACCCGCACCGCGCGCGCCTGCTCGAAGACTTGCTGGCGCGGCTGTACGACGCCGCGCCGATCAACGCTCTGCCCGAGCGCGTGCTGATCTTCGGCATCAGCTCCCTGCCGCCGCATCATATGCGTGTGCTGGAAGGCCTGGCGCGGCACACCGAAGTGGTGATCTTCGCCCTCAATCCCTGCCGCGAAGCCTGGGGTGAAATTCGCGATATCCGTGAGCTGGCCAGGCAGCCGCAAAGCGCAGCGGCTAATCAAGAGCTGAATCCGGATGATTGGTACCTGGACGTCGGTCATCCACTGCTGGCGAGTCTGGGTAAACAAGGCCGCGATTTCTTCGACAGCCTGTTCAGCCTGGCCTCCAGCGAAGGCAGCCAGGAAGTCGGCTTGTATTCCGAGGATGCCGACCTGCACGATGGCAGCCTGCTGCAAGCGCTGCAGAACGACATTCTGCGTCTGCGCACTCGCACTGCGGATGAGCGCTTGCAGCTGCGCGACGACGACCGTTCGCTGGAACTGCACATCGCCCACTCGCCGCTGCGCGAAGTGGAAATTCTGCATGACCAACTGCTCGCCCGCTTTGCCGCCGAGCCGGAACTGACCCCGGACCAAGTGGTGGTGCTAACCCCGGACATCGAGCGTTATGCGCCCTATATCGAGGCCGTATTCGCCCCGCGTGAAGGCGTACCGCGCGTGCCATTCAGCCTGGCCGACCGCAGCCTGCGTGCAGAAATCCCGCTGATCGAAGCCTTCCTCAGCTTGCTGGCGCTGCCGGACAGCCGCTTTACCGCCGAAGAAGTGCTCGCCCTACTGGAGCAGCCAGCCGTCGCTCGCCGCGCCGGGATCGAAGCCGAAGACCTGAGCCTGCTGCGCGATTGGTTGCGCGAGGCCGGCATCCGCTGGGGCCGTGATGACGCGCACCGCGAACAGCTTGGCTTGCCAGCCGATGCCGCATTCACCTGGCGGCAAGGGCTGGATCGTCTGCTGCTGGGCTTTGCCGCGCCGCCGCAGTTAGCCGGGTTGGCTGCGCCTTTGCTCGGCAGCAGCTGGCCGCTGGACGCGCTGGAAGGTGGCCGTGCGCAATTGCTCGGTCGCCTGTCCGGTTTTGTCGAGCGCTTGGCCGCGCTGGCGCAGAGCCTGCAACGACCCCGGCCTTTGGCTGAGTGGGCCGAATCGCTGCAAGTGCTGATCGATCAAGTGTTTGATGAACGCGAAGCTGGCGATACCTTATTGCTGCTGTCCAAGGCCAGCGCTGCTTTGCAGGAGCAGGCCACGGCCTCCGGGGTCGAACGGCCGATTGAGCTGGCGCTGATTCGTCAGCAACTGACCGCAGCCTTGGAGCAAGGCAGTGCGGCGTCGGGCTTTCTCACCGGCGCGGTGACCTTCTGCACCATGGTGCCGATGCGCAGCCTGCCGTTCCGGCTGGTTTGCCTGCTCGGCCTGGATGACGGCGCGCTGCCACGGCGTACCCCGGCCGCCGGTTTCGACCTGATCGGGCAGAAGCCCCGCCGTGGCGACCGCGCGCGGCGTTTGGATGACCGTTATCTTTTGCTGGAAACCCTGCTCTCGGCCCGTGGCGGTCTGTACCTCAGTTATGTCGGCCGCGACCCGCGCAGCAATAAGGAACTACCGCCCTCGGTGCTGGTTAGCGAGCTGCTCGATGTGGTCGACCTCACGGCTGTTTGTACAAGCGATAGTGGCAGGGGCTTTAGCCGCGGCGCCTCTGAGGTCAACGCTAAAGTCAGCGCCCGCATCACCCATCAGCATCCGTTACAGCCCTTCGCTCCCGGCAACTTCGCCGGCGCGCGGCATGCCGGTTTCGCCGCGCCCTGGTTTCACGCGGCGCAGCGTTTGAGCCAAGCGGTGGAAGCCACGCCACCATTCGCCAGCCTGTTGGCAGAACCCGACAAAGACTGGCTGAGCATTGAGCCGAGCCAATTGCTGCATTGCTTCAAACACCCGGCGCGTTACCTGCTGGAGCAGCGCCTCGGTCTGCGTCTGGCCCAGAGTGACGAAGCCTTGGCCGGCGATGAGCCGTTCAGCGTTGAGTGGACCAGCCAGCATGGTTTGCGCCAGTTAGCGTTACAGGCCATTGAGCGCGGCTGGAGTGAGCGCGAGGAACGCGCCGTGGCCGCAGCATCTGGCTGGTTGCCGGTGGGCGAGTTGGGTCAGGCGCATTGGGGGCAGATTCGCGGGCCGATCCGCGCCTTCGCCCCAACCCTGTTCGATGAACGCCCGGAGGATGCGCCGCAACCGCTGCTGGTGGATATCGAGTTGGCCGGCGTACGCATTCACGGTTGGCTGGATGGCGTCAGCGCCAGCGGCCTGTTCGATTACCGCCTGCGCGATCTCGGCGCCTGGGAGCTGGCGCCGTTCTGGTTGCGCCACTTGCTGCTTAACTACGCGGCGACGCCAGGCACCAGCCGGGATAGCCGCCTGTTGTCGCCAAAAAGCGAATGGCGTTTAGGCCCGCTGGCCGATGCTCGGGGGCTGCTAGAACCTTGGCTGGACGCTTACAAAAGTGCCCTGCGTGAACCATTGCCGCTGTTCGCCAAATGCAGCCATGGCTTCGCCCGCAAGTGGCGTAAGCCCGGGCGTAAAGAGCCAATTGACGCCGCCCGCAGCGAAGCGCGGCTGATGTGGCAGGGTAACGACTACATGACCGGCGAAGGCCAAGACCCCTGGAATGCCCTGGCCTTCCGCGACCGTGAGCCGCTGGACGAGCGTTTCGAGGCGCTCGCCGAACAGCTCTACGGCCCGGCGCTGGACGCCCTGCAAGGCAGTGAAGAGGACGAGGCATGAGTGGCGCTGTGTTAAACCTATTGCAGGACAGCTTTAGCGGCCGCTCGCTGATCGAAGCCAGCGCCGGCACCGGCAAAACCTGGACCCTGACCTCGCTCTACGCCCGTCTGTTGCTGGAGAAAAAGCTCAGCGTCAGCCAGATTCTGGTGGTGACCTTTACCACCGCCGCCACCGCCGAGCTGCGCGAGCGCATCCGTAAGCGTTTGGCCGAACTGCTGGCGGTGTACGACAACGGCCCGAGCGACGACAAGCTGCTCAATGATCTGCATGCGCAGTACCCGGACGCCGCTAGCCACCGCCGTTTGTTGCTGGCAGTACATGGTTTTGACGAGGCGGCGATCTTCACTATTCACGGTTTCTGTCAGCGCGCCTTGCAGGATGCCGCATTCGAGGCCGGTGGTGATTTCGACAACGAGTTGACCCATGACGACCGCGAGATTATCGACGCGCTGTTGGCTGACTTGTGGCGACACGAACTGGCGGCCGCCGAGCCGGAGTGGGCGGCGTTTCTGGTGCAGCAAAAGATCACCCCGCAAAGCCTGCGCAAACGCCTGCGTAATCACTTGGGCAAACCCTATCTGCGCATCGAGCCGCAACCGGGTACACACAGCGACATGGCGGCACTACGCGCCGCCTGGCAACAGGCGCAGCGCCTCTGGCAAGGCGAGAGCGCCGCTTGGCTGGAGCAGCTGAAAGCCTTCGACGGCTTCAAGAGCAATATGTGCAACGCGGCCAAACTGGGTGTTTGGCAGGCGGAGTTGGACGGCTATTTCAGTGATGCTGCCGCGCTGTTCAGCAAGACCGAAGCGCACCGTCGTCTGGCTCGCGAAGGGCTGAACAAGGCCAGTAAAAAGGGCTGCGAAGCGCCGGCTAATCCGCTGGCGGCAGCCTTGCAGGAACTCTGCGACGCCCTCGATGCGGCGCAGCCAGAAGCCGAGCAACGGCTGATCGACCTGCAAGTACGTCTGATTGGTCAGCTCAACGAGCAGCTGCCACAACGCAAGGCGGCGCAGCGTTTGTTGGCCTTCGACGACCTGCTCAACAAGCTGCAACAGGCGCTACAGGGCGAGGGCGGCGAGCACTTGGCGACGACCCTGCGCACGCAATACCCGGTGGCGCTGATCGATGAATTTCAGGACACCGACCCGGTGCAGTACCGGGTGTTTCACCGGATCTACGAAGACAATGGGGACCTGTGCTTTGTCGGGGATCCGAAGCAGGCTATTTACGCTTTCCGCGGCGCCGACTTGGCGACCTACCTGCAAGCCCGCAGCGAAGCGGCGCGGCAATACAGCCTGACCACCAACCACCGCTCCACGCCTGAGCTGATCGCCTCGCTCAATCAGCTGTTCGACCGGCCCATGCCGTTTGCCGAGCCGGGTCTGGCCTACCAGCAGGTCGGCGCCAGCGATAAAGCGCGCCCGCAGTTGGTGTTGCCGCCGGTTGAGGGTGAGCAGGACGCGCCGCTGGCGCTGGTTTGGCTGGATAACGACTACCTCGGCAAGGGCGAAGCCGGCGCGTTAGTCGCTCGCGACACAGCACGGCGAATTGCCTCTGTGCTGGCAGCCAGTAGTCGTGGCGAGGCGTATTTTAATAATGAAGGCGGCGAACAGTCGGCAACCCGTACGCCGATCAAGGGCGGCGATATTGCCGTGCTGGTTGCCAGTCATCGGCAGGCCAGTGAAGTAGCCGCAGAGCTGGCTGCGCGTGGCGTGCCCAGTGTGCGCCGCGGCAAGGAGAATGTTTGGCACAGCGAGGAGGCGGATGAGCTGAGCGCGGTGCTGGCCGCCTACGCTGAGCCCGGCCGTGAGGGTGCGTTGCGTTACGCCCTGGCCAGTCGTTTGCTGGGCCGCAGCGCCGCCGATCTGGCGGCCTGCTCGGAAGATGCTCACGCTTGGGACGCCGAACGCGAAGCGGCCGAACGCTATCACCAACTGTGGCAGCAACAGGGCTTTATGCGCGCCTTCCGCGCCTGGCTGGATGAGCAGAAAGTCGCCCAGCGTCTGCTGGCCTTGGTCGATGGCGAACGCCGTTTGACCAACCTGCTGCACCTGGCTGAATTGCTGCAAACCGAAAGCTTGCAACGCCCCGGCCTGGAGCAGCTGCTGAGCTGGTTCAACGCCCAACGCAGCGCCGAAGCCCACGGTGAAGAGGCCCTGCTGCGCCTGGAAAGCGATGCCGAGCGGGTGCAGATCGTCACCATCCACACCTCCAAGGGCTTGGAGTATCCGTTGGTGTTCTGCCCCTACCTGTGGGACGGCGCGCTGCTCTATCAGCACGAAGACATCAGCTGCCACGCCGACGACGGCACGCCGTTGCTCGACCTCGGCAGCGAACAGCTCGACGTGCACCGCGAGCGCGCCCGCCACGAGCGCTTCGCCGAGAAGCTACGCCTGACCTACGTCGCCCTGACCCGCGCTGGTGAACGGTTGTGGTTGCACTGGGGGCCGGTGGACTGCAAACCGAAGAAGGACGGTACGCTGAGTGACTCCGGCCTGCACAGCAGCGCCCTGGCCTGGCTGCTGCACGGTCGCGAGTTGCCGGGTGAGGATGCTTTGGCCGAGCTTGCCGGACATATGCAGAGTTTGAGCCCGCAGGGCGTGCACGCAGAAATCCAACAGTTGGTGGCGAGCAGCTCCGGCCATATGAGCATTCAGCCGTTGCGTGACAGCGAAGCCAGCGCCGCTGGCGAGCAACGGGCTCCGGCGCCGCAGCAGTTATCAACATTGCAACGCAGCCTGCACAGCGCCTGGCGCGTCGGCAGCTTCTCCGGCCTGGCCGCCGGTATGCACATGGAAGCGCCGGACCGCGATGGCCTGGTGATCCCCGATGCCAGTGAGCCGGGCACGGGCTTTTTCGCCTTCCCCCGTGGCGCGCGAGCCGGTACCTGCCTGCACGCCATTCTCGAAGACTGGGCGCGGGATAAGGCGTCGTTGGCAGATTTGATTGAGCCGGGCCTGAGCGGCCACGGCATCAGTAATGACTGGAACGCGGTGGCGCTTGAGCAACTGCAACAGGTGATCGACTGCGATCTCGATGGACAGGGCCTGACCCTGAGCGGGCTAAACCCTTTGCGTCGCCTGCCCGAGCTGGGCTTTACCTTCCCGGTCGCCGGGCTGGATATGCAGCGCCTGCGGGCGATTCTCAGTGATCCGGCCCACGGCCTGCCTGCGCCGATGCGTGATGCGGCGGCGCGGTTGGAATTCGACAGCCTCAAGGGCTTCCTCAAAGGCTTTATCGACCTAACCTTCGAGCATGACGGGCGCTGGTACATCGCCGACTACAAATCCAACTGGCTCGGCCCGGATGCCAGTTACTACGGCGGCGACCGTCTGCTGCAAGCCCTGGCGGCGGAGCATTACTACCTGCAATACCTGATCTATCTGGTGGCGCTGCGGCGCTTCCTGCGTCAGCGTCTGGACGATTTCCAGAGTGATCAACTGGGCGGCGCTTACTACCTGTTTCTGCGTGGCATGCCGAGCGTCGGGGTGTATTTCTCACGCCCGGCGGATGGCTTGCTAGATGCGCTGGATACCTTGTTTGCGGAGGGTAAGTGATGCTTCCAGGTAGCCCGGATGTAATCCGGGAAAGGTTTTCGTGCCGTTTAACTCATGCCCCGGATTTCATCCGGGCTACGGGATCGACAGGGATTGGCTGGGTAGGGTGGATGACGCTCTTTTCATCCACCACTGTTGGCGGTGGATGGGTGAAGCGTCATCCACCCTACGGGAGGAGAGTATGACGCTTGCCGACTTGCCCCTTGGCCCGCTCGAACGCGCGCTGGTCGATAGCCTGCAGCGTCTCGATCCGCAGGCGTCGCCGGTGGTGTTGGCTTCGGCGGCGCTACTTTGCATGGCCTTGGACAAAGGCGATGTGTGCCTGCCCCTAGCTCGTTATGCCGGACAGCGGCCTTGGCCCGAGCATGCCTTTAACCTACCGAATCTGGCGGACTGGCAGGCGCAGTTGGAAGCCTCAGCACTGGTCGGTGCTGATGGCGATTTCACTCCGCTGATTCTCGAACATGGCCGGCTCTATCTGGCGCGCTATCAGGCCTATGAGCGGCATCTGGCCACGCAACTGCTGCAACGCGCCGCTGATCTGCCGGAGATCGACGAAACCCAGCTGAGTGAAAGTCTCAGCCGCTTATTTGCCTTCAACCAGCAACAACCGGACTGGCAGCGTTTGGCCGCCGCGCAAGCGGTACGGCGCAAGCTGGCGGTAATCTCCGGCGGCCCCGGCACTGGCAAAACCACCACCGTGGTGCGCCTGCTTGCTGCCCTTCTTGAGCAGCCCGGTTGTGAGCATTTGGCTATCGGCCTGGCCGCGCCCACTGGCAAGGCCGCCGCCCGCATGGCCGAAGCAATTCGCAATGCCAAGGCCGCACTGCCGGTCAGCGAGGCGATCAAAGCCGCGCTGCCGGATGAAGCGCGCACCTTGCATCGCTTGCTCGGCAGCCGTGGCGACAGCCCGCAGGTGCGGCATCACGCGGCCAACCCGCTGGCGTTGGATGTGCTGGTGGTGGACGAAGCCTCGATGGTCGACCTGGCGCTGATGGCCAAATTGCTCGACGCCCTGCCGCCGACGGCGCGGCTGATTCTGCTCGGTGACAAAGACCAGCTCTGCGCCGTGGAAGCCGGCGCGGTATTCGCCGAGCTGTGCGAAGGGCGTGGCTTTGATGCCCAGGCTGCCGCCGACTTGCAACGTATCACCGGTCAGCCGGTTCCGGTGTCTGAGCCCAGCTCGCAACTGGGCGATGCCGTGGTGCTGCTGATCCATAGCCATCGCTTTGCCGGCGACAGCGGCATCGGTGAGCTGGCGCGGCGCATCAACGGCGGCGATGTCAGCGCTACGCTCAACCTGCTCAAAGAAGATCGCAGCGATCTGGCCTGGAACGCCGAGCCCACGCCGGCAGACTTACTTGATCGGCTCGACCAGGGCTACGTCCCTTACATGGCAGCGGCGAAAAACGCGGATGCCGCTGCTGCGTTCGCCGCCTTCAACAGCTTTCGCACCCTGACGGCCCAGCGCGAAGGCGTTTGGGGCGTAGCCGGGATCAACGAAGCGCTGGAGGCGCGGATCAAGCGCCGCAGTCAGGTGCCGAGCCGCGAGCGCTGGTATGTCGGGCGGCCGGTGATGGTGCGGCAAAACGATTACGCCCTCGGCCTGTTCAACGGTGATATCGGCATCTGCCTGCATACCGAGTACGGCCTGCGCGTGTTCTTTGAAGGCGAGGACGGCTTTCGTCCCTTCGCCCCCGCGCGTCTACCCAGCCACGATAGTGCCTTCGCCATGACGGTGCATAAGAGCCAGGGTTCTGAGTTCGCCGAAGTGCTGCTGGTGCTGCCCGAGCAACCCAGCCCGTTGCTTAGCCGCAGCCTGTTCTACACCGGCATCACCCGAGCCAAGCAGAAGGTGGAAATCTGGGGCTTGCCACCACGCTTGGCTGAAGCTGTGGCAACGCGTGCCGAGCGATCCGCAGGGTTGGCTCAGCGGCTGGCGCTGAGTCCCGCGCAGGTACACCAAGCAGTGCCGCAACAGGTCAGCACGCAGCGTGATCTTTTTGAATAGACAGCCACCACACCGGCGCTTATGCCTACACTTGGTTAAGGAGAGCGGCTGGCTAATGACTAAGGTTGAGGGCTGATGCAGGGACGAGTATTTGCCTGTCTGCTACTTAGCGTGGCGCTCGTGAGCAGTGCTGTAGCTGACAGTTGGCGCTTAGTAACCGGCGACGATTACGCCCCCTTTACCGGTGAGTCACTCCCGGCCGGAGGCATGCTGACCCAGGTGGTGCAATCAGCCTTGGCCGCTGCTGGGATCAGTAATACGTTGGATTGGCGGCCCTGGAATCGCGGCTATCTGCAAACCCTGCGCGGTGACTACGACGCCACCTTCCCCTATGTACGCAGCGTGCAACGCGAGCAGGAGTACTTTTACTCCGAGCCCTTGTTTACCCCTCAGCAGCATATTTTCAGCCGCGCTGGCGAGGTCATTGAAGTTACAGATATAGCTAGCATGCTCGGCAAGCGTTTGTGCTTTCCTCTTGGTTGGCAGTCGCCGCCTGTGCTCCAGCAAATGCTCGATCGCGGCCAGTTGGTACGCCATTCGCCAGCTGGCCTGAAGGAGTGCGCAAAGTTGTTGCTGCTGGGCCGTGATGATTTCTTTATTTCGGATCACCGCCTTGGTTTGACCGCCTTGCAAGCGTCTGGAGCACCCATGAGTGCCTTTCGCCGCTCTACCGAGACGCTGAGTAGTAGCGCCTTGCACTTGATCGTGCCGCGTAGCCATCCGCGTGCGGCGGCAATTATCGAGCAGTTCAATGAGGCCTTGGCCGCCTTGCATGCCAGTGGCGAATATCAGCGTTTGATTGAGGACTACCTACAACAGCTGGATAAACATTAGGGCAGGCGCCTCTGTTATTCGACATGGCGGTGTCTATCCAGCTTGATCAGCCCGGCGATGGCCAGTCCACGGCGCGCAGTTCAACCCCGTGGCGACGCGTGTGGAGCAGGCTCCTGGGTTGGTGCAGCAGCTGGTCATAACGCCGCTGTCAGTGGCTGCCTAACGCCCTGTTACAACGCCGTTGAGCTTATTTGATTAGCCAGGGCAAGTGAGCGGCCTACACTGCAGAGGTAACTCACTGCAGTTTTAATGTGCGCCGAGGTATTTAGCGCTAAGGCTTAGAACGGATGTTTACACGACGACTTGGCTGCTTGCTACTGGGCTTTTTTTGCTGCCACAGCGCGTTTGGCGAGCACTTGCGTTTGGTCACCGCTGACGACTACGCACCGTTTACCGGGAGAGCATTACCGGCTGGCGGCATGCTCACCCAGGTTGTGCATGCCGCTCTAGCCCAGGTAAATCTCGATAGCACGCTGGACTGGCAACCCTGGAACCGAGGCTATCTAAAAACGCTACGTGGCGAGTACGACGCCACTTTCCCCTATGTGCACACGCTCCAGCGAGAGCAGGAGTACTTCTATTCGGCTCCGCTGTTGGTCGTTGAACAACATATTTTCAGTCGCGCCGATGACCCCATAGAGCGTGTTGACGCGCAGATCATGCAGGGTCGCAGTGTCTGTAGCCCGTTGGGCTGGCAGCCGCCATCGGTTATCCAGGACTTGCTGGATCAAGGGGTGCTGAGACGCCATTCACCGATTGGTATCAAAGAGTGCGCGCGGTTGGTGTTGATCGGGCGGGATGACTTTTTTGTCGCTGATCGGCGGCTGGGGGACGCTGCGCTACAGCTGGTGGGAGCTACACCGGCTCAGATGCGCAGCTCCAACAGCATGATCAGTACCAGCTCTTTGCACCTGATCGTGCCGCTTAATCACCCACGTGGCGCATCGATTATCGATAGCTTCGACGCAGGGTTGGCGAGCCTTAGAGCCAGCGGTGAGTACCAGCAGGTGCTTGCGGGATATATAGAGTCCCGGGCGCAGATGACGAGCGGTAACTAGCCTGTCGCGCTTGCGCGCGCAGGCCTTCTTTGACTGCTGGCTTATTCAGTCGGTTTCTTCAGCTTTGGATTTGGAAAGAACTGCACCGTTTGCACCTTAGGGTTGCTGGCCTTGGGTTTTAGCGCACTGATATTGACCCGCGTCGGCAGTTCTTTTGGCACCGAATTGCCGCGCTCATCCAAGGTGTCCGCGTAACCGCAGGCCACGCACTCGCGGTTCGGCACGCCGTCGACATTCCACATCTGGATCTTGTCCATTTCGCTGCACGCCGGGCACACCGCCCCGGCTATAAAGCGTTTAGCGCTGATCACCGGTGCGTCGCTCATGCGGCCTCCTGGCTCAAGCCGAGATGGCGTAGCAGGGCGTCAATGCTCGGCTCGCGACCACGGAAGTCGACAAACAACACCATCGGCGCTTGCGATCCGCCGCGCGCTAGAATCGCATCGCGAAATGCGTTACCGGTGGCGCGGTTGAACACCCCATCTTCCTCAAATTTAGAGAAGGCATCGGCGCTCAACACTTCCGCCCACTTGTAGCTGTAATAACCGGCCGCGTAACCGCCGGCGAAGATATGCGCGAAGCTGTTGGGGAAGCGGTTGTAGGCGGGCGGACGCAGCACCGAAACTTCCTGGCGAATGCCTTCGAGTACGTCGAGGACGCTGCGACCGTCGCCGTGGGTGGCGTGCAGTTCGAAGTCGAACAGGCTGAACTCGATTTGCCGCACCATCATCAAGCCGGACTGGAAATTCTTCGCCGCCAGCATCTTGTCCAGCAGGTCCTGCGGTAGCGGTTCGCCGCTTTCATAATGACCAGATATCAGCGCCAGGCCTTCCGGCTCCCAGCACCAGTTCTCCATAAACTGGCTTGGCAACTCGACAGCGTCCCACGCCACACCGTTGATGCCCGACGCGCCAGCATGCTCGACGCGGGTCAGCAGGTGGTGCAGGCCGTGGCCGAATTCGTGGAACAGGGTGGTGACTTCATCGTGGGTCAGCAGCGCCGGCTTACCGCCGACCGCTGGGGTGAAGTTGCACACCAGATTGGCCACTGGACTGATCAGCGTGCCATCGGCCGTGCGGCGCTTGTCGCGGGCACCATCCATCCACGCGCCGCCGCGCTTGTTGGCGCGGGCGTAGAGGTCGAAGAAGAAGCGCCCGACGTGCTGGCCGTTTTCTTCAATTTCGAACAGGCGTACATCCGGGTGCCAGGCGTCGAAACCGGACAGCTCTTTGATCTGGATGCCGTAGAGCTTCTCGACGATGGCGAACAGGCCGCTGAGCACTTTGTCGATGGGGAAATAGGCGCGCAGGATTTCCTGGGAAATGCTGTAGCGCTGCTCGCGCAGTTTTTCGCTGTAGTAGCCGACATCCCAACTCTGCAGATCATTGCAGCCCTGCTCACTGGCGAAAGCTTGCAACTCGCTCAGGTCCTGGGCCGCGAATGGCTTGCTGCGCGCCGCCAGGTCACGCAGGAAACTGAGTACCTGTTCGGTGGAGTCGGCCATCTTGCTGGCCAATGACAGTTCGCTGTAATTGCCGAAGCCAAGCAGCTTGGCCAACTCCTGGCGCAGGGCGAGAATTTCGGCCATGACCGGGGTGTTATCGTTCTGCCCGGCATTCGGGCCCTGGTCGGAGGCGCGGGTGCAGTAGGCGGCGTACACCTCTTCACGCAGGGCGCGATCGTCGGCGTAGGTCATCACCGCGAAGTAGCTGGGGAACTCCAGGGTGATCAACCAGCCATCCAGTTCTTTTGCCGCCGCGGCTTGTTGCATTTGTACCTTGGCCGAGTCGGTCAGGCCCGCCAGCGCCGCTTCGTCAGTAACGTGCTTGCTCCAGGCTTGGGTGGCATCGAGCAGCTGGTTGGAGAACGTGCTGCCCAGCTCGGAGAGCTTCATCTGGATTTCGCCGTAACGCTGCTGTTCGGCGGGTGGCAGGTCGATACCGCTCAGGCGGAAATCGCGCAGGGCATGTTCGAGAATGGTCTTCTGCGCCACGTCGAAGCCGGCGGCCTCGGGGCTGTGGGCCAGACTTTCATAGGCTTGGAACAGCGGGCGGTTCTGGCCGATCTCGGTCCAGTATTCGGACAGCTTGGGCAGGCAGGCCTCATAGGCGGCGCGCAGTTCGGCGTTGTTGCACACGGCGTTCAGGTGGCTCACCGGGCTCCAGGCCTGGCCCAGGCGCGCACCCAACTCATCGAGCGCCAACACCAGGCCATCCCAGCAGGGTGTGCCAGACTGTTGTTCAAGCAGACGCGCCATGGCAGCGCGGCTATCGGCCAGAATGCTGTCCACCGCCGGCTCGACATGCTCGGGGCGAATGGCGGAGTAGGGCGGGAGGTCGAAGGCTTGCAGCAGTGGGTTGTTGGCAGTCACGTCGGGTCACCTGTAACGAAATGGGTGTGTAGCTGTGACCCCAGGTGGATGCGAAAACTCCCAGGGGCAGGCTTGAGTGGGTACCGGCCGTTGTTAAAACAGCGCGCATACCCTGAACATGGGTGCCATCTTAATTACAATCAAGGCCTGACGCAGCTTAAGAGGTTTCTATCGTGGCTATTCGTACCTACCAACAATTCACTCCATTGCTCGGTTCACGGGCGTTTGTTGATGCCTCGGCGGTGGTTCTGGGCGATGTGGAAATCGGCGCGGACAGTTCGGTCTGGCCGTTGGTGGTGATTCGCGGTGACATGCACAGCATCCGCATCGGCGAGCGAACCAGCATCCAGGACGGCAGCGTGTTGCACATTACCCACGCCGGGCCGTTCAACCCGCGTGGTTACCCGCTGAATATCGGCGACGATGTCACCATCGCCCATAACGTCACCCTGCATGGCTGCAACATCGGCAATCGGGTGCTGATCGGCATGGGCAGCATCGTCATGGACGGTGCGGTGATTGATGAAGAGGTGATGCTCGGAGCCGGGAGTTTGGTACCGCCCGGCAGTCACCTAGAGAGCGGCTTTCTCTACCTCGGCAGCCCGGCGAAAAAAGCCCGCGAGCTGAGCGACAAAGAGCGCAGCTACTTCCGCTACAGCGCCGATAACTACGTGCGGCTCAAAGACCAGCACCTGATGGAAGGCTATGCCAGCTGATGTTGGACTACTCGAATGTTCTGTTCGACCTCGATGGCACCCTCACCGACCCGCGTGAGGGCATCACTCGTTCGGTGCAGCATGCGCTGGCCAAACTGGGTATTGATGAGCCCGACCTACCAGCGCTGGAGCACTTTATTGGCCCGCCGTTGCTGCAATGCTTTATGCACAGCTATGGCTTCGATGAAGCCACCGCCTGGCAGGCGGTGAATCATTACCGTGAGCGCTTCAGAGAGGTCGGGCTGTATGAGAACCAGCTGTTCGAGGGCGTACCTGAGTTGCTGAAGTTGTTGGGCGAGCAGCAACGCACCCTGTATATCGCCACCAGTAAACCGACGGTGTTTGCCGAGCAGATAGCCCGCCACTTTGGTTTCGCTCAGCACTTTAAAGTGATTTACGGCAGCGAACTGGATGGCACACGCACCAATAAGGTCGAGCTGATCGCCCATCTGTTGGAGCAAGAGCAATTGCCGCGCGAAGCAACGCTGATGATTGGTGACCGCGAACACGACCTAATCGGTGCGCGCAGTAACGGTCTGGATGCCGCTGCGGTGGGCTATGGGTTTGGCAGCTTTGCTGAATTGCAGGCGCAGGCGCCGACCTATCACTTCCACAGCCTGGCCGAGCTGCACCAGGCGTTTGTGGGGTGAAGCGTAGGATGGGTCGGGCCGCGCGGTTAGACGCGTTGCGGCGCAACCCATCGCATAGGCTGCATGGATATCGCTGCGCTTAACCCAGCCTATGACCTACGGTTAGCCATTTTTCTGGTAGATGATCTTCTTGGTGCCGCCGTCGCAGCTGCCGACCACCATGTTGGGGTCTTGAGCGTCTTCATTGGGCACGATTTCCAGGGTATAGCTGGCAACGCCTGCGGCCTGGATTTTCACTTCGATCTCGGCGCGCAGCTCTTCGCAGGGCTTTGGCGCGGCTAATACGCTGCTGCTGAGCAGGCCAAGCAGTACGGCAAGGGCGAATTTGTTCATGGCATAGGTCCTTTTGCGTGAACAGAAATGACAGTCGTTGGAGTGCGTTTTAGCTACCTAAGTTCTAAGTACCTGGCGATAACGACGCCAGGATCTGCTGTCGCTCGGCGGCGGGGCGTTTTCCTAACGCCGCGACGCGCTGATAAAAGTGTGGCCAGTTACGCCCGGTCTGCTCGAACAATGCAGCAAAGGCCGGCACCCATCGATCATAGAGGCCAAATGGCAGCAGCTTGGCGTTGTTGATCGGCGCATTGATCCAGTCATCGTAACGCCCGTTACCGCCCCACTCGCGCTTGCTTAGCGCATGGTATTCGGCGCGCAGGCGGGTGAACTCCACCTGTTTTTCGCTGCGCATCTGCGCAGGCGGCAGTTCACTGGCATACAGCTGCTGCAGTCGTGTTCGGCTGCTCAGTACCAGTGCAATAAACTGCTCGCGCTGCTGTTCGCCCTGCGGGTCGCTGGGTGGGAGGCCCTGTTTGGTGCGCCACTGGCGCAGGCCTTCGTGTTCAACAAAACTGGCGAAGGATTCGTTGAAGGCGGTGTCGTCCGCGACATACAGCTGTTGGTGCGCCAGTTCGTGAAAAATCACCGCCACCAGGCGCTCATCACTCCAGCGCAACATGGTGTTGAGGAGCGGGTCATCGAACCAGCCGAGGGTCGAGTACGCCTCAATACCGGCTTGATAGGTGTCCAGGCCCTGTTGCTTGAGCAGCGCGGCGGCACCGCGCGCCCGAGCTTGGCTGTAAAAGCCGCGATAGGCCACACAACCGGCGATAGGGAAGCAGTGCAGCTCGGGCGACAGAGAGAACTCTGGGGTGGCAAACACATTCCACACCACGAAAGGCCGCTGAATATCTGCGTACAGACGATAGCTATCGTTGTTTGGCAGGCTCAACTGAGCGCTGGCAAAAGTCCGCGCCTGCTGAGCCAGGGCCAGGCGCTGTTTGAGGCTGGGGTCGGTAGCCGGATTTTCTAACAGCCCGGCAATCGGTTCGCGTGCCTGCAGCAGCTGCAACTGTCCCTTGGCCAGGTGGCTGTAATAATCGAGGGTGCTGCACCCGCTCAGTAGCACCGTGGCGGTCAGCGCAAGCCAGCGTAGGGCGTCAGGCATGAGGGTTACCCGTGATTGGTCAGGCAGCCACGCTAGCGCATCGGCTCGGCTGTCTCCAGCGCGAGATCGGCGTAGGCTATGGGTTGTGGCAATTTGTGGAGGTGTTTTATGCGGTATTTGGCTTTGTTTGGCGCTGTGCTGGTGCTCAGTGCTTGCGCCTCACCCGTACCCTCACCTGATCCGAGTCAGGCCTGGGTTCAGCTGCGCAGTAATGCCGGCAGTTTGTTGATGGCAGACCGGCTCGATGGTCAGCGCTTGAATGATGGCCGCTACTTCCAGGTGCCCGTGGGGGCTCATGAGTTACAAGCGCGCTTTCAGTTTGAGGTGACCAATGGCGGTGGCCTGGATGGCGCAGACGAACCTCGGCAGGTGACCTGCGAGATTCGTCTGCGTTATGACAGCTTTGTGGCCGGTCAACGCTATCAGTTGGAGGCCAGGCCTTTGCAAATGAAAGCCCAGGCCTGGCTCTACGATGCCCAGCGCAATGTGCTGGCGCGCGGCAAGGTGCTACGTTGCGGCACCTTCTAATCGCGCGCACCTAAAGCGCGACGCGAATCAGTTATCCAGCACGGCTTCCAGGGTGATTTCGGCGTTCAATACCTTGGAGACCGGGCAACCAGTCTTGGCCGTTTCCACGGCTTTTTCAAAAGCAGTGCGGTCCGCGCCGGGGATTTTCGCCCGCAAGGACAGGTGCACGGCGGTGATGGCAAAGCCACCGTCCTGTTTGTCGAGGGTCACTTCGGCGCGGGTTTCGATGCTTTCAGCGGTCATCCCGGCGTCGCCGAGCTCCTTGGACAGTGCCATGGAGAAACAGCCCGCGTGGGCTGCACCGAGCAGCTCTTCCGGGTTGCTGCCCGGTTGATCCTCAAAGCGGGTGTTAAAACCATAGGGCACCTTATTCAGTGCGCCGCTTTCGGTCGAAATCGTACCTTTGCCATCCTTGATGCCACCTTGCCAGTGGGCTGATGCTGTCTTCTTCATCGGGCGTCTCCTGCATGTGGGTGATAGGGTTGAGAGCCGGGTCGGGCGGCACAAGTTCGAAAATAAGTCCTAACAGGCAGTTGAAAACGTAGGCGAGGCCGGCAAGACAAGGCAAAAACGGCCGAAAAAGCGGAGTTTACTGTTGTAAATGAGCATTTTGAGGCCGTTTTTAACGCAGGATTGCCAACGTAGGTAGTTTTCAACAGCCTGTTAGCGCATTTGCGCGACCAACTCGAAGGCATGCAAACGGTCGGCGAAGTCGTACAGGTCGCAGGTAAAGATCAGCTCATCGGCGCCGGTTTGCTCCAGCAGCATTTCCAAGCGCGCGCGGACTTTATCCGGGCCGCCGATCATGGCCATGCCGAGGAAGCCGCTCACCGCTTCTTTCTCATGCGGTAACCACAGCCCCTGCATGCTGGTTACCGGTGGTTTCTGCACCAAGCTCTGGCCGCGTAGCAGGGCGAGAATGCGCTGGTAGGCTGAGGTGGCCAGGTATTCGGCGTGCTCATCGCTGTCGGCGGCAATCAACGGTACGCCGAGCATCACGTACGGCTTGTCGAGCACCGTAGATGGCTTGAAGTGGTTGCGGTAGACGCGGATCGCCTCATGCATATAACGCGGCGCGAAGTGTGAGGCGAAGGCGTAAGGAAGGCCTTTTTCGCCGGCCAGCTGGGCGCTGAACAGGCTGGAGCCGAGCAACCAGATCGGCACATTGGTGCCGGTGCCAGGCATGGCAATCACCCGTTGATCCGGCGTGCGTGGGCCGAGGTAACGCTGCAGCTCTTCAACATCAGCGGGGAAGTCATCGGCGCTGCCAATGCGGTCGCGGCGCAGGGCTTGGGCGGTGAACTGATCCGCCCCTGGCGCACGACCCAGCCCCAGTTCAATGCGGCCCGGATACAGAGTGGCCAGGGTGCCGAACTGCTCGGCGATCACCAAGGGGGCGTGGTTGGGCAGCATCACGCCGCCCGAGCCCAAACGGATGCTCGATGTGCCGGCTGCCAGATAACCGAGCAACACCGAGGTGGCCGCGCTGGCGATGCCATCCATATTGTGGTGCTCGGCCACCCAGAAACGCTCGAAGCCCAGGCGCTCGACATGCTGCGCCAGTGCCAGCGAGTTATGCAGGGCCTGGGCAGCGTTACCGTCGTCGCGAATCGGCGCGAGATCGAGGGTGGAAAATTTGCTCTGTGCGAGTGCGTTCATCGGCCCTGCCTGATTAATTTCCGTTGCATGGGCGCGTTGATACGCCAATACCTGAGTTAGATAGTGGGGTTGGTTCAGCGGATTCCAAGGGCCGAGGATGTTTGTCGGGCAGGCGGTGTTGTGTGGCGTGTGCAACCGGGCCGCCGCTATGCAGTGGCCAGGTTGCTTGGCGTAAGCTAGCTGTTGCTCATGCGAAAGCCGATTTTCAGGGTGACCTGGTAATGGCCGACCTTGCCGTCGACGATATGCCCGCGGGTTTCCGTTACTTCAAACCATTCCAGGTGGCGTATGGATTTGGCCGCTTCGGCCAGGGCGTTGTTGATCGCTTCCTCGATAGTGTTTTTCGAGGAACCGACGATTTCGATTTTCTTGTACGTATGGTGATCGGACATTGCAGCTCTCCCAGGTGACTGAACAGGGGGGTTCATGTAATGAGTCCTGCCCGTGAACGTTAAAGTTCAGATTAGTCGCACTTGGGCTGCCTGGTTGTCGGTGCTGGCCGTTAGCGCTCCAGCTCCTTGCGCAGCCACTGCGCCAAGTGTTCGGCGCGGCCATCGCGGCTGCGTATCGGCACCCAAAGTGCCAAGCGTGCGGAGGTTTCGACAAAGCCCCAGGGCGCAACCAGACGACCGCCTGCCAGGTCATCGGCTACCAGTTGTTGCGGCGCGATGGCCACACCGAGGCCGGCAGCGGCGGCTTCCAGTAGGTAGTACAAATGTTCGAAGCCTTGACCAAGTTTTAAGGCTGAGCCATCCAGGTCATTACTGCTGGCCCAACTGGGCCAGGCCTGGGGGCGCGAACTGGTGTGCAACAGCGGCTCGCTCAGCAGCAGGGCGGCTGGTGCTTGATGCAGCTCGGTGAAGCGGCTGTAACGTGGGCTCAGCACCGGGCCGATGCGTTCGGCGGCCAGTTCGAATACCTGCATGTCGGCGGGCCAGGGCGGCTCGGCAAACCAGAGGGTGGCATCGACCCCGGCGCGGCGCGGGTCCAGCTCGCCTTCACTGGCCGACAGTTGCAGGCGCAGTTCCGGTAACTCGCGGTTAAGCCGATCCAGGCGCGGAATAAACCAGCGCGCCAGCAAGCTGCCCGGGCAGGCCAGCACAAAGGGGGCGTCGGCCTGGCCCTGCTGCAGCTCGGCGCAGAGCGTGCGCAGTCGCTCGAATGCTTCGCTGCTGGCATCGCGCAGGCGCAGGCCGGAATCTGTGAGTTTAAGGCCACGACCATCTTTGCTGAACAGCGCCAGGCCTAGGTGTTCTTCCAATGTGCGAATTTGCCGGCTGACAGCCCCATGAGTGACATGCAGCTCGGCCGCTGCCAGGCTGACGCTGCTCAGGCGCGCGGCTGCTTCAAAGGCACGCAACGCATTAAGTGGAGGAAGATTGTGGCTCATGTGTGAGTTTTCCTAACATATCAAGGCGATCTTATCGCTTTTGTCGTGCGCGCCACAGCTTTATCCTGTGCCCATTGCCGTAGAGGAGTGGGTGATACCCGCGCACTACAGCTCCACTTTCCCAAGGAGAACGCCATGACTTCCTTCCGCGCTGGCCCTGATGCCAACGGCCTGTTCGGCTCGTTCGGTGGCCAATACGTTGCCGAAACCCTGATGCCGCTGATCCACGACTTGGCCGCCGAATACGAGAAGGCCAAGCTCGACCCCGAGTTTGAGAAGGAGCTGGCTTACTTCCAGCGTGATTTCGTTGGTCGTCCCAGCCCGCTGTATTTCGCTGAGCGGCTGACCGAGATGTGCGGCGGCGCGAAAATCTACTTCAAGCGTGAAGAGCTGAATCACACCGGCGCGCACAAGATCAACAACTGCATCGGCCAGGTGTTGCTGGCCAAGCGCATGGGCAAGAAACGCATCATTGCCGAGACGGGCGCGGGCATGCACGGCGTGGCTACCGCCACCGTGGCGGCGCGCTTCGGCATGGAATGCGTGATCTTTATGGGCAGCACCGATATCCATCGCCAGCATGCCAACGTGCTCCGTATGAAGCTGATGGGCGCCACCGTGATTCCGGTAGTCGCCGGCACCGGCACGCTCAAGGATGCGATGAACGAAGCCCTGCGCGACTGGGTGACTAACGTCGACAGCACGTTCTACATGATCGGCACCGTGGCCGGTCCACACCCGTACCCGGCGATGGTGCGCGACTTCCAGGCCGTCATCGGCAAGGAAACCCGCGATCAGATGCTGGCCCAGGAAGGCCGCCTGCCCGACAGCCTGATTGCCTGCATCGGCGGTGGCTCGAATGCCATCGGCCTGTATCACCCCTTCCTTGACGACAAGGACGTGAAGATCATTGGCGTTGAAGCTGCCGGCCATGGCATCGAAACCGGCAAGCATGCGGCCAGCCTGAATGGCGGCGTGCCGGGCGTGCTGCACGGTAACCGCACCTTCTTGCTGCAGAACGACGACGGCCAGATCATCGACGCCCACTCGATCTCCGCCGGCCTCGATTACCCGGGCATCGGCCCAGAGCATGCCTGGTTGCATGAGGTTGGCCGCGTCGAGTACACCTCAGTGACTGATCACGAAGCCTTGGAAGCCTTCCATATTTGCTGCCGCCAGGAGGGCATTATCCCGGCCCTGGAAACCGCCCACGCATTGGCTGAAGTGTTCAAACGCGCGCCCAAACTGCCCAAGGATCATCTGATGGTGGTCAACCTGTCCGGGCGTGGCGACAAAGACATGCAAACCATCGTGCACCACATGGAACAACAGGAGAAGCACGCATGAGCCGCCTACAGAGCCGCTTTGCCGAGCTGAAACAACAGAACCGCGCCGCGCTGGTGACCTTTGTCACTGCTGGTGATCCGAACTACGACGCCTCCCTGGCCATTCTCAAGGGGCTGCCGGCAGCTGGCGCCGATGTGATCGAGCTGGGCATGCCCTTCACCGACCCAATGGCCGACGGCCCGGCGATCCAGCTGGCAAACATCCGCGCCCTAGACGGTGGCCAGGACCTGGCGAAAACCCTGCAGATGGTTCGTGAGTTCCGTGAAGGCGAGCAGGTCACGCCGCTGGTGTTGATGGGCTATTTCAACCCCATTCACAAATACGGCGTGGCGCGCTTTATTGCCGAGGCCAAGGAATCGGGTGTCGACGGCCTTATCGTCGTCGACCTGCCGCCAGAGCATAACGTCGACCTGTGCGATCCGGCCCAGGCTGCCGGCCTCGACTTTATCCGCCTGACCACCCCGACCACCGACGACAAGCGCTTGCCCAAGGTACTCAACGGCAGTTCTGGCTTCGTTTACTACGTCTCGGTAGCCGGCGTGACCGGTGCCGGCTCGGCCACCTTGGATCACGTCGAGCAGGCTGTTACTCGTTTGCGTCGTCACACTGATCTGCCGCTGTGCATCGGCTTCGGTATCCGCACCCCGGAACACGCTGCAACCATCGCCCGCTTGGCTGAAGGCGTAGTGGTTGGCTCGGCGCTGATCGACCAGATCGCCAATGCCAGCAGTAACGAGCAGGCGGTGGAGGGCGTGCTGAGCCTGTGTGCAGCGCTGGCTGAAGGCGTGCGCGGCGCGCGTGGTTAACCGCGACTGACGAAGAGCAGGCAGGTTCCGCAGACCTTAATGCTCTGTAGGTTTTCTGCTTATTCACGAGGTCTGCAACTGCGTGCGGTGGATGACGCTTCATCCATCCACCGCTGCATGGGCGGATGAAAACAGCGGCATTCACCCTACATCGCTCTGATAGCCCGGATGCAATCCGGGAACATTTATTGTGTGTAAAACCGTTCCCGGATTTCATCCGGGCTACGGGTTCGGTGTAGGGTAGGCGGCGAAATATCATCCGGCCCTATTTTCTTGCTCCGAGTCTCGCCATGTCACGCCCACTTGTTGCTCGTAAACCCCGCGCCAGTAGTCAGAGCCGTATTGCCGGGATTCTTGCCGCCGCTCGCGAGTTGTTGGCCGAGCAGGGCGTTGCCAGCTTGTCGATCTACAGCGTGGCCGAGCGCGCGCAGATCCCGCCATCTTCGGTGTATCACTTCTTCGCCAGCGTGCCGGCGTTGCTCGAAGCGTTGACGGCGGATATTCACGCTGCCTTCTGCGCCTGTTTGCAGGAACCGATCGAGCATGACTCGCTACGCGATTGGCGCGACCTGTCGCGGCTGGTCGAGCAGCGCATGTTGGATATCTACGCCGCCGATGCCGCTGCGCGCCAGCTGATTCTGGCCCAACACGGTCTGGCTGAAGTGACTCAGGCCGATCGCCAGCACGACATTGAGTTGGGGCAGGCCATGCAGGTGTTGTTCGACCGTCACTTTCCCCTGCCGCAGTTGCCGGAGGATGTGGATGTGTTCGCTTTGGCGATGGAGCTGGGTGATCGGGTGTACGCGCGTTCTGTGCAGTTGCACGGCGAAATCACCCCGCGCATGGCCGAGGAAGGCATGCGCGTGTTTGATGCTTATCTCAGTCTTTATCTGCCACCCCATCTACCAAAAAGGGCGCTATAAGCGCCCTTTTTTGTCTGGGTTCAATCCGCTCAAAGCGTCTTTTCAAACACCTGCGAATTGCGTTGGAAGTTGTACAGCGAGGCGCGGGCCGCGGGTAGGCGGTCGACGCTGCTGAGTTCGAAGCCGCGTTCGCGGAACCAGTGAGCGGTGCGCGTGGTGAGCACGAACAGGGTTTTTAGTCCTTGGGCGCGGGCACGCTCTTCAATGCGCTCAAGCAGTTCGTCACCACGGCCACCATGGCGATAGGCGGGGTTGACGGCCAGGCACGCTAGCTCACCAAAATCAGAATCGGCAATCTGGTACAGCGCGGCGCAGGCAATGATCAGGCCTTCACGTTCGACGATGCTGAATTGCTCGATCTCGCGCTCCAGCACCTCCCGTGAACGGCGTACCAGAATGCCCTGGTCTTCCAGCGGGGTGATCAATTCCATCAGCCCACCGACATCTTCGATGGTTGCTTCGCGCAGCGATTCGAATTGCTCCTGTGCCACCAAGGTGCCGTTACCTGTGCGGGTGAAGAGCTCGCTGAGCAACGCACCGTCCTCGGTATAGCTGACGATATGGCTGCGCCGCACCCCGGCTTTGCAGGCCTCGGCCGCGGCATCGAGCAATTCTGCCTGGTAGCTGCTGCCCAAACGTTGCAGGTGCGCCGGTACCTGTTGTGGGCGCAGCTCACGGACCAGTTTGCCGCTCTCATCGAGCAGGCCACATTCGGCGCCAAACAGCAGCAGCTTGTCGGCATCCAGATCAATCGCCGCACGGGTAGCGACGTCTTCGCAGGCCAGGTTGAAAATCTCTCCGGTGGGCGAGTAACCCAGCGGCGACAGCAGCACGATGCTGCGCTCATCCAGCTGACGATTAATGCCTTTGCGGTCGATACGCCGCACTTCGCCGGTGTGGTGGTAGTCGACGCCATCCACCACGCCAATCGGTCGTGCGGTGACAAAGTTGCCGCTGGTGATGCGCAGGCGTGAGCCCTGCATCGGTGAGCGCGCCATGTCCATCGACAGGCGTGCTTCGATGGCGATGCGCAGGTGGCCGACAGCGTCGATCACACACTCCAGGGCGGGGCTGTCGGTGATCCGCAGGTCGCGGTGATAACGCGGCGTCAGGCCGTTTGTCGCCAGGCGTGCTTCGATTTGCGGGCGTGAACCGTGCACCAGCACCAGGCGTACGCCGAGGCTGTGCAGCAGCACCAGGTCGTGAACGATATTGCCGAAATTCGGGTGGGCAACGCCCTCGCCCGGCAACATCACCACAAAGGTGCAGTCGCGGTGGGCGTTGATATAGGGCGAAGCGTGGCGAAGCCAGTTGACGTGGTCGTGCATTGCGTGAGGAACCTGTGTTGAGTGAAGAACGCATGAGGGGGCGCTGGCGCGCCGGACGAGGCAGCCGGGAGCGGTTTTATCGTCGCAGTAGGGGCAGCATCACGCGTTCGTTCCTCCAGATAAGTCAGTGGCGGGGTGTAGGCAATAATGCCCAATCAGTTTGCGCAGTAGCTGCACGGTCGGCTCTAAACGTGACATGTCGAGGTATTCCCCCGGTTGGTGAGCGCAGTCGATATCACCGGGGCCGAGTACCAGGGTTTCGCAGCCAAGCTGCTGAAGATAAGGCGCTTCGGTGGCAAATGCCACTGAAGTAGCCGTGTGTCCAGTCAGGCGTTCGGCGACCCGCACCAGCTCGGCGTCGGCATTTTGCTCGAAAGGCGGCACGCTGGGGAACAGCGGTGCGTAGTCGATTTTGACCTGGTGTTGCTCAGCCAGGGGTTGCAGCTTTTGCCGAATCGCTGCGCGCAGCGCCTCTGGTTGCATGCCCGGCAGCGGGCGCAGGTCGAACTCCAGCGAGCACTGGCCGCAGATGCGGTTGGGGTTGTCGCCGCCATGGATGCAGCCGAAATTCAGCGTTGGCAGCGGCATGCTGAATTGTGGGTTGTTGAAGTCGCGTTGCCATTGGGCGCGTAGGTCGCGCAGCTCTAGCATTACATCCTGCATGGCCTCCAAGGCGCTGTGACCGAGGCTGGGGTCGGATGAATGGCCGCTCTGCCCGAGGATGTCGATACGCTCCATCATGATGCCTTTGTGCAGGCGGATCGGCTTCAAACCCGTCGGCTCACCAATCACCGCCGCGCGGCCAAGGGGCCGCCCTGCCTCGGCCAAGGCGCGGGCGCCGGACATCGAGCTTTCTTCATCGCAGGTGGCGAGAATTAGCAGAGGCTGTTTAAACGGCTGCGTCAGTAGCGGCTGTACGGCTTCGATGATCAGGGCGAAAAATCCCTTCATATCGCAACTGCCGAGGCCCACCCAACGGCCGTCGACTTCGGTGAGTTTGAGCGGGTCGGTCTGCCACAGCGCGGCGTCGAACGGCACCGTGTCGCTGTGCCCAGCCAGCACCAGGCCGCCAGGGCCGTTGCCATAGCTGGCCAGCAGGTTGAATTTGCCGGGGGCGACTTGCTGCACGTCACAGGCGAAGCCGAGGTCACTGAGCCAGCTTGAAAGCAGGTCAATAACGGGTCGGTTGGACTGGTCCCAATGCGCCTGGGTGCAGCTCACCGATGGGGCGGCGATCAGGGCGGCGAATTGGTCTTTGAAGGCAGGCAGTGGCATCGGCGTTCTCCGCAAGCGAGCCCCATCATAGGGCCATTACTTGCAGAGATAAAACCGCCGAGCCAGTGAAGGGCTTAGAGGAAGATGCCCTGTAGGACGTAGAAGAATATGATCGACAGGGCTGCGCCCACCGGCAGGGTGATCAGCCAGGACATGAAAATTCGACCAATCACGCCGAGGTTCAATGCGCCGATACCACGGGCCAGGCCCACGCCGAGTACTGCACCCACCAGGGTGTGAGTGGTGGATACAGGCAGGCCGATGGCCGATGCACCTACCACGGTGGTGGCGGTGGCCAGCTCCGCAGCGAAGCCGCGGCTTGGGGTCAGCTCGGTGATTTGCTTGCCGATGGTGGCGATCACTTTATAGCCGTAAGTAGCCAGGCCGATAACGATACCGATGGCACCCAGCAGCAGGACCCAGGCAGGCAACGCAGTTTTGGCACCGACCGCTTCACCGCCGGACTGGATGACCCCGACAATCGCCGCCAGTGGGCCGACTGCGTTGGCCACATCGTTGGAGCCATGGGCAAAGGCCATCGAGCACGCGGTGAAGATCATCAGGACGGCAAACACCTTCTCCACGCTGGCGTAGTGGAAGTCTTTGTCCGCTTCGGCGTCGACCTTGATCCGGCTCAGCAGAGCAACACCCAGCAGCATTACTACGGCGCCGACACCCAGTGAGAGCATAAAGCCTTCGCTGCCGGAGAGGTTAAGGCCAATATGCTTAAGACCTTTGGTCAGGGTCATGATGCTGATCATAAAGCCGGTGGCGAACATATACAGCGGTACAAAACGTTTGGCGTTGAGGAACGGATTGTCGGTGTCGATGATCAGCTTCTGCACACTAACGAACAGGCCGAAGGCGACGATGCCAGAGAGCACGGGAGACACCACCCAGCTGGCCACAATCGGACCCACGCCGGCCCAGTTGACCGCGTCCATGGACACGCCCACGGCGGCAAAACCAATTACCGCGCCGACAATGGAGTGGGTGGTAGACACTGGCCAGCCGCGGGTGGATGCCACCAGCAACCAGGTACCGGCTGCCAGCAGCGCGGACATCATGCCCAGTACCATCAGTTCAGGCGGAACCATGTCGGCATTGACGATGCCGCCTTTGATGGTCTCAGTTACTTCGCCGCCGGCCAGATAGGCCCCGGCAAATTCAAACACCATGGCGATCAAAATCGCCTGTTTGATGGTCAGTGCGCGCGAGCCCACAGATGTGCCCATGGCGTTGGCCACGTCATTTGCACCCACACCCCAGGCCATGAAAAAGCCAAAGAGACAGGCGAGCAGCAGTAATACGAGGCCGTAGTCCGCAATCAGAGACATAAATAATTAATCCGTAGATTCCAGAAAGGACACTGGCGCTTAGCGCGCCAGCAGTTGTTCCAGTCGGTTGCCGACACGTTCGGCACGATCGGCTACGTCGCCGATCCATTCGATGATCTGATAGAGAAACATCACATCGACAGGCGGGAGATCCTTTTCCAGCTTGAACAGCGTGCGCCGAACTTCGATTTGCATCTTGTCGGTGTCGCGCTCGATTTGCTCCAATTCCATGACCATGGATTCGACCAGTGCCGCTTCACGGCCACCAAAGCCGGTTTCCAGTAGCTCATCCAGTTCGTTCATGGCTTTCAACGCCTGGGCGCTGGCATCCACCGTGCGTTGCACAAACGCGCGCATCAGTGTTTGCAGGCCCTGCGGAATCGCCATTTGCCGACCTAGCATAAGGCCGGCGATGTCCTTGGCGCGATTGGCGACTTTGTCCTGTACACTCAACAGCTCTAGCAAATCCGAGCGCGGTACGGGCAAGAACAGACTCTTGGGCAGGTGCAGGCGCACACTTTTCTTGAGCTTGTCGGCCTCACCTTCGAGGTTGGCCATTTCCTGTTGTACCTGTTCTACCTTGGCCCAATCTTCCACCATCACGGCTTCGAAAAAAGGCACCAGGTTCGCTGCGCATTCGTGGGCTTTGGCAAAGTGCTTTTGCATCGGCCCAATCGGTGAGCGGCCAAACAGACTGGCAAATGGATTGACTGGCATAGGGTGAACCCCGGCGTTAAGAAGGCGGCAAGTATACGGATCAGTCCGCAGGCTCGCCAGCGCAGGTAATCGGACTGACACAATTTCATAGTAGGCGTTGAACTCCACCATCATGAACAAAGAAACCGAAATCAAGTTGCGTGTAAGCCGCGAGACCCTGGCCGCTCTGCGTGAGCATCCGCTGCTGAAGAAGCGCAACAAGACCGGCTGGGCCCGCCATGAGCTGCTCAACCAGTACTTCGACACACCAGCGCGCGACCTGGCCGCTGCCAAGGTCGCGCTGCGCGTGCGCCGTGATGGCGAGCATTTTATCCAGACCCTGAAAACGCGCGGCCAGAGCGTTGCAGGTCTGTCTGAGCGTAACGAGTGGGACTGGCCGTTGACCAAGGCCAAGCTGGACATCAAAAAGCTTTCCAGCGAATGCTGGCCCGCCAGTCTGGCCGAGCTGGACAAAAAACAGTTGGTGCCGATTTTCACTACTGACTTTGTCCGCGAGAAGGCTGATATCGCCTGGGGCCGTGGCAAGGCCAAAGTGGTCATCGAAGCCGCTCTGGATTTGGGCAAAGTGGTGGCGGGCGAAGGCGAAGAAGAAATCTGCGAGCTGGAGCTTGAACTGCGTGAGGGCGATCCTGCCGCTCTGCTGGAGCTGGCCGCCGAGCTGGCAGCTGACCTGGCGCTAATGCCTTGCGATATCAGTAAGGCCGAGCGCGGTTATCGCTTGTTTGATGCGGCGAGCTACAGCCTTAGCATGCCGGCGCCTACGGTGAGCGCTGAAAGCAGCCTCGATGACAGCGTAGCGTCACTGGCCTGGCACTTGCTCGGCAGCAGCCAGCGCTTGGCCGAGCAGTACCGTTTCAATGGCCATTGGCGTTTGTTGGTTGAGTGGTTGGAGCAGCTGGTTGGGCTCCGCGCTCTGCTCGGCAGCCTCGGCCAGGCGGCGCCACGGGCTAGCAGCCACGCCCTGCGTGAGTTGCTGGACGCCCTTCTGTTGGAGTGGCGGCCACGCCTGCAGGCCGGGCAGCTGGATGAGCAGGCGCGTAAGAGTGCGCCAGCGCAGTTCGCTGCCGAGCTTGACGCCACTCGCTGGGGGCTCTTTTCGTTGAGCGCTTCGCGCTGGTTGTTAACGCGCAGCTGGACGCTGGAGCGCAACAACCGGGGCAATCGCCAGGGCGCTGCGCCGTTGGGCAACTGGTTGCCGACCCTGATTACCGAGGAAGGTGCGGCTTTGCAGTTGCGCCGTTATCTGCAGCAGCCGGAGGACTTGGCCGAACAGCTGCCGCGTATCGAGCGTTTGCTGGTTTGGCTGCACCTGGCCCGCGAGGTGCTGGAGGTGCCTGAGGTCGACCGTTTGTACGGTGAGCTGAATAAACTGGCCGAACTGGCAAGCCAGGTCATCGAGCCTGAAGTGCTAGAGGCGCGCAAGGCGCAGCTGTTGGCGGTGGGTTCGCTGAAGGCCTGGCGTCAGCTGGTCAAGTAAGGTCAAAGGTTCTGTAGGAGGGGCTGGGCGGCACCCCGCTTTAGCGGCGAGCTTTTGTCGCGGCTAAAGCTCCTCCCACGCTCGACCTCCCACCGCTATCAATCAACTACCATCACGAAAACGTGTCCACACGGCGTCGCGGGTAGCACTGTGCTTTTCCGGCAGAGTTTCCAGCGGGTGCAGGCGGCGTTTGGTGTCGCGGTCCGGGTAGAGGTCTGGCTGATTGCGTAGGGCCTCGTCGAGAAACGCGCGTGAATCGGCATTGCCGCTGGGGTAGAGGGTTTCGGCAGTGATCAATGCGGCCACCTTGGGCTGCATCAGGTAATCGATAAAGCGGTGCGCCAGGTCGGCGCGTTTGGCGCTGCTGGGAATTACCAAGTTGTCGATAAACAGAATCGAGCCCTCATCGGGCACCAGAAAACGCACCGGTTGACCGGCATCGGCGGCGGCTAACGCATCGCCGACCCAGGCCATGGCCACGCACAGCTTGCCCTGGTTGAGGTCGTCGATATAACGCTCGCTGTCGACATAGCGCAGGTTCGGCCGTAGGCCATCCAGTACACGGCTGGAGCGTTCGATGCGGCTCGGTGCACTGCGCGCCAGGCTGCGACCCTGGTAATTGAGCAGCAAGGTCAGGGTTTCATCGGGGGCATCCAGTACGCTGATGCCACAACTGGCCAAGCGCGAGCTTTGCTCTGCATCGAACAGCAGGCTCCAGCTATTGGGCAGTGGACCACCAAAGGCGGCTTCGGCTTGCGGCGTGTTAATCGCCAAGCCCACCGCGCCCCACAGATAAGGCACGGCATGGCGATTGGCGGGGTCGAGAGCGACCAGGGTGCTGAGCAGCTGTTTGTCGAGGTGCTTGCGATTGGGCAGCAGGCTGAAATCCAGCGGCTGTAAGGTGCCGTTGTTAATCATCGCCGGCAGCGCGTCATGTGAGGGAACGGCGACATCAATGGCCTCGCCGCTGGCGAGTAAGGTGTCCAGTTCATCGGCGGTGCTGTAGGTGTGGTAGTCGACGCGGATGCCCGTTTGCGCTTGGAAATCCTGCAACACTTGTGGGGCGATGTAGTCGTTCCAGTTGTAGACGCGAATCACCTCTTCGGCGCTGGCCAGCAGCGGCGTCAGGGCAAGCAGCAGTGAGGCAAACAGGCGAGGCATGGGGTTCTCCCGTGTTGGTTAATGACGCGTCAGCAGAAATTCAGGCAATGGCTGCCCGTAATCGCGAAACGTGCGACTGCGGGCAACCAGGGTGTAAATGCCGAATAAAAAACGCCGGCTCGAAGGCCGGCGTTGGGTGGTGCGTTAAACCGTGTGCAAGTACCAGTTGTATTCGAGGTCGGAGATCGAATTTTCGAACTCGGCTAACTCGCTTTCCTTACAGGCCACGAAGATATCGATGTATTTCGGGTCGATATAGCGCGCCAAGACTTCGCTGTCGTCCAACTCACGCAATGCGTCACGTAAGTTGTTCGGCAGGCTTTGCTCGTTCTGCTCGTAGGAGTTGCCTTCTATAGGCGCGCCCGGCTCGATCTTGTTGGTCAGGCCGTGGTGCACGCCGGCCAATACCGCTGAAAGCAGCAGATACGGGTTGGCGTCTGCGCCCGCGACGCGGTGTTCGATGCGTACGGCATCAGCCGAGTCATTTGGAACGCGCAGGGCGACGGTACGGTTGTCGATGCCCCAGCTCGGCGAGTTCGGTACGTAGTACTGCGCACCGAAACGACGGTAAGAGTTGACGTTCGGGCAGAGGAAGGCCATCGATGCCGGCATGGTTTCCAGTACGCCGCCAATGGCATGGCGCAACGCATCGTTCTGCTCAGGGTCTTCGCACGAGAAGATGTTCTTGCCATCTTTATCGAGAATCGAGATGTGCACGTGCAAGCCGTTACCCGCTTGGTTCGGGTAGGGCTTGGCCATGAAGGTGGTGTCCATTTCATGGTCGTAGGCGATGTTCTTCACCAGACGCTTGAGCAGCAGTGCGTAGTCGCAGGCCTTGATCGGGTCGGCGACGTGGTGCAGGTTGACTTCGAACTGCGCTGGCGCGCTTTCCTTGACGATGGCGTCAGCAGGAATTCCCTGCTCTTTAGCGCCTTCAAGAATGTCCTGCAGGCACTCGGCGTATTCGTCGAGGTCGTCAATCAGGTACACCTGAGTCGAGTGCGGGCGTTTGCCTGATAGCGGCGACAGTGGCGGCTGCGGACGGCCGTTCACGTTAGCTTGGTCAATCAGGTAGAACTCCAGCTCGAAAGCTGCACAGATGGTAAGGCCCAGTTCGTCGAACTTCTCAACCACCTGACGCAACACTTCCCGGGGGTCGGCAAAAAACGGCTGGCCTTCCAGTTCGTGCATGGTCATTAACAGTTGCGCGGTCGGGCGCTTCTGCCAAGGCTCATAGCACAGGGTGTTGGGGATGGGATAACAGATACGATCGGCATCACCGATATCCAGGCCCAGGCCGGTGCTTTCCACCGTCGAACCGTTGATATCCAGGGCGAATAGAGAGGCCGGGAGGTTGATTCCGCGTTCGTAAACCTTATGCAGGCTCGCGCGCTCGATACGCTTACCGCGCACCACACCATTCATATCTGCAATTAGAAGGTCGACGAACAAGACCTCTGGGTGTTTCTTAAGGAACGCGTTCGCTTCGTTAAGCTGAACGACACGCGGGGGTACAGACATGATGCAACACCTTTTATGTTAAAAATATCAATCATGCAATTGCACAGGTGTGAGTCAATCTTAAACACCTGATGCTGTCAAGAGAGGCGCATTTTGCCCCAAAAGAGGGCTCGACGGCCAGTTTTAGGGCATTACAGAGCAGTGAGGCCCTGCTGAAACCCTTGCCCGCTGGGCTGCTCAGTCGGGTGTGTTCAATTTTTTACATGGCTATTGTGAAAAAAAATGAACAAGGATAAGCTCGATCGAAACCCATAACAGCAATAAAACGGGTGTCTCATGTCACGCCAGCCGATAATCGGCGTTAGTGCCTGCACCAAGCAGATCGGGCACAACATCTACCACACCGCCGGCGATAAATACCTGCAAGCCATCGCTCAGGTGGTCGGCGGTATGCCAGTGATCATTCCCTCGCTCGGCGAGCAGCTTGATCAAGTCTACCTGCTGCAACAACTGGATGGCCTGGTGTTTACCGGCTCGCCATCGAATGTTGAACCGCACCATTATGCGGGTGACGCCAGCAAGCCTGGCACCGCCCATGATCCGGCGCGTGACAGCACGACCCTTCCTCTGATTAAAGCAGCAATTGCCGCCGGTATCCCGGTGCTGGGTATTTGCCGTGGTTTTCAGGAAATGAACGTAGCCTTTGGTGGCACGTTGCACCAGCAAGTGCACGAGGTCGACGGGCTGATGGATCACCGTGAACCCGCGGACCTGTGCGCAGAACAACAATATGGCCTGCGTCACGCGCTGCATGTGCAGCCGGGCGGGCTGCTCGCCGGCATTGGCATGCCGGACGAGATTCAAGTCAATTCCATTCATGGTCAGGGCGTTCAGCGTCTGGCGCCGGGCCTGCATGTCGAAGCACTGGCGCCTGACGGGTTGATCGAAGCCTTCTCCGTCATCGGAGCCAAAAGCTTCGCATTGGGGGTGCAATGGCACCCCGAATGGCAGGTACGATCCAACCCGAATTATCTCGCCATCTTCCAGGCCTTTGGTGAGGCTTGCAGGAAGACGGCGGGGCAACGCTGAGCCGACTATATATAAGTCGGCTCTCACCAACCCTGAGGTCTCTATGAGCACCAAACTAGACCAGCTTTCGAGCTGGCTGAAAGAACGCAAAATCACCGAAGTTGAATGTCTGATCAGCGATCTTACCGGCATTGCCCGCGGCAAGATTTCGCCGACCAACAAGTTCCTCGACGAGAAGGGCATGCGCCTCCCCGAGAGTGTGCTGCTGCAGACCGTTACCGGCGACTACCTCGAAGACGACATCTATTACGATCTGCTCGACGAGGCGGACATCGACATGTTCTGCCGCCCCGACGAGAACGCCGCGTTCCTGGTGCCCTGGGCCATTGAGCCAACCGCCATGGTGATCCACGACACCTTCGACAAGCAGGGCAACCCGATTGAGTTGTCGCCGCGCAACATCCTTAAAAATATCCTCAAGCTATATGCCAACAAAGGCTGGAAGCCAATCGTTGCGCCGGAGATGGAGTTCTACCTGACCAAGCGCAACAGTGACCCGGATTTTCCGCTGGTGGCGCCCATGGGCCGCTCCGGGCGTCCCGAGGTTGGTCGCCAGTCCTTCTCTATAGATGCTGCCAACGAATTTGATCCGCTGTTTGAAGATGTTTACGACTGGTGTGAAATCCAGGGGCTGGACCTCGACACGCTGATCCACGAAGACGGCCCGGCGCAGATGGAAATCAACTTCCGTCACGGCGAGGCCCTGCACTTGGCCGACCAGATCACCGTGTTCAAGCGCACCATGCGTGAAGCGGCGCTCAAGCACGATGTGGCCGCCACCTTTATGGCCAAGCCGATTACCGATCAGCCCGGTAGCGCCATGCATATTCACCAGAGCGTGGTGGATATCAATACCGGGAAGAACCTGTTCTCCAATGAGGATGGCAGCATGAGCGAATTGTTCATGCATCACATCGGCGGTATGCAGAAATACATCCCTGAGCTGTTGCCGCTGTTTGCGCCCAACGTCAATTCGTTTCGCCGCTTCCTGCCGGATACCTCGGCCCCGGTGAATGTCGAGTGGGGCGAGGAGAATCGTACCGTGGGCCTGCGCGTACCCGAGGCCACGCCGCAGAACCGCCGCGTGGAAAACCGTCTGGCCGGTGCCGATGCCAACCCGTACCTGGTACTGGCGGCCAGCCTGCTGTGCGGCTACATGGGCATGGTCGGCCAGGTTCCTGCCAGCGCGCCGGTTACCGGCCGCGGTTATGAGCGCCGCAACCTGCGCCTGCCCGTGACCATCGAGAGCGCGCTAGAGCGTATGGAAGCCTGCGAGGACGCCAAGGAGTACCTGGGCGAGAAGTTCATGCGTGGCTATGTGGCCGTCAAGCGTGCCGAGCACGAGAACTACAACCGGGTGATCAGCTCCTGGGAACGCGAGTTCCTGCTGCTCTCGGTGTAACCGTCAGCTGGCGGCTGCAGGTGATCCCTGCGCCCGTCAGCATCAAGCATTTATCTGGTCTGCAGGCGCAGGTCAGGCGAACAAGGTGTTGTATGAACAGCCAAGTGATCAACCCGAAAACCCGCGAGTGGCAGGCCATGAGCCGTGAACACCACCTCGCGCCGTTCAGTGATTTCAAACAACTGGCGCAAAACGGGCCGCGCATCATCACTAAGGCCGATGGTGTGTACCTGTGGGACAGCGAGGGCAACAAGATCCTCGATGCCATGGCCGGGCTCTGGTGTGTGGCGATTGGGTATGGGCGCAAGGAACTGGCAGACGCCGCCGCGAAACAGATGCAAGAGTTGCCCTACTACAACATGTTTTTTCAGACGGCCACGCCGCCCGCGCTGGAGTTGGCCAAGGCGATTGCCGAGCTGACCCCGCCAGGCTTGAACCATGTGTTCTTCACCGGCTCAGGCTCGGAAGGCAACGACACCATGTTGCGCATGGTGCGCCATTACTGGGCGATCAAAGGCCAGCCAAACAAGAAAGTGATCATCAGCCGTATCAACGGCTACCACGGTTCCACTGTGGCCGGCGCCAGCCTGGGTGGCATGAAGTACATGCACGAGCAGGGTGACTTGCCGATTCCGGGCATTGTGCACATCCCGCAGCCGTACTGGTTCGGTGAGGGCGGCGACATGAGCCCGGACGAATTTGGTGTCTGGGCGGCCGATCAGTTGGAGCAGAAGATCCTCGAAGTGGGCGAAGACAATGTCGCCGCTTTTATTGCCGAGCCGATCCAGGGCGCAGGCGGCGTGATCATCCCGCCAGACAGTTACTGGCCGCGCATCCGTGAAATCCTCGCCAAGTACGACATTTTGTTTGTCGCTGACGAAGTGATCTGCGGTTTTGGCCGTACCGGTGAATGGTTCGGCAGCGATTATTACGGCAACACCCCGCACATGATGACCATCGCCAAAGGCCTGACCAGCGGCTACATCCCCATGGGTGGGCTGATCGTACGCGACGATATCGTCGAGGTGCTCAATCAGGGTGGCGACTTCAACCACGGCTTTACTTATTCCGGGCATCCAGTGGCCGCCGCGGTGGCCCTGGAGAATCTACGCATTCTGCGTGAAGAAAAGATTGTGGAGCGGGTCAAGGCAGAAACGGCACCGTATTTGCAAAAGCGCTTACGTGAGCTGGCCGATCACCCACTGGTGGGTGAAGTGCGTGGCGTTGGCATGTTGGGCGCCATTGAGTTGGTGCAGGACAAAGCCAGCCGTAAGCGTTTCGCGGGGGATGTGGGCGTAGGCATGATCTGCCGCGGGCACTGCTTTACTAATGGTCTGATCATGCGCGCCGTAGGCGACACCCTGATTATTTCGCCGCCGCTGGTGATCAGCCATGCAGAGATTGATGAGTTGCTGGATAAGGCCCGTAAATGCCTCGACCTGACTGCTGCAGAGGTATTGGCGTAAAGGTTAATAACCTTTGTTTTCAGGTGTTTATGCCTGAATGTTGTCAACAGAAGGTGACCTTGCCAGACTGCGCCACTGCGTAGGTCAGGCTCACCGGAAGGTGCTGCAGAGGGCTGCGCATCTTCCGGAAACGACTACAACAACAGGAGCTGTACGCATGAAAATATTCGGCAAAACCCTTCTCGCGTTGTCCCTTGCTGGGGCTGTGGTGAGTGCCGCACACGCGGATGAAAAAGTCCTACACGTTTACAACTGGTCCGACTACATCGCAGAAGACACCATCGACAACTTCCAGAAAGAAACCGGCATCAAGGTCGTCTACGACGTCTTTGACAGCAACGAAACCCTGGAAGCTAAGCTGCTGGCCGGTAGCTCGGGCTACGACATCGTGGTGCCATCCAACCCATTCCTGGCAAAGCAGATCAAGGCCGGCGTGTACCAGAAGCTGGATATGTCGAAACTGCCGAATTGGAAAAACCTCGATAAAAACCTGCTCAAGGCTTTGGACCCGAGTGATCCGGGTAACCAGTATTCGATTCCCTACATGTGGGGCACCATCGGCATCGGTTACAACGTCGACAAGGTCAAAGCCGCCTTGGGCGAGAACGCCCCGGTTAACTCTTGGGACCTGGTGTTCAAGCCGGAAAACATTGCCAAGCTCAAAGGCTGTGGCGTGACCTTTCTTGACTCTCCGACCGAAATTCTCCCGGCAGCTCTCAACTACCTGGGCTTCAAGCCGGACAGCACCGACAAAGACGAGTTGAAGCAAGCTGAAGCGCTGTTTCTCACCATCCGCCCTCACGTGCGCTACTTCCACAGCTCCAAGTACATTGGCGACCTGGCCAACGGCAATATCTGCGTCGCCATCGGCTATTCGGGTGACCTGTATCAGTCCAAGGCCCGTGCCGAGGACGCTAAAAACAGCGTAAACATTTCCTACAAAATCCCTAAAGAAGGCGCGGGTAGTTTTTTCGACATGCTGGCCATCCCGGCTGATGCGAAAAACGTCGAAGCCGCTCACGTGTTCCTCAACTACCTGATGCAGCCCGAGGTGATGGCCAGCATCACCAACTTCGTCCAGTTCCCGAATGGCAACGCCGCCGCCACGCCGCTGGTGGATGACGTGTTGCGTAACGATCCGGGTGTCTACCCTGACGCTGCAACCATGGCCAAGATCTACACCTTCCCGGATCTGCCGGCCAAGGTACAGCGCACCATGACCCGCAGCTGGACCACGATCAAATCAGGCCAGTAATGCCATAGCCCTAAACGGTATGCGGTGGGTTTGCCCACCGCACTCGCCTATAAAAAAGGACATCACTATGCGTCGTACTCCTCTTCTGACAGGCCTGCTGGCCGCTGCCGTCAGCGTATCCGCCGTGCAAGCCGCCGAGCCTGTGGTCAAGGTCTACAACTGGTCTGATTACATTGGTGAAACCACCTTAGCGGACTTCCAGAGCGCTACGGGTATCAAAGCCCTGTATGACGTCTTTGATAGCAACGAAACCCTAGAAGGCAAACTGCTGGCGGGCCGTTCCGGCTACGACATCGTGGTGCCGTCCAACCATTTCCTCGGCAAGCAGATTAAGGCGGGCGCATTCCAGAAGCTCGACCGTAACCAGCTGCCGAACTGGGACAACCTCGACCCGTTGCTGCTCAAGCAGCTGCAAGTCAATGACCCTGATAATCAGTACTCGGTGCCCTATCTGTGGGGTACCAACGGTATCGGCTACAACGTAGCCAAGATCAAAGAAGTGCTGGGCGTCGACAAGATCGATTCCTGGGCCATGGTCTACGAGCCTGAGAACATGAAGAAGCTCGCTGAGTGTGGCGTCAGTTTCCTCGACTCGGCCGACGAGATGCTCCCCAGCATGCTCAACTACATGGGACTCGACCCCAATAGCCATGACGCACAAGCCATCGCCAAGGCGGAAGCCAAGCTGCTGGCTGTACGGCCTTACGTGCGCTATTTCCACAGCTCCAAATACATCGGTGATCTGGCTAACGGCAACATCTGCGTAGCGGTTGGTTTCTCGGGTGACATTCTGCAGGCCGCTGATCGCGCCGAAGAGGCGGGTAAAGGCATCGAGATTGCCTACAGCATCCCGAAAGAAGGCGCCAACCTGTGGTTCGACATGATGGCCATTCCGGCCGATGCCGGTAATCCGAAAGAGGCGCATGCCTTTATCAATTATTTGCTCGACCCCGCCGCGATTGCGGTGGTCAGTGATTACGTCGGCTACGCCAACCCCAATACCAAAGCGGGCGCACTGATGGATCAAGATGTACGCAATGACGAGTCGGTGTACCCACCGCAGGATGTACTCGACAAGCTGTATATCTCGGCGGAACTGCCAGTGAAAGTACAGCGATTGATGACGCGTAGCTGGACCAAGATTAAGTCCGGCCAATAATTATAAAAAGCCCAGCCAATGTGGCTGGGCGCTACCGTTGTGGGAGTGTTGGGAATGGCAGTTGCTTCCAGTGCCTATAAGAAAGTCCTAGAAGGCGATCAACAACCGAAAGAGGTGTTGGTCAAGATCGAGCGTGTGTCAAAGAAATTTGATGAAACCCTGGCCGTTGATGATGTGTCACTGACCATCAACAAAGGGGAGATTTTTGCCCTGTTGGGGGGGTCCGGCTCAGGCAAGTCGACACTGCTGCGCATGCTCGCCGGTTTTGAGCGGCCCACCGAAGGACGCATCTTCCTTGATGGGGAAGACATTACCGATCTGCCGCCGTACGAGCGGCCGATCAATATGATGTTCCAGTCCTATGCGCTGTTTCCACACATGAGCGTGGCCGAGAACATTGCTTTCGGCCTCAAGCAGGACAAGATGCCCAAAGCGGAAATCAGCGCCCGCGTCGAAGAAATGCTCAAGCTGGTGCACATGACCCAGTACGCCAGGCGCAAACCGCACCAGCTTTCCGGCGGTCAGCGTCAGCGTGTGGCCCTTGCCCGCTCCTTGGCCAAGCGCCCCAAGTTACTGCTACTCGACGAGCCTATGGGTGCTCTGGACAAGAAGCTGCGTTCGCAAATGCAGCTTGAGCTTGTCGAGATCATCGAGCGCGTCGGGGTGACCTGCGTCATGGTGACCCACGATCAGGAAGAGGCCATGACCATGGCCCAGCGCATTGCCATCATGCACCTGGGCTGGATCGCCCAGATCGGCAGCCCGGTGGATATCTATGAAACGCCGACCAGCCGCCTGGTCTGCGAGTTCATCGGCAACGTCAACCTGTTCGACGGCCAGGTGGTCGAGGACATGGAAGGCCATGCCTTGATCGACAGCCCCGACCTTGAAAACAACATCTATGTCGGCCACGGGGTTAACACCTCGGTGCAGGACAAGAGCATCACCTACGCCATTCGCCCGGAAAAAATGCTGTTTACCACCGAGCAGCCCAGCTGCCAGTACAACTGGTCGCGCGGCATCGTGCACGACATTGCCTACCTGGGCGGTCACTCGGTGTTCTACGTGCAACTGCCGAGCGGCAAGATCGTCCAGTCATTTGTAGCCAACGCCGAACGGCGCGGCGCACGACCTACCTGGGACGACGAAGTCTACGTCTGGTGGGAGGACGACAGCGGGGTGACCTTACGCTCATGAATATCAGCCGAAGCATTAGCCGCCGCATGCCCAAGGGCCGGCACCTGGTAATTGGGGTGCCCTTCCTTTGGCTGTTCCTGTTCTTCCTGTTGCCCTTCATCATCGTCATGAAGATCAGCTTTGCCGAAGCCGATGTCGCCATCCCGCCCTACACCGAGGTGTTCAGCTGGGTGGACAACACCTTCACCTTGATCGTTAACCTGAGTAATTACATCTTCCTCAGTGAGGATGCGCTCTACCTCGCGGCTTACTTGGGGTCACTGAAAATAGCCGCAATCAGCACGCTGTTGTGCCTGCTGATTGGCTTTCCCATGGCCTATGCCATTGCACGGGCCGACAAGGCCAAGCAGATGGTGCTGTTGCTGCTGATCATGATGCCGACTTGGACGGCGATTCTGATCCGCGTATATGCCTGGATGGGTATCCTCAGCAACAACGGTCTGCTTAATAGCTTCCTGATGTGGCTGGGGGTGATCAGCGATCCGTTGCAGATCCTCAACACCAACCTGGCAGTGTACATCGGTATTGTTTACTCGTACCTGCCGTTTATGGTACTGCCGCTTTTCGCTAACCTGGTCAAGCATGACCAGAGCTTGCTGGAAGCCGCTGCAGACTTGGGTTCGAGCACTTACAACAGCTTCTGGCGCATCACCGTGCCGCTGGCTAAGGGCGGCATCATCACCGGCTGCATGCTGGTGTTTATCCCGGTGGTCGGCGAGTTCGTGATTCCTGAACTGCTTGGTGGCCCGGAAACCCTGATGATCGGCAAGGTGCTGTGGCAGGAGTTCTTCAACAACCGCGATTGGCCGGTAGCATCCGCCCTGGCGGTGGTCATGCTGGCGATTCTGATCATTCCGATCATTCTGTTTAACCGTCATCAAGCTAAAGAAATGGAGGGCCGGCCATGAAGCGTTTCAGTTTCTCCAACTTTATGTTGTGGGCCGGTTTTGCATTCATCTACCTGCCGATGCTGATTCTGGTGATCTACTCGTTCAACGGCTCGCGGTTGGTGACGGTTTGGGGTGGCTGGTCGGTGAAGTGGTACGTCGGCCTGCTTGATAACACCCAGCTGATGAACTCGGTGATGCGCTCGCTGGAAATCGCCTGCTACACCGCGATTGCCGCCGTAGCGCTCGGCACCATGGCCGCCTTCGTGCTGACCCGCGTCACCCGCTTCAAGGGTCGCACGCTGTTCGGTGGCCTGGTCACCGCACCGTTGGTTATGCCCGAGGTGATCACCGGTCTGTCGCTGCTGTTGTTGTTTGTGGCGATGGCCCAGTTGATCGGCTGGCCGGCTGAGCGCGGCATCATGACTATCTGGATTGCCCACACCACCTTCTGTTCGGCCTATGTGGCCGTGGTGGTGTCGTCACGCTTGCGCGAGTTGGACCTGTCCATCGAAGAAGCGGCCATGGACCTGGGCGCGAAACCCTGGAAGGTGTTCTTCTTGATCACCATCCCGATGATCGCTCCGTCTCTAGCTGCAGGCGCGATGATGTCCTTCGCCTTGTCGCTGGACGATCTGGTGCTCGCTAGCTTCGTCTCCGGGCCTGGTTCGACCACCTTGCCGATGGAGGTCTTCTCCGCCGTACGTCTGGGCGTGAAGCCGGAAATCAACGCGGTCGCCAGCTTGATCCTGTTGTCGGTGTCTTTTGCGACCTTCCTGGTATGGTTCTTCGCTCACCGCGCCGAAGAAAAGCGCAAGAAGGCTCTGCAAGAAGCGATGGATGAAACCACCGGTGCCGCGCTACAGAGCGGTCCTGACAGCCGTCGTGACCCCTCTCAGGTGCATGCCTGATCGGACTGCGCGGTAACGTAAAAGGGCCACAGCTGTGGCCCTTTTTTATGGTTGTAGGCGTTTCATGCTGTTGCGTCGGTCAACGCCCTGGATATCGGCGGCACGCTCTATATGCGGTGCCAGCAGGGAGCTTGTGTGGCTTTCAATAAGCCTCAATGCACCAGGCGGAGCACTATCTAGCGTTGTTTATATTGCGTGGGGCAATACGCCCGGCCAACCTGCGGATCACGTAGCTGCAAATGCTTGGTCTGCCGACCGCTCACGCGCTCGCGCCATAGCTTAAAGCTGCTCGGCTTGAGGCTGCGCCGCATCACAGTAATAACCTCGCCCTCATTCAGGCCAAACTGCGCTTGAATGGCTTCGAAGGGCGTCCGATCTTCCCAAGCCATCTCAATAACCCGTGATAGCTCGCTTTCTGACTGCACCATCTTGCACCTCACACGGCTGAAGGCTCTGGCGCTGATGCTGATGCTAGAGCCGTATTAGGACGCGAGCCACAGGCTGAAAATGCGTTGCCGCGTGTCCACACACGAGTTTGACCCTTGAACTGTTCGTTATGCGGAGTCTGCCGTGGGGTTCACTAAGATAGTGGGCCTACGTCCGCTGCACGTTAGCCAATACCGTGAATATCCCAAAGGGCGACAGCTGCAAGGTAAGTTAATGCAAATAGAGGGATGTTCGATAAAGCAAATAACAAAAACCTGATCTCGATTTTGTTTACGAGCGCCTGCACAAAACTGTGCACGATGCGCAATACGACGTACACCCACGCGAACAGCAGACCAGCCTGAGATTCAACACCCAATAAAGCAAGCGAGGCGGCAAGCGCATAGAAGAGGGTTGGCTGTTCTAACAAGTGGTTGTAGTTATCCGCCTTCCAGCGTACCTGCGCTGGCAGCAAAGACATTTGCTCTCCTCGCGGAGCATTCGAGTCAGGCTTCATTCTTGCGGCACGCATAGCCGGAAGTCGCGTGGCGTACATCCACAGCCACATCACCAGTGTCCATGCAATCAACGCGACCATCGGAGCAACGAACTGCACAGATACTGTCATGACCATCTCCATATCGTTGAGAGACTTTATGATGCATATGCTTAGTAACAGGGCGAGATTCTAGCCCGGTCGAGCGAACGCAGCGACTGATTTGAGTGCCTTGTTATATGTGAACTCACATTTTTTCTGCGAAATGAGCCATTATTTCGGCTGTTGTCATTTCTTTTGTTTTGTTTGAAAAGCAATAGTAACTTGGCCGCATATCACTAAAGTACTGCATGTCCATTTCCAGGTCGTTCAAGTTTGGAAACATACCGGCTGGCATGTTGTATTCGCCGCTTTCTTTAAATTTAAAAAATAAATGAGTTCCGCACTCTATACAAAATCCGCGAGATGCCCACGCAGATGACTCATACGTTTTAACTTTATCACTTCCTTCAATTTGTACTTTAGTGCCGCACTTAACTGCAAAAAATGGGGCGCCACCCCAGGTTCTGCATGATTGGCAATGGCATACTGTAAATTTAGGATTAACTTCTTCTGCGGTAATTTTTACAGCGCCACAAAGGCAGTTTGTTTTTGAATGGGTCATTTTGACTGCGCCTTATTGGATGAGCATATAGTTTTCAAATTAAGGGGCGGGCTTTAGCCCGTCCCAGTGAGCGAAGTGTGCGGTCTGAACCACTAGTTAGGTGCCGCCGACGCGGTGATGCTCGAAGCGCATGGAGTCGGGCTCCAGGCCTGCGCCTGCGGGCAAAAAACCACAGCGAGATAGAACCCCTATCGATGCTGGATTTTCGATTCGCGTGTGTGCAACAAGCAAGCTAACCTCCTCGAATGACAGTGCATGAGTCACCAACAATCTGACCATTTCACTCGCATATCCACGATTTTGCCACTCTGGAAGAACGGAGTAGCCAATCTCAACAGTGCCTGTACTGTCTGGCGGACCATGGTATCCCGCAGCCCCAATAAGGGTCCGAGAACCCTCGGGTGTCTCTGAACCCAGGGCGTACCAGCCATACCAGCCCTCAGCGCTTTCACCACCTTCCTCTAGTCGAGCCAGAAAGAACTCCATGGCATCTCTGTCATATTCGCCAGATGGCCAAGAAGATGAAATTTTCGCATCCAGCAGAGTGCAAAGTTGATCTGGAGCTTCAAGCTCTGTACGTATATGCGTGGCCGTTGAGGCGACAAGAAGAAGGCGGGTAGATGCAATTGATTTTAAAATGTTCAGATATCCATGGGTGTTGGTTTGGTGGCGTCTAACGTTTAAGCTAAGGGGCTGGCTTTAGCCAGTCCCAGTGAGCGAAGCGAACGATTTGAGCGCATTGTTAGGCGAACTATTCACCTGTTGCAATATGCTTTCGGTTGGCTGTTCGTGTTAAGCGACCTTCCTTCATTAGCAAACCAATAATGCTGTAGCTCAGATAGTCTTTTGAGCCACCACCATAGTCTGACTGTAGGCCAAGATATTTTGCGGCATCCGAGTTTGAAATGCCGTGCGGGTTTGCCTTGGCTAGCTCCATTACGGCGGACTTCATAAGCTCAAGCGCCATTTGAGCTTTTTCATAACACCCGTCAGGGATGTTTGCTTTTATTTTTTGGCTAATGTTCTCTGTGTTAGGACGAACTTTATTTGTTAATAATCCACCCTGAGAACGAATTCCGAACGCTGAAATTAACTCGGCTTCAATTTTTAAAGCTTGCTGCTCCGTTAAGTTATCAGCAATTGTTGTGTGTATTACCTCATGTCCCGACGCTTTTATCTTTTGAATTACCGAGCTTTTTTCTGAATCGTCAATTTTTGTATGATGTTCCCAAGCTCGATTACCCGTCCCTTTACCAATATAGAAAGGCTTAGATGGCTTTTCTGTTGGGTCTTTAAGTGCATAAACGTAGAACGGATTTTGGGCCATGCTGGTTTGCCTAACGTTTGGTTAAGGGGCGGGCTTTAGCCCGTCCCAGCGAGCGGAGCGAGCGATTTGAACCAATTGTTATGCTTGGATTACTTCGTCTTTTTCGCGATTTCTAGCTGTTGCCACGTCACACCAACTCTGAAAAAGCTCAAATGCTCTTTCACCCCCCATTCCAGTCATGGCCTCTAACGTCCACTCATTGTTGGGGTCTAGAAAACCATGTGCCCAATCGACGCCTTTGATAAACATCGAGTGATCTGCATCTGCTGCGAAGGGCCAGGACACCTGAATGACGCCTGATACTGCAAATATAACTCCAAGAAGAAATCCTTGAACCTCTCCATTCCAATCAAACCACTCTCCAGTTCGCCTATGCTGTACTAGGCTCTGATGCAGAGTTTCTTCCGCTGCTTTCCCTAAAAGCTTTGAATAGAAAATTAAATGCAATTTGCTTGGAGAGCCTGTACGTAAATTCGACAAGCGATTCAGAGGTGTCTTGGAAATTCCTATTTTTACAGAGTTCGGCTCACCACAATAAATTAAATAAAGGCCCTCTACTGCGTCTTCGCTTACAGAGTATCCAGTTTGCGGGCCGAACAGAATCCACTCTTTATTGAAATTTTCCACGTTAGTATTTCTTTCTAGGTTGCATAACGTTCAGGTTAAGGGGCGGGCTTTAGCCCGTCCCGAGTGAGCGAAGCGAACGACTTGAACCGCTTGTTAGGCTCGCGCTTGAGCCGAACGCTGTAAACGGAAGCAGCACGATAGCCAACATTGTTTTTGATTTTAAGTGCTGCCTCATGTGGTTCCTTCGCTTTGCCTCTTGGCCTTTGGAGCGCCTCAGCGCCAGCGTGATGGTCTTGTTCTAGCTGAATGCATCAGAGTTCAGATTCAACCATTAGCTTTATTTTTGTAGCTTTCTCGAAGTGATCCAGTTTGTGGGTTTTTATCCACCATGTTGCAGCCTCCATAAGAAGCTCTGGATCATCATTTTTGTTTGCGAAGAACGCGTAAAAAGAAACTCCAACCGACTCACCTTTGGACAGTATTTTTTTCGCACATACGCTGACAATTTTCTCTCTTAGATCTTGTCGCATGAATCTGAACTGCCCTATACCTAACGTTTGGTTAAGGGGCGGGCTTTAGCCCGTCCCAGTGAGCGCAGCGAACGATTTGAACCACTAGTTAGAAGCCAGGAACGCAGCAATTTCGGGCCTTTCGTGCTTTTTTGCTATGTCGTATGCGGTATTGCCCTGAGCATCCTTTGCTTCTTTTTCTGCGCCTGCCTTGAGCAGTAATTTTACAGACTTGAGGTCTGACCTTGCAGCCCAGTGGAGCGGTGTCATGTTGTTTGTATTCTTTGCTTTTATATCGTGACGGGCACCAACTGATAGCAAGAAAAGAACGGTACTTGAATGCCCCCAAGCAGCTGCACCATGCAATGGAGTTTCACCTGCAGCATCAATATGGTTTACGTCTGCTCCTTTTCTAACTAGGCGGCGGGCTTTGCGAAGGTTACCCGCCCAAGCAATGGCATGAAGCTCTGTTTCTGCTCCGCCATCCATTGCATTGCCAGGCTCAAATTTCTTATTCATGGCTTCTAACGTTTGGTTAAGGGGGGGGCTTTAGCCCGTCCCAGTGAGCGAAGCGAGCGATTTGAACCAGTTGTTAGATGCCACCGCAGAATACCTCCTCCCAGTCATCCATGAGGCAGTTGCTATCTAGCGCTTTACCCTGCCAGTTGCCTGTTTTTAGCAGTCCAGTAACTGCCATATGTTGGATAGAATTTGTGTAGGCACCAGAGTTGTTTAGCTTTGTACCCCAGGGTCTCTGACAATATCCCCAAAGAACTGGATTGGTTACATTGCAAACTGTGCTCGTAATTGGTTGTTCTTTATGAAATTTCTCAGCCCTGAGCGCCATTACGATAACGGAGCCAAATGTTAGCTCAGTGTCACTGGAGTGGGCGCGGTTATTCATTGCCATGAAGAAATCAGGAGGGACACCCTCTTTTTCACACTGGCCCAGTGATGGTGCCCAGATTTGTGTATCAATAAATATTTTGTCTTCGGCGTCGCTGTGGCACCATTTTTGGTGTGATTTCTCATTCCACCCAATGCGGCCGAATTTAACTTGGTTTTTTCCGTTTGCTTCGAGTTGCTGCGACCTGACCGAAGTGTTTCCACGGCAGCTTGTAATGATTTTGTTGAAGGGCTCTGTAATGGAAAGCCACTTTTTATGGTTCCATATAGGCTGCTCTTCCGCGCGCGGTAGAAAAAACCATAGATGATAATTGTGGTCACAGTAGTTCATGAGTGGCTTCTAACGTTCAGGTTAAGGGGCGGGCTTTAGCCCGTCCCAGCGAGCGAAGCGAGTGATTTGAACCGCTTGTTAGGCTCGCGCTTGAGCCGAGCGCTGTAAGCGGAAACAGCACGGTAGCTGGCAATGCTTTTGCTTTTAAGTGCTGTGCCTGATCTTTCATGCTGTTTGTGCCGTTTCATGTGCTTTTTCTGCTTGGCGATTTTTGAGCGCCTCAGCGCCAGCGCGATTCCATGGCCGGTGTGCCGGATATTGTTGAACCAGGATTGTTTGGCCCGCCCGCGATTTCAAATACCCAAGATTCTTTTCATGAGAAATACACGGTTTTGAACTATTGAATCCGCGATTTTCCATGCGAGCACATTCCTTTGCTTTGTATGCCTAACGTTTGGTTAAGGGGCGGGCTTTAGCCCGTCCCAGTGAGCGTAGCGAACGGTTTGAACCACTTGTTAGGCAGCACTATTGATCACGCTCGAAACGTTTGTTGAATAGTTCATTTGTATATTCTGGTGCTAGGTCTTTGTCATCAATACTCTTGCAAGTTTTGATGACTTCAATGCAGTCGGGGCAGGTGATCTGGCCTTGTCCCTCTTCTATTCCATCGGCGTCTGGGTGAATAGCTGTGCTGCAAAAAGCAAAACCCTCGACGCCATAACCATGAATTCGTAGCCAAGAGATGCCATGCATATTGGTAACACGTTCGATGAGGGTGTGAGCCATGTGTTGTGCTGCCTAACGTTTGGTTAAGGGGCGGGCTTTAGCCCGTCCCAGTGAGCGAAGCGAACGATTTAAACCACTTGTTAGGCAGTGCATTATTCGAATTGAAATTTTGATTTCCAACTTAAATTATTATTTATAAATAGACTTAAAATCTCAATCATTTCGTTTGTGCTTTCAGGAGGCAAATTGGTGACTAATTCTATGTTTTCAGAACGATTGCGATAACTTGCAGAGAGGCCGTCAATTCCATTGAGAGAACCACCGACCTCCATTGTTTGCCCAGGGTGCAGCGTGCAAATTACTTGATAAAAGCCGCTCTGCCAATCTAAAGAGAGAATGGTATCTCTTATTGAATTATCGGATATCTCATTGGTTGATAGCTCAATGCTAGAACCGTAATCATATATGACATGTATGCCTACAGTCAGCTCATGTGGTTCGGGATCAATGCTTCCAAATTTCCTTATTTTATTTCCGCCGGCAGACAAAATAAAATTAATCAACCAATTCATGTTTGTTCCAGCCTCATGCCTAACGTTTGGTTAAGGGGCGGGCTTTAGCCCGTCCCAGTGAGCGAAGTGAACGATTTGAGCGCATTGTTATGTGACTCGCCCACGACGTTTGGCCTCTAGATAGCTGGTATAAGTGAACTCTTCAAATATCACTTCGAACCTTTCCTGGCTTCGATTGCCACGCCAAAATCTAACATTTTGATTCTGGCCGGCAAGTATTAAGCAGACTATCTCTAACGAATTGCTGTCGATGTCTGGCCAGAAATATACCGATTCTAATGCGTCAGCTTCATATGTATATAAAGTGCCTGCTTGCTCGTGCATGCACCGCCATTCTTTTTCGTACTCCCAAGACTTTGATTTTGTGCAAAATAAGTCAAGCATCTCATCAAAGTTGTCATTTAGTAGTGCCTTAATTGCGTTAATTTTAGGCATTGTCCGTGTGTACTTAACTTTGACCATTTTGCTAAATGGTTCAAACTTTGTTGAAAAGGCAAGACAAAACCCTTTGTATTTGCCACCATAATGCGACCACATTAGAAGGTCATCGTTACATTCCGAAAAACAGCTAACCCCTCTGGTTTTTAAAAAATCCCTAGCATGGCTTTCAAGTATTTTATGGGTGGAACGTACGACTATATCGCGTAATTTATCGTGGCCGGTTTCCGCAAACTGCTTTTTAACATTCTCAGGAACGCTATTACTATTCTGGTATTCCGATTTTAAAGTGTCTAACTCTTCATCTGTCGGAATAGCTATGCCCGCACTTAAAGCACAGTCGTAGGGGTCGTTAAATCCAAGTGGGGAACCGAAATATATCGATTGTGCCTTGAGATTTTTCAAGCTTTGCGCAGAAAAACTTTCGTACTTATAAATAATTTCTGGCATCAGGATTAGTCACATAACGTTTGGTTAAGGGGCGGGCTTTAGCCCGTCCCAGTGAGCGCAGCGAACGATTTGAACCATTTGTTAGATGTACATCCTGTACACATTAACCGGCCGATTTATGAAGAGTGCGTTAACTAGTTTCTTCAGTAGTGGCGAATTTGGCTTGATAGTAGTTTGTCAGCGCCTCTTTGGACGCTCGGGAATAAAGCTCGCCAAAACATAAAGATAGGGATTCTCTTTCGCATGAAAATATTGGTGAGAGCTGGCCAATTCGCCCTCGTGAAATATGAAATAGCTGAACAATTTTGCTATCGGTTATCAAGAAAAAATCGCATTGAGTCCAGAGGCAATAGCTTTTTGCTTGGTTGTGTGCATTTAGAAGTTCTTGCTGCTTAAGTAGACGCCCTTCTTTTTTTGCCTCAACCGTTAACAATGGTTGGTTTTTTAATGAGTCGTCACTGTTGTTGAATAGAGCGAAGTCTATGACAAGAGTTGTATTCCGTGAACCATGGGCTGCGGGAACAGGCATGCCATCGTACCTATCATCCTCCGCATAACCAAGGCGAGTTAGCAGCGGAATGATAAACTTTGTTTCAACTTCTTTTTCTGTTCGGAGCTCTAGCTCTGAAACTCTATCGAACCAGCCATCAGCATTCCATGTTGATAATGCAGATGGCGCTGGTTGATCTGGAAGTGTATTGCAGGACAAATATATCCAGTCCTGTTGTGATATTTCCCAGCGCTCTCCGAACCTAACAATTGGAGGGTTTATTGATAGTCCTTCACAAGTTAGCAATTCTGTAATTTTTGCAGTGTTGGTGTCTGATCTTTTCTCTACGCCAAACTTAGTTAGTAATGTACGTAATTTTAGACGCTTTGATCCTGTAGATGATTTCTCTACATCGCATTTAATCGCTTTGGCAATGCTTTCATCTGATTGTGTTAAGGACATACGCAGTCTCAAATAAAGGGGGCATCTAACTATTAATTGTACGACATGGCCATATGTAGGCTTATATCCACTGGTGGCAATAAGTATCCACATCTGGCTATCGCGTATCCATATCTGACCATCACGGTGTGATGATCCGTTCTTCTAGCCCCAGCGCTACCACCGCGGTGTAAGGCACTAACCAGGCCTTTTGTGCGGGCTGCCATGTGCCGCCGGCCTGTTTAACTGCCAGCTGCAGGTCTTTTTCGTGGTAGAGGATGCGCAGGGCTACGCTGGCCGGGTGGTGTGTCACCGGCTGGGCGTGAAGGCTGGGTAGTTTGGGTTTACGTTCGACGATCAGTTCGACTGTGGTGTAGCTGATCTGCCGCTCCGCATCGAGGCGGTAGCGCACGGCAACTAGGTCTTCGCCGTAGCGCTCGACAAAGCGTTTGGTGCCGTTTTTTCCTGGCTTGAGACTTTTTACAACATCCATATTGTGCCCCGCTGGGTGGCCGTGTCCTGCTGGCAGTCTGCCTGTATCCAGTGGGTGGCTCAAGCTTTGGTGCGAGCGAAGGCATTGCGCTCCTCGCGGTGTCGGTTGCTTAGTTTGCGGGGGCGTTGAGATCCTGCAGCCGGCGATTATCGCCGGCTGTTGTTGGCATTCGGCGATGCGTTTAGGGGCGCAGTATCAACTGGCTGCGGCTGTTGGCTTTGATCGCAAGTGCATCCAGGTGCATCGGCACGTACTCACCCCGCATATAGCCTTCTGCCTGATCTTTATAGTGCGCATCGAACAGCACGCCGCTCTGACCCACAGGGTTGATGCCCAGTGCGGTAGTCGCGTCGGCCAGGTCAATCAGGCGCCGGGTAGACGGGCCGTAGACCACTGACCAGGGTGCTGGGCCGACCGGTTGCGAGAGGTTGTTCGGCGTTTCATGGCCGCCCGGTGCGGCGAAGGGGCCGACGTTGAACAGCCTATCCAGCGGCTTCTGCTGGCCCAGCGGGTGGCTGTGGGTGAGGGTGTGGGCGCTGCCCCAAGCCCATTGCGTGGCGTCGTCACCCAGTGTGCTGCGCAGGTGAGCGAGGCTGGCCTGCCAGGCCGCTTTGACGGTATCGCTGCGGCTTTCCACGGCGTCGCTGCCGCGCTTGTCCCACCACGGCGAGTTGGCGTCGGCGGCTAGGCGCGGCAAGGCGCTGTCGAGCACGCGGGTTTGTAGCAGGTTGGCGAAGAAGGCTTCGCTCATCTCGTCGGCCATGGTCTCAAACGTCAGCTGATATACCAGCTGGTTGAACAGCGTGGCGGCGGTGGCGTCGAGGTTGTGTTGGCCATCCCAGCTGAGCAGTTGTTCGACCAATGCTTTTTCTTCTGCATCCCCCGCTGCGGCGCGCAGGTCGGCGGCCAGCGGTGTGAGTAGGCGCTGCGGATAACCGGTGCCTGGCTCCAACTGCAATGCCTGGCTGTTGCTCAAATCCCATTTCACGCTGCTGTCGCTGAGGCGCTCATTGAGGCGCTGACCACGGTCAGGCAAGTTGTAGTAACCGGGAATCTCCATGCCAGTCGGCGACACGGGCTGGTAGTTGGCCGAGATGATATAGCCGCGGGCCGGGTTCTCTTCCTGCGGGTTGGCGCTGAATGGGAAGTAGCCGTCTTTTTCCGCCTCGCCGTTGCTGCCGTCGAGGATAAAACTCGGGTTGACCCCGGCCGGGCGGCGCGGCAGTTTCGCCGCAGCCCACCATCCGATATCGCCTGTGGCATTGGCCCAGATGATGTTCAATCCCGGCGCCTCAATGTTTTCCACTGCGTTACGGGCTTTATCCAGAGTGTCGGCGCGGTTGAGTTGGTAGAAGCCGTCGAGGATCGGATTGTCTGTTTCCAGAAACGCCCACCACATGGCAATCGGTGTGCTGCCGGCCGTTGCGCCCAGGGCGCTGTTGATGATCGGGCCGTGCGGCGAGCGGCGGATGGTCAGGCTGACCGCTGCGGCGTCCTTGACGCTGATCTGTTCGACGCGGCTTTGCAGCTCGACCCACTGGCCGCGGTACCAGACCTGGTTGGGGTTGGCCGGGTTGGTTTTCTCGACAATCAGGTCGAGGTCGTCGTTCTGGAACATGGTCAGGCTCCAGGCGAACGCTTGGTTATGCCCCAGCGACGCCACCGGGTTAAGTGCCTGATGGTGACCGTACAGGCTGAAACCGGGGTAGCTCAGGTTAGCTTCGTACCACACTGACGGTACGGCGAAGCGGATATGCGGGTCGCCGGCCAGCAGTGGTTTACCGCTGGCGGTGCGGCTACCGGACACGGCCCAAGCGTTGCTGCCCTCGAACTGCGGTAAACCGGCATCCTCCAGAGCGGCGAGGCTCAGCTTGGCGATGGCGTTTAGGTCCTGCCAGTCGCCAGCGGCGAGGTGCTGCCCGACAGCGCCTTGCGGCTGCCAGTCGAGGTCGAAGACCTTGAGGTAATCGGCGCCCAGTTGATCGCGAATATGCGTCAGCACCGGCTCGTTGCGGAACGCGGCAGCGAAGCTGTAGGCCATGTAGCCGGCGACGCTGAGCGTGTCGGCGGTGGTGAAGGGGCGCTTGTCGGTGCCCAGTACATCGAACTCGATGGGTGCTGGGTGGTTGGCCTGGTACTGGTTGACGCCATCCAGGTAGGCCAGCAGTGCTTTGCTCGCCGGGGCGCTCATGTCCATCTTCGCCGCGTAGCGGTCGGCATGTTCGCGAATACCCAAGGTGCGGAACAGGCGGTCGGTGTCGATGAGCTTGCTGCCGAGAATCTCCGCCAGTTCGCCACGCGCCAGGCGGCGCAGGATTTCCATTTGGAACAAACGATCCTGGGCATGCACATAACCCAGTGCGCGGTACATATCAGCCTCGTTCTGCGCCTGAATATGCGGCACGCCGCGCTCGTCGTAATCCACCGTGACCGGCGCCTGCAGTGCGCTCAGGCTCAGCTCGCCCGCGCGTTGCGGCTGCTTGCTGTCGATATACCAGTAAGCGCCGGCGGCAGTGGCGGCGACTATTAGCGCAAGGACGGTCAGGGTGCGTTTCATCGGTGTTCCTTGTTATAGGTTTTATCGGCGCGGCTATTGTGCGGGCGGATTACAGTGCCGGCATTGACCAAATGCGGCAGGAGTGAAAGTCTTTGGTCAATCAAAGGAAGGACTATGAATCACGACCCGCATAACAGCATCGCCAGTGCACTGACCCATTCCTCGACTTTGCGCCGCCTGCTGTACGAGGCGCTGGCCGAGCTGGGTCTGGACCCGACCGATACCTACCGCCGTGCGTATCAGGGCGTGGCGTTGGCGCCACCGCTGTTCAATGCCCGTGAGGACCACGACAACGCCCCGCGCTTCTGGCAGGCGCTGGCAGGCATCAGTGGTGATGTGGATATTGGCTTGCACTTGGGCGAAACCATGCAGCCCAGGCCGCTGGATGTGGTCGGTTATTTGCTGCTGGCCAGTCGCGATCTGGGCCAGGCGCTGGAGAGTTTTGTGCGGTTTCAGCACATTCTCTCTGGTGGCTTTGCCGCGCGCTTGGAGTCGGACGGCGAGCAGGCGCGGCTTATTTTCGACCTCAACTACCGTGGTGTCGGCTCGCTGCGTCAGCAGATGGAGTGCCTGGCGCTGCTGTTGCAGAAGATGCTGGCGAGCATCAACAACGACGGGCGTTTCCGACTGTCCGGGCTGGACTTCCGCCACCCCGTGCCACGCCGCCTGAGTGAGCATCGCCGTTTGTTCGGTCTGCTACCGCGCTTTGCCCAGGCGCATGACGCGTTGATCTTTCCGCGCGCCTGGCTCAGTCGGCCATCACGCAGCGCCAACCCGCGCTTGTTCGCGGTGCTCTGGGCGCAGGCCGAACTGGAGCTGGCCGAGTTGGAGGAAAACCAGCTGCTCAACCGCGTGCGCTACTGGCTGGAGGTCAATTTAGGGGTGCAGCTGTGCGACTTGCCCAGTTGCGCCACGGCGCTCGGCTATAGCGTAAACGGGCTGCAGCGGGCGCTGGCCGAACAGCAACAGAGCTTTCGCCAACTCCACGATGAAGTGCGCCGCCTGCGCGCCCAGGCCTTGCTCAGTAACGGCCTGGCCATCCGCGAGGTGGCACGCGCCTGCGGTTTTGCCGAGCTGTCGCCGTTCTACCGCGCCTTCCGCCGCTGGCAGGGCGACACGCCGCAGGGCTATCGCACTAGCGGCTAACGCGAAAGCGCCGGCTCAAGCGGCCGAGCCGTTCGGCCAGCTGATTGAGCTGCTGGCCATCATGGCTAAGCTTTTGCGCATCGCTGAGGTTCTGCTCGGCAACGTGCTGCACGCTATGCAGGTGTTGGCTGACTTCTGCGCTGGTGGCGGCTTGCTCGTGGGTAGCGGCGGCGATCAGCTCGTTCATTTGGGTGATGGCGCTGATGTCCTGCGCCACGGCACCGAGCAGTTCGGCCGTGACCTGACTGTCTTTTACGCAACTGCGCACACTGTCGCGGCTTTCCTGCATGGCCGCAGCGGCTTGACGGCTGCCCTGTTGTAAGCGACTGATGATCTGCTGGATCTCGGCCGTAGACAGCGCAGTTTTCTGCGCCAGATTGCGCACCTCGTCGGCCACCACGGCGAAGCCTCGACCTTGATCGCCGGCGCGGGCGGCTTCAATGGCGGCGTTGAGCGCCAGTAGATTGGTCTGTTCGGCAATCGAGCGGATCACCTCCAATACCTTGCCGATTTGCTCGGACTGATTGGCCAGTGCTTGCACTTCAGCGTCTGTTGCATCGATCTGTGTGGCCAGTTTGCCGATCTCACTGCGCACATGGTTGACCGAGCGGCTGCCTTCGGCCGCCTGCTGGTTAGCCGTCTGTGCCGCTGTTGCCGCGCCATCGGCATGCCCGGCCACTTCATCAATGGCGCGGCTCATCTGCTGCATGGCTGAACTCATGTAACTGATCTCACCTTGCTGCTGGTCGGCGCCGGTGCGCAGTTGACCCGTGGCTTGGGCCAGGTTGTCGCCCATCTGCTGGAGACCTTGGGTGTCTTTGATGACCTCGCCCACCAACTCATCGAGGGTATCGAGAAAGCGGTTAAAGCCTTGACTGACTTTACCCTGCGCGGTGCTGCGGTAACTCAGGTCAACTTCATCATCATTCTCGGTAAGCTTTTCGGCGGCCTGCATCAACGCCGCGCCCTCAACAGCTTCGGCATGAGTTTGCAGAGCCAGGTAGATAAGAATCGCGCTTTCCACCACCACGTAAGACGCGTGCAAGAAAATGATTGGCCAGTTGCCATTTTTCACCACAAACACCTCAGTGCCTTGCGACTGCAGGGCGAAAAAACTGAGGTGGTGCACAGCGATAACAGCGGCGGCCACCACAATGGGTAACCAGTCGCGGTAATAAACCAGAAATGCCAGCAACACGAAGATGCCGAAGTGCATTTCCAGCATGCCGCCGCTCTGGTTGATATGCAGCGCCGACATCACCATAAAGGCGGCCCCCATGGCGCAGCGCAGCAGGCGTTGGCCGTGGATTAACTGGCTAAGCACGCTCATCACCACGGCTGTGCCGCCGCCGACTAGCAAGGCTTGAGCCCAGGTGCCATGCCAGGCGGCGAGGCCGAGCGAATAAAGGGCCATAAGCCAGAGCACGCCCAGCATGATGCTGTCCGCTTTACGGTAATGCTGTTCGAGAGGAGAAAGGGGGCTAGGCATATACGGGAGACCCTGAAAATGGTGACGCGGCGGTTTAAATGTGGCGATCATCCTTGGGGCTAAGCTTTATCGCTGTGAAAGTTGTACATCTTACATCGCTTGTACAGTTTTTTGTGTGGGTACTCCAGGTTTCGTTGTGAGTGCCGACAGCCGGTGGCCGCCGTGCCGCTAAGCCATCGGCATTTATCTTAGTTCAGGCGTTGTGGTTATAAGAGGCGACAAGCAGGTATTGACCGTGTTGGTTGCGCGCGACTTTGATGGGCCAAATGCTCAGGGCTTCTGCCAGTCGCAGAAGCAGCCCACGGCGAGGGTGTTGCTGGCATTTACCGGGCGGCCTGCAATCAGAGCGTCGAGAATCGGCTCGATAAAACTGTTGCTCGAGGTGCAGGTCGCGCCTTCGCTGTACGGGCCGAAGTAGGCCAACTGACCTGCGCGGTCCCACACAGCCACCGCCGGGCTGGCGGGAATTTGCTCGCTGCCGAGCAGTGCGGTGAGCGGTTGCAAGGCGCTCAAGGTGCTGGGCAACTGGCCCGTGCTGCCAGGTTTTTGCACGGAGTAAAAGGTCACGTCCTGAGGGCCGAAGCGTTCGATTAAATCAGCCAGGTGCTGCTGGTTACCGATATTGCACGGGCAGGCGGGGTCCCAGAAGTGCACCAGGCGGATCGGCCCAAGGCCGGCCAGCTCATCCGGCAGGCGCAGTTGTTCGCCATAGAACAGCGCCGTTTGCTCGCTGAAACTGCGTAGGTAGCGCGCTTCGTACCACCAGTAGGCGGCGAGCATGGCGGCGGCCCAGAGCAGAATCAGCAGGCTGGCGAGTAGGGTCTTGTGCGTGGATCGAGTCATGGGCAGCCTTCGGCAAACAGGCGCGCAGCTTGCCATGACTGGCGCGACAGCAGAATATCCGCAACCTGATCACGCCATATTAAATGGCCTGAGAGCGCCCCGCATGATTGATGGAAGCCCTATGCCAGAGCCGTTTCAGCCGCAAAACCTGCTCGCCAGTCTGCGACCCTTGGCCGCAGCAATCTCGCTTTCGCCGGCTGAACAGGCGTATCGGCAGTTCTATGGCTTCACCGATGCGCTGGCTACGCGCAGCCGCATGGGCTGGCTGCCGGCGGGCGGTTATCAAATTGCCGTACAAGCCTGGTGGCCAGAACAGCCGCGCGCCACGCTGGTGTTGCTGCATGGTTATTACGACCATGTAGGCTTGTATCGCCATGTGATCGAGTGGGCGCTGGGGCAGGGCTTTGCCGTGCTGGCTTTCGATTTGCCGGGGCACGGTCTGTCCAGCGGTGCGCGCGCCAGCATCGGTGATTTTGCCGAGTACCAAACGGTGTTGCAGGCGCTGCTGGCTGAAGCCGCGGTGTTAGACCTGCCGCAGCCCTGGCATTTATGCGGGCAGAGCACGGGCGGGGCGATCATCCTTGATTACGTGCTGCGTGGTGAGCCTGTCGCGCCGATGGGTGAAATCATTCTGCTGGCCCCCTTGGTGCGCCCGCGTGCCTGGGGCTGGTCGCAGCTCAGTTACCGGGTGATGCGCAACTTCGTCCGCGAGATACCGCGGCGCTTTAGTGTGAACTCCAGCGACGCCGCGTTTATCGACTTCGTTCATCACCATGACCCGCTGCAGCCACGCTGCCTGCCAACCGCTTGGGTGGGTGCGTTAAGCCAGTGGGTGCCGCGCATTGAGGCGGCGCCGCGTAGCCTGCGCAGCCCGCTGATTGTTCAGGGTGGCGCGGACATGACCGTGGCCTGGCGGCACAACCTGAAGGTGTTGCAGGACAAGTTCGCCGAGCCGACCATCCTGATGTTGGATAGCGCAGGCCATCACCTGGCCAACGAAGCGCCAGCCTTGCGCCAGCGTTATTTCGAGTTTCTCAGTCAACGCCTGGGCTAATTAGATCCCGCGCGGCGCAGGCGCCAGGTTGGCGCTGCTTTGGCCGACGGCCAGACCGCTGCGAATGGCTGCCAGGGCGGCCTGGTAATACGCCTTGCCGGCGTCGGATTGGGCAAAGCTGACAAATTCCTCCAGCTCTGGGTCACTCAGCTCGCGGTATACGTGGAGCAAGGTGTTGTCGAGGTCTGCGCCAATCTGCTCCATCAAACGCTGGCGTTGGCCGTTGAGCAGGGCTTGAGCGCTGTCGCCACCGAGCAAACCGGGGAGCATTTGGCTGAGGCTGTCGGCGGCCACGCCGGCCAGCGCCAGGCTGACTTCGGCGCCGGCTTCCTTGGCGGGTAAGGCCTGGGCGAGGTGGCGGATCAGCAGGCTGCGGGTGGCGCTGGCTTCACTGCGTGGCAGGCCATTGGCATAGCGCGCCAGCTGGTCGCTGCGGGTGGCGAGTAATTCGGCATCGACAATCTTGCGACCTAATGGTGACTGGAAAAACTGCAGCGCGCTGCCTGGCTCACCGAGGCTGTTACGCAGGCCCTGTTGCGCGCGCTGGTCGACGGCGGCGGCAAAGCGCTGATTGCTGTTATTCACTAGCGCCTGATGCACGGCGGGCGGTAGGCTGTTGCGGTAGCGCTCTTGGGCGGCTTGCAGGGCATCACTGAAGTGCATGCGCTGTTGCGGCCAGCCGGCCGCCTGATACAGCTGCAGGTAATCGTCTGCGAAGGCGGGCAGGCTGAGCAGCAGGGTCAGTACAACGGAAAGGGCGCGCATAGGGACTCCATAGGGGGCGGCTATTTTCGGCGGGCAGCACGAGCTTGTCGAGGTCAGTTAACGGCCTGCTAGAATCGCGAACCTGCGCCTGTGCAGGATCTCATTCCTTCGGGGCCAGCCTTGAACACCTGCTCACGTAACGACCTCAGCGCCAGCGTGGCGTGCATTATCGATGACTTGGCCGAACAGGGCTGGTCGCTGCAAACACATTTCATTGCCCCAACTCTGACCCATGCACTGGCCGAAGAGTGCCGTAAACGTGCGGCCGCGGGGTTATTGGTGCAGGCCGGCGTCGGGCGCAGTGCCCTAGCGGTAGTCAGTGAGGGGCTGCGCGGTGACCATATCCAATGGCTGGAGGCCGGACAGAGCGGGGCATGCGATCAATACTTGGCGGTTATGGATGAGCTGCGCCAAGCCTTGAATCAGGCACTGTTTCTGGGGCTGGAGGATTTCGAAAGCCACTTCGCGCTGTATCCGCCCGGTGCCTATTACAAAAAGCACCTGGACCGTTTTCGCGATGATGATCGCCGCGCCGTGTCCGTGGTGTTTTATCTCAATGAGCAGTGGCAGGCCGAGCAGGGTGGTGCGCTGCGTCTGCACCTGGCGGATGGCTGCCTTTATGACGTATGGCCCCAAGCGGGCAGTCTGCTGGTGTTCCTCTCGGCGGACATGCCCCACGAGGTGCTGCCGGCCACCCGCGAGCGACTATCACTGACAGGCTGGTTGCGCCGACGCGGCTATGGGCCGCTATAACCGGTCTGTTAGCACCGATTCACGCTCTTATAAGCCGGTGTTTAGTGCCCCCAGACCTTAAAGGTTCCACGCAGGTCAGTGATGTCGCGCATTTCGATGCTGCCCAGGCGGCTTTCACCGACATACATATCGGCGGCGACACGCACGCGTATGCGCTGCGCCGGGATGCCGCTGGCCACCAGTTGATCATTAATAGTGGTGAGGTCGGGTAGGGTCAGCTGTAACTGCTGTTTGCCACTGGCGTTGCTGACGATATCGATCTTCAGGGTCGGCAGGTTGACGCCGAATATCGGCAAGGTCAGCCCTAATTGCGCTGCGCCAAAGGCAAAGCTACCGCCTGCGCCATTCGGGCAACTGGCCGGGGTGGTGCAGCCGTTGTCGATTTTCACATTGCGCAGCGAGGCGTGGCCGCCATCATCCGTCCAGCGCACTTGCTTGATGGTCGCCAGCACATCGGCACGGATACTGATGCCGGCCTGGCCGCTGACCTCGCTCAGGCTGTGGTTGTCCATCGGCAGCAGAGCCGCCTGGCTTGGCAGGACGTAGGCGGCAAGACTGGTCGCAAGTGATAGGACAAGGGTGCGAAGGGGGCGGTGCATGGGGGCGTCCTCGGTGAGCGTGCCGAGAGTCTGTGCTGGGCATGCTGAGCGCGCTATTGGCCTGAGCCGCTTCCCGCCGAAGGATAGGCCTGCGCGGCTAGGCGTTCGGTTCGAGTCGGTGATGAGCTTGGCATTTTCGCCGCGGGCCCAGCCCTTTGATCAGCCCGGCCAGTTGGCAGTAACCTGCGGGTGTTACGCCTGGTGACTGAATAGGTATGAGGATGCAATGCAGAAAATTCTGGTGAGCCGCTGCCTGTTGGGCCAGCGCGTACGCTATGACGGCGGCGCCCATGGCCCGTTCACGGTGCTTGAGCGCTGGCAGCAGGAGGGCCGCATTGTGCCGTTGTGCCCGGAAGTCGCCGGTGGCCTGCCAACCCCGCGCGCTCCGGCGGAAATTGCTGGCGGTCGGGGCGCGCAGGTGCTCGATGGGCTACTCGCCGTGATGACGGTGGAGGGTGAGGATGTGACGGCAGCCTTTGTTTCCGGAGCCGAACAGGCGTTGGCTCTGGTAGCGCAGCATGGCATTCGCTTAGCGCTGCTTAAGGCACGCAGCCCGTCGTGCGGTAACCGAGAGAATTACGACGGCAGTTTCAGCGGCACCAAGGTGGCGGGTGAAGGTGTGACAGCCGCGGCCTTGCGCCGCGCCGGGGTGCGCGTGTTCAGCGAAGAGGAGCTGCCGACTGCGGAGGCTGCGCTGGCGGAGTTGGAGCGTGGCGCAAGTGGAACGATCAATGTGGGCTAGGGTCGACTTCAGGGACGTTTACTTGAAGGAGCGACTATGAAAAGTTTAGTGATGGGACTCGGTCTCTGCGCCACCCTGCTCAGCGCCGCGTCGCCGGCCTGGGCAGAGATGCCGCGCAGCAGTGCACCGGCGGATGCGGCGGTGTATTTCATCGAACCTGCGGACGGTGCCACGGTGGGTCAGACATTCACCGTCAAGTTCGGCCTCAAGGGCATGGGTGTGGCTCCTGCCGGTGTCGATGCGCCGCAAACGGGCCATCACCACGTGCTGATTGATCTCAAGCAGCCGCCGGCCATGGACCAGCCGTTGCCGATGAGCGACAACGTGCGTCATTTCGGCAAGGGCCAGACCGAGACCGAACTGACCCTGCCGCCAGGCAAGCACACCCTGCAGTTGTTGGTGGGTGACAAGAACCACATGCCGTTGGATCCACCGGTGATCTCCAAGACGATCAACGTTACGGTGGAGTAGGACGTTGCTGCAGGCATAAAAAAGGGAGGCCGAAGCCTCCCTTTTTCGTATCGCAGCAGCGCTTAGAACAATACGCGGCTACGGATCGTGCCTTTAACGTGCTGCAGCTTCTCCAGCGCCAGGTCGGAGTAGTCGGCGTCGACGTCAATCACCACATAACCCACCTTGGCGTTGGTCTGCAGGAACTGGCCGGAGATGTTGATGCCGTTCTCCGCAAACACGCTGTTGATCTCGCTCATCACGCCGGGGATGTTGGCGTGGATGTGCAGCAGGCGGTGCTTGCCCGGATGCGCTGGCAGAGCCACTTCAGGGAAGTTGACCGACGAAACCGAGGTGCCGTTGTCACTGTACTTGACCAGCTTCTCGGCCACTTCCAGGCCAATGTTGGCCTGTGCTTCAGCGGTGGAGCCGCCGATGTGCGGAGTGAGGATCACGCGATCCAGGCCACGCAGCGGGCTCTCGAACTCTTCGTCGTTAGACTTGGGCTCAACCGGGAATACGTCGATGGCGGCGCCGATCAGGTGTTCGTCTTTGATCGCCTCGGCCAGGGCTTCCAGCACCACTACAGTGCCGCGTGCAGCGTTGATCAGAATGCCGCCTTTCTTTATTGCACGGATTTCTTTCTCGCCAATCATCCACTTGGTGCTGTCGATCTCAGGCACGTGCAGCGAGACGATGTCACTCATGCCCAGTAGTTCGTTGAGGCTGCCGATTTGCGTGGCGTTACCCAGCGGAAGCTTGGTCAACGGATCGTAGAAAAACACCTGCATGCCCAGGGACTCAGCCAGAACCGAGAGCTGGGTGCCGATCGAGCCGTAACCGACGATACCCAGCTTTTTCCCGCGGATTTCGAAGGAGTTGGCCGCCGATTTGATCCAGCCGCCACGGTGGCAGGAGGCGTTCTTCTCGGGGATGCCGCGCAGCAGCAGGATGGCCTGGGCCAGCACCAGTTCGGCGACCGAACGGGTGTTGGAGAACGGCGCGTTGAACACGGCGATACCGCGCTCGCGAGCCGCGTCGAGGTCAACCTGGTTGGTGCCGATGCAGAAGCAACCGACCGCGACCAAGCGCTTGGCGCAGTCGAGTACTTCAGCCGTCACCTGGGTGCGCGAGCGGATGCCGATAAAGTGGGCGTCGACGATTTTTTCTTTCAGCTCGTCATCGGAGAGCGCGCCCTTGAGGTACTCGATGTTGCTGTAACCGGCGGCCTTCAGGGTGTCCACAGCATTCTGGTGGACGCCTTCAAGAAGAAGGAACTTGATCTTGCTCTTGTCGAGAGAGGTCTTGCTCATCGGAGTACCTGTTGTCCCACATATGGTGTCAGGGAAGGGTCAGCGCCAGTGCTGACTGCACCCGCAGATCGGCTTGGAGGCGTGATTCACGGGGTGCGTATGCTAGCATACGAGCCCCGCGAAACACCTACCCTGGCAGATGAAGCGTGCTCAGGGTGACCATGAATCGTTTGAGAGTTCCGTAGATGACCAACCCTGCGCTGATCGAAGAGCTGAAGACCCTGGTTGAGCCTGGCAAAGTGCTTACCGATGCCGATTCCCTGAATGCCTTCGGTAAGGACTGGACCAAGCACTTCGCCCCAGCGCCGCTGGCGATTGCCTTTCCCAAGAGCATCGAGCAGGTGCAGGCCATCGTCCGTTGGGCCAATCAGCACAAGGTTGCGCTGGTGCCGTCGGGTGGGCGTACCGGGCTGTCTGCCGGCGCGGTCGCCGCCAATGGCGAAGTGGTGGTGTCGTTCGACTATATGAACCAGATTCTCGAATTCAACGAATTCGACCGCACCGCGGTGTGCCAACCGGGTGTGGTGACCAAGCAGCTGCAGATGTTCGCCGAAGACAAAGGCCTGTACTACCCGGTGGATTTCGCCTCGGCCGGTTCCAGCCAACTTGGCGGCAACATCGGCACCAATGCCGGCGGGATCAAGGTGATTCGCTACGGCATGACCCGCAACTGGGTGGCTGGCCTGAAGGTCGTTACCGGTACCGGCGAGCTGCTGGAGCTGAACAAGGACTTGATCAAGAACGCCACCGGCTATGACATGCGTCAGCTGTTTATTGGCGCCGAAGGCACCCTGGGTTTTGTGGTTGAAGCGACCATGCGCCTGGATCGCGCGCCGAAGAACCTCACCGCCATGGTGCTAGGCACCCCGGACTTCGATTCGATTATGCCGGTGCTGCACGCCTTCCAGAACAAGCTGGACCTGACCGCGTTCGAGTTCTTCTCCGACAAGGCCCTGGCCAAGATCATGGCCCGTGGCGACGTGCCGGCCGCCTTTGAAACCGACTGCCCGTTCTATGCGCTGCTGGAATTCGAAGCCACCACCGAGGAAGTCGCCGAAGCGGCCCTGGCCACCTTCGAGCATTGCGTCGAGCAGGGCTGGGTGTTGGATGGCGTGATGAGCCAGAGCGAGCAGCAGCTGCAGAACCTGTGGAAGCTGCGCGAATACATCTCCGAGACCATCAGCCACTGGACGCCGTATAAGAACGACATCTCGGTCACCGTCTCGAAAGTGCCAGCGTTTTTGCACGATATCGACGCGATTGTTGGCGAGCACTACCCGGACTTCGAAATCGTCTGGTTCGGCCACATCGGCGACGGCAACTTGCACCTGAATATCTTGAAACCGGAGAACCTGTCCAAGGACGAGTTCTTCGCCAAGTGCGCCACGGTCAACAAGTGGGTGTTCGAGACCGTGCAGAAGTACAACGGCTCGATCAGTGCCGAGCATGGCGTAGGCATGACCAAGCGCGACTACCTGACCTATAGCCGCTCGGAAGCCGAGATTGGCTATATGAAGGCGATCAAGGCGGTGTTCGACCCGAACGGCATTATGAACCCGGGCAAAATCTTCCCGGTTTAAAACGGCTGCGCTTGGATAGGCTATGTTGGCCTGTCCGGCGCTCCCTGCTCTCGCGACGCTTTCAGCAAGCTGATTTAGTCTTTAGTCGAAACGACAGCCCGCGATGAGTCGCCCACTATGGGCAATCAACTATTCAGATCGTAGGGCGCTTGGCCTGCCCTACACAGCCTGCTCCCACAAAGAGCAGAGCACCGCATTCCCATAAGGAGTTGCCCATGAGCTACCAGCATCAGTATGTCGATGGCACCCATATCCACTTCCCCATGGGCAAGGTGGTGTGCATCGGTCGCAACTACGCCGAGCATGCCAAAGAGCTGAACAACCCGGTGCCGAGCGAGCCCTTGCTGTTTATCAAGCCGGGCAGCTGTGTGGTGCCCTTGGATCAAGGCTTCACCCTGATTGAAGGCCGCGGCGACGTGCATTACGAGGCGGAAATCGCCGTGTTGATCGGCAAGCCGCTGTCGCGCACGCCAAATGCCGAAGAAGTGCTAGACGCCATTTCCGGTTTCGCCCCGGCGCTGGACCTGACCCTGCGTGACCTGCAGGCCACGCTCAAGGCCAAGGGTTACCCGTGGGAAACCGCTAAATCCTTTGATGGTGCCTGTGTGCTGGCTCCCTTCGTGCCCGGTGATGCGCTCGAGGATCTGGCCGATATCGGCATTCGCCTGGCGATCAACGGTGAAGTGCGTCAGGACGGCAACAGCCGCGACATGCTTAACCCGATCCTGCCGATGATTCAGCATATCTGTGGGCATTTCAGCCTGCAGCCGGGTGATGTGATCCTCACAGGTACGCCTGCCGGCGTCGGCCCGCTGCACAAGGGTGACGAGCTGATGCTGGAACTGGTCGACCACAGCCGTTTCACCAGTCGCGCGCTCTAAAGGCCCAGCTAGGCAGCCGTTCTTGTATGAGCGGTTCGGGCGCCTGGAGGTGCCCGCTGGCTTAGCGGTTCAACAGAAACTTAAGCGTTGCTCTCTAGTCTGATTGCCATCGTTCTTATGGGTTGTGTGCGATGTCGATCTGGGCTGCTCGGCTGGTGCGTCTGCGCTGGCTAATACTGCTGTTGTTCCTGCTCGTGGTAGCCGTGCTGGTGATTAATTATCGGCACTGGGATGAGCGCTTTGCCTTTTGGATTGAAGAGCAACAAGTCGACTCTGCCGAGCAACAGGCCAGCATCTGGCTGCCGGGCTACAAGGCCGTGTTACAGGGTAAGCCGTTACAGGGGCTGGAAGACGACGAGGTCTCCGGGCTGACCTACAACGCCGAAACCAATACGTTGTTCACCGTAACCGGCAAACACCCGCAATTGATTGAGCTGACCCTGGATGGCCAGGTGATGCGGCGCATCGATCTGAACGGCTTTGCCAACCCGGAAGGGGTGGAAATGCTTTCTGATGGTCGCCTGGCGATTATCGATGAGCGCAAGCGCACGCTGACCACCTTCAAGTTGGGAGCCCTGACTCGCAATCTTGAGTTTGCCGACTATCCCTCTTTCGACTTGGGTTTTGCCGATGCCGGCAACAAGGGCTTCGAAGGCATCGCTTGGGACTCGCGCAATGAGCGCGTGCTGCTGGGCAAGGAGCGCGGTCCGCTGGGCCTGTTCAGCTTGCCGTTTCCGGGGGAGGACGGTGCCGCCGGTACCCTCCAGCCACTGTCATCCCAGGGCTTGTTTTTGCGTGACATCTCATCCCTGACCTACGACGCCCGTACCGGGCACGCCTTGGTGCTTTCGGATGAATCGCGTCTGCTCCTGGAGGTGAACGAGCAGGGCGAGCCGGTCAGTTTTATCAGTTTGAGCCGCGGTATGAATGGTTTGCGCGGGGGCATCGAGCAGGCTGAAGGGGTGACCATGGATGCGGCGGGCAATATTTATATCGTCAGTGAGCCCAACCTGTTCTACGTGCTGCGTAAAGAGTCAGCGCCCAGCAGTGATTAAGTTTGGCTTAAGCCCCGTTTAAGCCTGGTTTCAGCAACGCTCTCTACTCTGACCCCATCACTTACTGATTAGAGGGTTACCCCATGAAGCGTTTCACCTTGGCTCTGCTGCTGGTTCCACTGTTCTCTACAGCCGCGCTGGCCACCAGTTACACCGGCCCTGGCGCGGTTACTCAGGTCACCACGGTGGCCGCTGCGCTGGATGCCGCCGATGACACGCCCGTGGTGCTGCAAGGACAAATCGTTAAACGCCTGCAGGATGAGCTCTACGAGTTCAAGGACGCCAGCGGCACCATCAATGTTGAAATCGACGATGAGCATTGGCCGGCTCAGGCCATTTCCGAGACGGCCGTGGTCAAAATCAGTGGTGAGGTTGACCACGACCTGACCAGCCGTGAGATCGATGTTGAGCACCTCGAACTGGTCAAATAAGACTTAATATTCACGTCCCACGCCAGCCCGAAGCATTGCTTCGGGCTGGCGTCGTTGTGTTGCCCGTTACTCTTTGCGAGTGAGTCGCCATGCGAGACCATTTCACCTTGAAGCGTTTGTTGTTGAGCCTTGTTGTGCTGGCGTTGTTGCTGTTGGGGTTATTTGCCCAGGAATACCGCCTGTTTGAACGAGCCTGGTTCAACGTGCAGCAGTGGCAGCAGGCGGGTAACGGACAGCAGGCCTCTGTGCTGTTGGCGGATTACCAAGTGGATATCGAAGCCCAAGTAATCGAAGGGCTCAATGACGATGTCTCGGCGCTGACCTATGACCCGGACCGTAACAGCCTGTTTACCGTGACCAACCAAAAACCGCAGTTGATCGAGCTGTCGCTGGAGGGGGAGTTGTTGCGGCGTATCGATCTGCATGGGTTCGGCGACGCCGAGGCGGTTGAGTACATCAGCCAGGGCTTGTATGTCATCACCGACGAGCGCCTGCAGCGTCTGATCAAGGTGCGGGTCGATGAGACGACGACCGAGTTGCATGCCGATCAGGCTCAGCAGTTTTCCTTAGGTATCGGCCTTAACGGCAACAAGGGGTTTGAAGGGCTGGCTTACGACTCGGTAGGGCAGCGCCTGTTTGTTGCCAAAGAGCGCGATCCGATACGTATCTACGAGATTCATGGGTTCCCCCAGCGTGATCCGCAACGGCCCTTTGCTGTGCATGTGGTGGATGATCAACAGCGCGATGCCGGGCTGTTTGTGCGCGATCTGTCCAGTCTGCAATTCGATGAACGCAGCGGGCATTTGCTGGCGCTGTCCGATGAATCGCGCTTGGTGCTGGAGCTGAATGTCGAAGGCAAGCCGATCAGCAGCCTGTCACTGCTGCGTGGGCGCAATGGCCTTAAGCGCGGCGTGCCTCAAGGTGAAGGTATCGCCATGGACAACCAGGGCGTGCTTTATCTGGTCAGTGAGCCGAATCTTTTTTATCGCTTCAGGAAGCCTGAGGCAGTGGCTGCTGATTGATGGTCGAGGGTTGCAGCAGGCGTGCGGTTTTCCATTCGAGGCCCAGGGTCAGGCCTATAGCGGCACAGGCCAGGCCACTGGCTAGCCCCCACCACACGCCCTGAGCTCCCCAGCCCAATGGGAACGCTAACACCCAGGCCAGTGGTGCGCCGACCACCCAATAGCAGCCGAGACCGACCCAGAAGGTGGTCTTGGCATCCTTGAGGCCACGGATTGCGCCCATGGCAATGGTTTGGATGCCGTCGAAAAACTCGAACCAGGCGGCAATTGCCAATAGCGCCACGGCCAAGCTGACCACATCGGCATAGGCAGTGTCCGTCGGGTCGAGAAATAGCCCGACCACCCAGTGTGGCGCTAGCCAGAATAAGCCCGCGAAACCGAGCATGCACAGCGCGCCGAGAGCAAGACCCAAGCGCCCGGCTTGACGGGCTTGCAACAGCCGGCCGGCGCCGAAGTGTTGACCGATACGAAAGGTCACCGCGTAAGAAATCCCCACCGGCACCATAAAGGCCACGTAAACCGACATGATTGCGATCTGGTGTGCCGCCAGCTGAGTGCTGCCCAGCGCGCCCATGCACAACGCGGCAAAGGCAAACAACCCGGATTCCACCGCATAGGTGCCGCCAATCGGCATGCCCAAACGCAGCAGCTCTTTCAGCTCAGCCCACACCGGCCGTAGCAGCCCGCGCCACAGTGGGTAAGGGCTGTAGGCGCTATGGCGCATGACATGCCAGGCCAGCAACAGCGCCATGACATTCATCACCACAGCGGTAACCAGGCCTATCCCGGCCAGGCCCAGTGCCGGCAGGCCAAACCAGCCCTTGATCAGGGCATAGTTGAGGATGAAGTTGGCCAGCGCGCCGCCAATGCTGATGGCCATCACCGGGCCGGGGCGGCCGATGGCACTGGTAAAGCCGCGCAGGGCCATAAAACTCATATAGCCGGGCAGGGCAAACACCAGGGTGGAAAGAAACTGCATGCCGCCGCTGACGTTCTCCGGCTGCTGGCCGACATACAGCAGCGCCGGGCCCAGGTTCCACAATGCCAGGCCGGCCAGCAACGCCAGGCCCCAGCCCAGCCACAGGCCGTTCTGCGTCAGTCGGGTAACGCCGGCAGCGTCCTGTGCGCCGTGACGGATCGCCACCAGGTTGCCGACCGAGGCAATCACCCCCACGCAGAAAATCGAGACAAAGGAATAACTGGCCGCCCCCAGGCCGCCGGCGGCCAAGGTCGCGGGGCCGAGTAGACCCATCATGACCGTGTCGGTGAACACCATCACGACGTGTGCCAGCTGAGCGGCAATCAGTGGCCCGGCGAGTTTCAGAATGGCGCGCAGTTCGCCCCGGAGCGGTTGCAGCATGATGAGTTCTACTCAGTAAGAGGGCTTGCTCGGGTGATCCGCGCAGGCAGAGAATGTGCCTATTCTCATAAGCCAGCTGCGCCAGCACAAAAGGATAATAGCGATGATAGGCATGACTATTACTCATGAATTGAGCGCATGAATCAGCGCTTGCCACCGCTCTATGCCTTGCGCGCCTTTGAAGCCGCAGCGCGGCACTGCTCTTTTACCCGTGCGGGTGAAGAACTGGCGATTACCCAGAGTGCGGTCAGTCGTCATGTGCGCACCTTGGAAGAGCACTTTTCCTGTCGTTTGTTCGAGCGTCGCGGTCGCAGTCTGCAGCTCACGGAAGCCGCGCGCATGCTGCTGCCGGGGCTGCGCGATGGCTTTGAGGCGCTGGAGCGCGCCTGCAACACGTTGCGTGTTGATGACACGGTGTTGCGTCTGAAAGCGCCATCGACGCTGACCATGCGCTGGTTGCTGGCGCGCCTGTCGCGCTATCGCCTGAGTAGCGCCAGTGAAGTGCAGCTGACCAGCGCCTGGATGGACGTGGACAAGGTGGACTTTCTGCATGAGCCGTTCGATTGTGCGGTGCTGCTCAGCCAGGGCGATTTCCCCGAGGAATGGGAAAGCACCGAATTGTTCGCCGAATGGCTGATTCCGGTCTGTGCGCCTGAAGCCTTGAGTGGGTCGTCCTGGGATTTACCGCGGTTGCAGGCGGCTGAGTTGCTGCACCCCACCCCAGATCGTCGTGACTGGCGGCAATGGCTGCAGGCCATGGGCCTGGCCGATCAAGTGCCGCTAAAAGGTGGTCAGGTATTCGATACCTTGGAGCTGGGTATGGTGGCTGCTGCGCGTGGTTATGGCGTATCCATCGGTGATCTGGTGATGGTTGCCGAAGATGTGGCTCAGGGGCGGCTTGCGCTGCCTTGGCCGAGCGCAGTGCCCAGTGGTTGTAGTTACTACCTGGTATGGCCCAAGGCACGGCGTGGCCAGGAGCGTTTTCGGCGTTTACGCGATTACCTGGTGGCCGACGTGGCGGCCATGCAGTTGCCGGCGGTGGCGCGGTTGTCGGTGAGTTAGAGCAAGCCTGATTGGCGTAAAAAATATTGGACTACTGGAAGGGTATTTTTATTATTTTAAATCAATGGCTTATGTATTTTATTTTCGATATTTCGTTATTTGCGGCTGTTTTTTGTCAAACAATAAACACTTATTTGTTTGACATATTTTACGGCTTTGGCAGACTTGCTCGCAGGGTGTAGGGGCTCTCAGGTGCCTATACCGACCGCACAACAGGGCGCGTGCAACAGTACTGACTGCCCTGCAAAGCAATGGCCGACTGTCCGGCCCCAAGGTGAAGTATGTCCAGCAACGATTCCAACAAGCGCTCAGCGGCGCGTAAACCGGTGGTGCTCATGTCCATGGGTACCCAGGAGCGCAAAGGTCACGCTTATCAGGTCATGACCCATAAATACATCACACCATTGGCCGAGTTATCCGGCTGTGTGCCGCTATTGGCGCCGAGCTGCTGTGGCGTCGATGATCTCGACCAATACTTGTCGATGGTCGACGGTGTTTACCTGACTGGTGCGGGTAGCAATATTGATCCGGCGCTGTACGGCCAAAAAAACAAAACCCCGAGCAAAGGTCAGGATAAAAATCGAGACTTGTTCGATATCCCATTGATTCGCGCAGCCCTTGAGCGTGGTCTGCCGTTGTTTGCGATTTGCCGTGGCATGCAGGAAATCAACGTGGCCTTGGGTGGCAGCATTCACCAGAAAGCCTATGAAGTGCCGGGCTTCAATGACCACCGCGAAGACTCTAACGACCCGGTGGCTGTGCAGTACGGCGATCGCCATACGGTGCAGGCGCTGCCCGGTAGCTGGTTTGCCGCCCTTATGGGCGACGCGCCATTTGCAGTCAACTCGTTGCACGGTCAAGCGATTGACCGACTGGGCGACGGGGTTGAGGCCTTGGCGAGGGCCGAGGATGGGTTGATCGAGGCGTTTCACCTGCCAGGCGTGGCACAGTTCACCCTGGCGGTGCAATGGCACCCGGAGTGGCAGGCGACGCAAAATCCCCATTCGGTGAAGATCTTTAGCGCGTTCGGCGATGCCTGTCGTCAGCGTGCGGCGCAACGCGATCAGTAAGCGTTAGCCGAACATAAAGAAGCCCCGCATGCGGGGCTTCTTTATGTCTGCGATTCAGCCGGCGCTGCCGCTGGGGCGGTATTGCAGGGCTTCACCCAGGTGCGCGCGGCTGATGTGTGTCGCGCTGTCCAGATCAGCCAGGGTGCGTGCGACCTTCAGTACGCGATGGGCTGCACGCAAGCTCAACCCTAGGCGTTCACAGGCGTTTTCCAGCCACAGGCGGTCTTCGTTGGGCAGGCTGCAGTGCTGTTGCACCCCGTTAAGGTCCAGGTGCGCATTGGCGCAGCCTTGACGGTCCAGTTGCTGTTGGCGTGCCCTAACGACTTGAGCGGCCACCTCTGTGCTGCTCGGTCCTTGTTCGGCGCTGACGTCGAGGCGGGTGGTTTCTCGCGGCACACTGAGGTGCAGGTCAATACGGTCGAGCAACGGCCCGGAGAGTTTGCTGCGGTAGCGCTGGACCTGCTCGCCGCTGCAGCGACAGCGCCCGGATGGATCGCCCAGATGCCCGCAAGGGCAGGGGTTCATCGCCGCGACAAGTTGAAATCGAGCGGGGAAGCGCACCTTGTCGCGGGCTCGGGCGATCACGATATGGCCGCTTTCCAGCGGTTCGCGCAATACTTCCAAAACCTTGCGATCAAACTCAGGCAGCTCGTCGAGGAATAGAACGCCATGATGGGCCAAGGTTATTTCGCCAGGTTGCGGGCGACTGCCACCGCCAACCAACGCCGGGCCCGACGCGCTGTGATGAGGCGTACGAAACGGTCGTTGTGGCCAGGCACATAGCGGCGTGTGGCTGGCCACGGAGTGAATCGCCGCGACTTCCAGCGCTTCTGCCTCGTTCAGGGGTGGCAGCAAGCCGGGTAGGCGGCTGGCCAGCAGGGTTTTGCCGGTGCCGGGCGGACCGGTAAACAGCAGATTGTGCGAGCCTGCAGCCGCCACCAATAAGGCGCGTTTAGCGGCAAGCTGCCCCTGTACTTCGGCTAAATCTGGATAGGGCAGCACCTGGCGCAATAAGCCGTGGGCCTGATACGGCGCAATAGGTGCCTGACCATTAAGGTGCGCGGCAATTTCCAGTAGGTGCTCAACGGCAATCACCGTCAGTCCAGACGCCAAGCTGGCTTCCTCGGCATTGGCCTTGGGCACCACTAAGGTGCGCCCGGCAGCGCGGGCGGCCAGCGCGGCGGGTAATACGCCCTGTACCGGGCGAATCGCCCCGGACAGCGCCAGTTCACCCAGGCACTCAAGGTGCTCCAGCGCGCTGGCAGGCACTTGGCCGCTGGCGGCGAGAATGCCGAGGGCAATTGCCAGGTCGAAACGCCCGCCGTCTTTAGGTAAGTCAGCCGGTGCTAGATTCAGGGTAATGCGGCGGGGCGGAAAGTCGAAGGCGCAGTTGAGGATGGCGCTGCGTACGCGGTCCTTACTTTCTTTGACGGCGGTTTCTGGCAAGCCGACCAGCGCCAACGAGGGCAGGCCATTGGCCAAATGGGCTTCGACGGTGACAGAGGGCGCTTCTACGCCCACTTGAGCGCGGCTATGGACTATGGCCAGGGACATCGATCACTCCTTGATCGGCTGATGCATCCGCGGTGGGCGTTACTCGCTGGTCGCTGGGGCGTCTGCGTTGCGCGCTTCCATCGCGGCCACTTTAGCCTCAAGGGCTTCCAGGCGCGCGCGAGTGCGGGCCAGCACGACCATTTGGCTGTCGAATTCGTCGCGGCTGACCAAGTCGAGTTTGCTGAAGGCGCTTTGCAACAGCACCTTGAACTGGGCCTCGAATTCACCGCGCGGTAAGGGTGCGTCACCGTTGAACAGGCGCGAGGCGTGGGTGCTGAGGGCGTCTAGCAGGGCTTTAGGTGGCAGCATGATGAGGTTCCGTTTACAGGTGGCGGCAGTGTAGCACGCAGCTTTGCACGGCTTGCCGAGCGCGGCTGGTGGGGAATTAGCAGCGCTTGCACGGTTTTCGCGCGCGGTTCGGCCGGCTTATGCACTGTTATTGTGCGATGGATGTGGGTGGTTACTCGGTCAAACCCCCTGTTTGCCGGGTAACTGCATGAAATAAATCGGTTTTAGCTGATCTGGCAAGCTTTCTGCTTTGTCTACCGTACGCATGCACCGATGCAGTTCCAGTGCTTCGTCGGAAGCATTGGTGAACATCGGTGCTGCTGGGTCAGGGCTGCGATGCATTACAAAAGCCAGGCACTGCGCTTAGACTTGGGCCGGGTTCGTAATTCCTGGGGCAAGTCCACCATACACGGGAGAGAGTTACATGAAGCTAGTCACTGCCATCATCAAGCCGTTCAAGCTGGACGACGTCCGTGAGTCACTGTCGGAGATCGGCGTGCAGGGCATCACTGTCACTGAAGTCAAAGGCTTTGGTCGCCAGAAGGGCCATACCGAGCTGTACCGCGGTGCTGAATACGTGGTCGATTTCTTGCCAAAAGTGAAAATCGACGTGGCCATCGCTGACGATCAACTCGATCGCGTAATTGAGGCCATTACCAAGGCTGCTAACACCGGCAAGATCGGTGACGGCAAGATTTTCGTTGTAAACCTGGAACAGGCGATCCGCATCCGTACCGGCGAAACCGGCACCGACGCAGTTTAAGCCTCCGAACGAACCCCACGCCCCAGGAGTTAAACCATGACTCTGCGAAAAATCGCAGGGCTAGGAGCCCTTTTGTCTCTCGTTCCTGGCTTTGCCATGGCCGAAGAGGCAAGCCTGAACAGCGGCGACACCGCTTGGATGTTAGTCGCCACTGTCCTGGTGTTGTTTATGACCATTCCCGGTCTGGCGTTGTTTTACGCCGGCATGGTGCGTTCCAAGAACGTGCTGTCGGTGTTAATGCAGTGTTTCGCGGTAACCGGGTTGATCAGCATTCTGTGGGTCGTCTACGGCTACAGTCTGGCCTTTGATACCACCGGTATGGAGCAGGGGGTGGTTAACCTCAACTCCTTCGTCGGCGGTTTCTCCAAAGCCTTCCTTTCTGGTTTGACCCTGGACAGCCTGGTGGCTGGAATTCCGGAGAGTGTGTTCATCACCTTCCAGATGACCTTCGCCATCATCACGCCTGCGTTAATCGTGGGTGCCTTCGCCGAGCGCATGAAGTTCTCGGCCATGCTGATCTTTATGGCGGTGTGGTTCACCCTGGTTTATGCGCCTATTGCGCACATGGTCTGGGGCGGCGATGGCGCACTGATGTGGGACTGGGGCGTGCTCGACTTCGCGGGCGGCACCGTGGTGCACATCAACGCCGGTATTGCCGGTCTGGTGGCCTGCCTGGTGCTGGGTAAGCGTAAGGGCTTTCCGACTACCGCCATGCCGCCGCACAACCTCGGCTACACCCTGATTGGCGCAAGCATGCTCTGGGTCGGCTGGTTCGGCTTCAACGCAGGCTCTGCGCTGGCCGCCAACGGCAGCGCTGGTATGGCCATGCTGGTGACTCAGATTGCCACCGCTACAGCGGCGTTGAGCTGGATGTTCGCCGAGTGGATCACGCATCGCAAACCCAGCGTACTAGGCATTGCTTCGGGCGCTGTGGCAGGTCTGGTGGCGATCACCCCTGCATCCGGTACGGCGGGGCCGATGGGCGCTCTGGCGATTGGTTTGGCCAGTGGTGCGATCTGCTTCTTTTGCGCCACCAGCCTGAAACGCAAGCTGGGCTATGACGACTCCCTCGACGTATTCGGTGTGCACGCCGTGGGCGGCATTGTCGGCGCCATTCTCACCGGGGCGTTCGCCGCACCGAGTCTGGGTGGCTTCGGCACGGTGGAAGACATTCCAGCACAGCTGTGGATCCAGTTCGAAGGGGTGGCCTTCACGGTGCTGTACACCGCGGTGGTGACCTTCGTGATTCTGAAAGTGATCGACCTAGTAATGGGCCTGCGTGTCAGCGAAGAGGAAGAGACCATCGGTCTCGATCTCGCCCTGCATAACGAGCGCGGCTACAACCTGTAAGCACACGGAGCGCGTCCGGAGCCAACCCGGACGTCTTAACCGAATAGCGCTATAAAGCGCAACGGCAAGAGGTGAACCATGGACAACACAGCATTGACTGCACTGCAGTACGGTTTTGATACCTTCTACTTTTTGGTTTGTGGCGCCCTGGTCATGTGGATGGCAGCGGGTTTTGCCATGCTCGAGTCCGGTCTGGTGCGAGCCAAGAACACCACTGAAATTCTTACCAAGAACATCGCCCTGTACGCAGTGGCGAGCATCATGTACCTGGTGATCGGCTACCACATCATGTACTCCAGCCCGGAAGGCGGCATCCTGCCAAGCTTCGGCTTTTTACTGGGTGACGAGAACAGCGTTGAGTCGGTTCTGGCCGGCGGTGACGATGCCCCTTACTACTCGGCGCGTTCGGACTTCTTCTTCCAGGTGGTGTTCGCCGCGACCTGTATGTCGATCGTTTCCGGTGCTGTGGCTGAGCGCATGAAGCTGTTTGCCTTCCTGGCATTCGCCGTGGTCATGACCGGCTTCATTTATCCGGTACAGGGCTTCTGGAAATGGGGTTCGGGCTTTCTCAACGAAGCGGGCTTCCTCGACTTCGCAGGTTCCGGTGTAGTGCACATGGCGGGTGCTTCTGCTGCTCTGGCTGGCGTACTGCTGCTGGGCGCACGTAAAGGCAAGTACGGCCCGAATGGCCAGGTTAACGCTATTCCGGGTGCCAACCTGCCGATGGCAGCGCTGGGTACCTTCATTCTGTGGATGGGCTGGTTCGGCTTCAACGGTGGCTCGCAGCTGAAGATGAGCACCATCGAAGACGCTAACGCCGTGGCCAACGTGTTCGTTAACACCAACATGGCCGCTGCTGGTGGCTTGATCGCCGCGCTGATCGTGGCGCGCATCCTGTTCGGCAAGGCTGACCTGACCATGGCCCTTAACGGCGCCCTGGCTGGCCTGGTGGCTATTACTGCCGAACCGCTGACCCCAACAGCCATGCAAGCAACTTTGATTGGTGGTGTGGGTGGTGTGCTGGTGGTGTTCTCGATCCTCGGTCTGGACAAGCTCAAGCTTGATGATCCGGTCGGTGCCATCTCCGTGCACGGTGTGGTCGGTATCTGGGGTCTGCTGGCTGTTTGCCTGACCAACAGTGACGCTACTCTCGGCGCTCAGTTGCTGGGTATCGGTTCGATCTTCGCCTGGGTCTTTGTTTGCAGCCTGATCGTCTGGTCCATCATCAAACTGGTGATCGGCCTGCGCGTTACCGAGGAAGAAGAATACGAAGGCGTGGACATCGCCGAATGCGGTATGGAAGCCTATCCGGAATTCACCAAGCGTTAATTCCCTCTGCTTTGAACAAGGGCGCCTAATGGCGCCCTTTGTTTTTTCTGCGACAGTGAAGTCTGTTTGTTGTGATGAAACACGAACAGGCCCTAAAATGCGCGCCGTTGAGTGCAGAACGCCGATGCGCAGTGCTCAGCCAAGGCAAGATTCCTGGAATTTTTACCAGCGGCGTTAGAAAGCTGGCGCAGCTGGGCTATAACTACTCTGCTTTTCGCAAGTCATGAGGTTGGAACATGAGCGACGAAGATCTGGAACACGACGAATTAGAAAGCGCTGACGAAGACGAAGGCGAAGAACTGGCTGCCGCCGATGATGGCGACGGCAGTGATGACGATGGCGATGGTGACGACGAAATCGTCCCGGCCAGCAAAAGTAAAAAAGCCAAGGCCGCGGTCGCTGTAGAAGAGTTGCCCAGCGTCGAAGCCAAGCAGAAGGAGCGCGATGCGCTGGAGCGTGCCATGCAAGAGTTCCTCTCGCGTGGTGGCAAGGTGCAGGAGGTCGAGCCGAATGTGGTTTCCGATCCGCCCAAGAAGCCGGACAGCAAGTACGGCAGTCGCCCTATCTAAGCGTCTGCGGTAAAGCAAAAAGCCCACATGCCATAAGCCTGTGGGCTTTTTTGTGGGTGATGCCTTGTTAAGGCAGCAGATGACTCTGGAGGGTGGATGGCGCTTTATCCAACCATCGCGCATAGCCGGCTAGAGCTGCGCGTCTTCAGCCTACGCCCAGCTATGCAGCAGCGCGGGCAACTCGGCCAGGCTGCGGATCTGCGCGTCCGGGCTGTTATCGGCTTCCCAGGCTTTGCCCTGGGGGTTGAACCAGATGGCACGCAGGCCGGCGGCCTGGGCTCCGGCGATATCGTCGCTGGGGTGGTCGCCGATATGCACGGCATGTTCGGCGGCTATCCCGGCGCGCTTGAGCGCCTCTTCGAAGGGTTTCGGCTCCGGTTTGCCGACCCCCAGTTCCTCGGCGCACAGGGCAAACTGGAAGTAATCAGCGAGGCCCAGGCGGCGTACGTCGGCATTGCCGTTGGTGATGACCCCGAGCTGGAAGCGATTGGCCAAGGCTTCAAGCGTTGGATGAACTTCGGCGAACAGCTCGACCTGATGGCGCGCGGCGAGAAACACTTGAAAGCCTGCTTCGGCCAGCGCTTGCGCTTCACTGGCCGGGTAGCCGGCGTCTGCCAGGGCCAGCAAGAGGATGCGCCGGCGCAGTTCGCTCAGGCGATGTTTGAGCATCGGTTCGGCCTGCAGCAGGGTCGCGCGAATCGACCACAGGTGTTCCACAGGTACGGCGCCCAAGCGCGGTGCGTGTAGCGCCAGCCAGTTGCGCAGCGCCGCTTCGGCGTCTTGCATCACTGGGGTGACATCCCACAGGGTGTCGTCGAGGTCGAAGGTGATCAGCTGAATGCTCATTCTGTGCTGCCTTTACGTTTGGCCCGTGGATGGGCCTGGTCATAGACCGTGGCCAGGTGCTGGAAATCCAGGTGGGTGTAGACCTGGGTGGTGGCGATATCGGCGTGGCCGAGCAGTTCCTGTACCGCGCGCAAGTCCTGGGACGACTCCAGCATATGACTGGCGAAACTGTGGCGCAGCATATGCGGATGCAGATGTTGGCCGAGTTCGCGCACGCCGGCCTGACGCACGCGAAGCTGCACCGCCCGCGGGCCGATGCGGCGGCCCTGTTGGCTGATAAACACCGCACCATCGGCTGGATTGGCCAGCGCCCGCAGCGGCAGCCAGTGTTCCATGGCTTGGCGTGCCATGCGCCCAAGCGGTAATTCGCGAGTCTTGTTGCCCTTGCCGAGTACCCGCACCAGACCGGCAGGCAGGTCGAGGCCATCCAGGTTGAGGCCCACCAGCTCTGACAAGCGCAAGCCTGACGAATAGAACAGCTCCAGCATGGCCTGGTCGCGGCGGGCAATAAAGTCGTCCTCCAGGGCGCCGTCGAGCAATTGCGCAGTGCGGTCGGCATCCAGGGTTTTTGGCAAGCGGCGTTCGCCCTTGGGCGGCATCAGGCCGCTGGCGGGGTCGCTTTGGCAGTGGCCTTCACGGATCAGGTAGCGGTAAAGGCCGCGAGTGGCGGAAAGCAGGCGCGCCAGGCTGCGACTGGATTGGCCTTGCATGTGCAGGCGACCGACCATGCGGCGCAAGCGTGCCGCGTCGAGCAGCGCCCAGCTGTCGATCTGCTCTTGGCTACAGAACTGCAACAGGGTGCTCAGGTCGTGACCGTAGCCGCTCAGGGTGTGGGGAGAAAGCTGGCGCTCGCTGCGCAGGTGTTCCAGGTAGGCGTCCAGTAGGTCTTGCATGGAAGCTCCCTGCGGTGCGCTCGGTGTCTGATTACGGCGTTAGCGTACCGAGCGCAGTGGGGTGGCAAAGCCCGGGACCACGCGGCCCAAAACCTCGGCGATATAGCCGAGGAATAAGGTGCCCAGCGAACTCTTGTAGTGCTGCGGGTCGGCACTGCCAATCGCCAGTACGCCATGCAGGCCTTGGTAGTTAATGCCCACCACGGCCGCTGAGCCGACCTGCGCGCCGTCTGCGCTGCCAAACAGGAAGTTCAGTTCATGCTCGCGCAGCACGCCACAAATGGTTTTACCGCCGGCCAATAGGCCGCCGATGGCTTGATGTGCCTCGGCGCTGCTGACCGAGCGGCCCACGGGAAGCGGCGCGTCGCTGAACAGAATCAGGCTGACGAAGGGCACTTGGAACTCACTGCGCAGGCTGTCTTCGACGCAACTGACCACGCCTTCCAGGCTGTTGGCGTCGAGCAGGTCGAGTACCAGGCGGCGAGTCTTGTCGAATAGGCGGTCGTTGTCGCGGGCCACATCCATCAGCTGTGAAAGGCGATGGCGCATCTCGATGTTGCGCTCGCGCAGCAGTTTCACCTGGCGCTCGACCAACGACACGGTATCGCCGCGCTGGTGCGGAATGCGCAGCTCGGGGATCAGCTCATCGTGGTCAATAAAGAATTCCGGATGCAGCCTTAGGTAGGCTGCAACCGTTTGTGAATCCAGAGGCTTGGGTGAATCCTGCTTGTCGCTCATAAACGAACCTGTCCTTCGTACACACGTACTGCGGGTCCGCTCATCATAACGGGCTGGCCCGGACCTGCCCACTCGATGCTCAGTTTGCCGCCGGGCAATTCGATCTGCAGTGGTGAATCCATCCATCCCTGACTGATTGCGGCCACTGCCGCGGCGCAGGCGCCGGTACCGCAGGCTTGGGTTTCCCCAGCGCCGCGCTCCCAGACGCGCAGCTTGGCCTGCTTGCGGTCAACTATTTGCAGAAACCCGACATTGACCCGCTGGGGAAAGCGCGGGTGGTGTTCGAGTTTTGGCCCCAGGCTGTGCACTGGCGCAGTGTCGACGCTGTCGACGCGCAGCACCGCATGCGGGTTGCCCATCGAGATGGCGGCGAGTTCAATCGATTGGCCGTCGACGGCCACGCTGTAACTCAGTGCCTGCTGTTCGGCTTGGAAGGGGATGTCGGCAGGCACCAGGCGCGGCGCGCCCATGTTGACGCTGATCTGGCCGTCACTGCGCACGTCCAGCTCGATGATGCCGCCTTTGGTTTCCACGCGCATTTGCTTCTTCACCGTCAGGCGCTTGTCCAGCACAAAGCGCGCGAAGCAGCGTGCGCCGTTGCCGCATTGCTCCACTTCCGAGCCGTCGGAATTGAAGATGCGGTAACGGAAGTCCACGTCTGGGCTGCTGGGCGGCTCGACCAACAGCAGCTGATCGAAGCCCACACCGGTGTGGCGATCGCCCCACTGCTTGGCGTTCTTCGGTTGGATATGCGCGTGCTGGCTGACCAGATCAAGGACCATAAAGTCGTTGCCGAGGCCGTGCATCTTGGTAAAGCGCAATAACATCGCCACTACTCCGGCAGGCGGCTTTCGCCCGCAAAGAGTTCGCTGAGCGTCTCACGGCGACGCACTTCGAAGGCGTGTTCACCATCCACCATCACCTCAGCGGCGCGGCCACGGGTGTTGTAGTTGGAGCTCATGACAAAGCCGTAGGCACCGGCCGAGCGCACGGCCAACAGATCACCTTCGGCCAGGGCCAGGTCGCGGTCTTTGGCGAGGAAGTCACCGGTCTCGCAGATGGGGCCGACGATGTCGTAATTACGCGTCGCGCTGTCGCGCGGCTGCACCGGCACCACTTCCATCCAGGCCTGGTAGAGGGCCGGGCGAATCAGGTCGTTCATCGCCGCGTCAACGATGGCAAAGTCTTTGTGTTCGGTGTGCTTGAGGTACTCGACCTGGGTCAACAGCACGCCCGCGTTGGCGACAATCGAGCGGCCCGGCTCGAATACCAGGGCCAAGTCACGGCCGGCGATACGCTCACGCACGGCGGCGATATAGTCGCCTGCCAAGGGTGGCTGCTCGTCACGGTACTGCACGCCGAGACCGCCGCCCAAGTCCAGGTGCTTGATCTGGATACCTTGGCTTGCGAGGTTATCGATCAACGCCAGCAAGCGATCGAGGGCGTCGAGGAACGGCGGCAGTGTGGTCAGCTGCGAGCCGATGTGGCAGTCGACACCGACCACTTGCAGGTTCGGCATTGCAGCGGCACGGGCGTACACAGCCGGCGCGTCGCTGATGGCGATGCCGAATTTGTTTTCTTTCAAACCGGTGGAGATGTACGGGTGGGTGCCCGCGTCCACGTCTGGGTTGACCCGCAGCGAAATGGCCGCTGTTTTGCCCAGCTCGGCGGCGACGATTTGCAGGCGCTCCAGCTCATCGGTGGATTCAACGTTGAAGCAATGCACGCCCACTTCCAGGGCGCGGCGCATGTCGTCGCGGCTCTTGCCGACGCCGGAGAAGACGATCTTGCTTGCCTCACCGCCGGCGCTGAGGACGCGTTCCAGCTCGCCACGGGAGACGATGTCAAAACCGGCGCCGAGACGCGCCAGGACATTCAGCACGCCGAGGTTGGAGTTGGCTTTAACGGCAAAACAGACCAGGTGCGGCATGCCCTGCAGAGCATCGGCATAGGCGCGGTATTGCGCTTCAATGTGCGCGCGCGAGTAGACGTAGGTCGGCGTGCCGAAGCGTTGGGCGATGGCGGACAACGCCACCCCTTCCGCGAACAGCGCACCGTCGCGGTAGTTGAAGGCGTTCATGCGCTGTCCTTATTCGGTCTGTGCGGGTTCAGTCGCAGGTTCAGCCTGTACAGGCACAGGTGCGGTTTCTTCTGGCAGGAACAGCGGGCCTTTCTGGCCGCAGCCAGCGAGCAGGGTGCTGATAGCAACCACGGTGAAAAGGGCAGTAAACAGCCGCTTCATGATGAAATCCCTGTAATAAAGCATAGATGCGCCGCAGTATACCGGCCCCCCGGCAGCTTGCCTATGCGCTGGGGTTCCCGCCTGGCGGGGCTTTGCCTGTATCTTTGCGGCTAGCTTTGCGCCCATCGTCAGCGATCAGGAGCCTGGATGGACAACCCCGTACCCGCGAGCAGTTCGGTTTCAGTGGCTTACCTGCAAGGTTTACTCGATTACCTGGGGCGCCAGGGTGTCGATACTGTCGAGCTGCTTGGGCAGGTGCAGTTGAACCCACAGGTCCTCGCTCAGCGTGATCAGCGTATTGCCGCTAGCACCTATCTGGAGCTGCTCGGCCATGGCGTGCGTTTGACCGGGGACGCGCAGCTGGGCCTGCATCTGGGCGAAGCAGTACGCCCCGGTTACTACGGTGTACTCGGTTACCTGATCATGAGTTGTGCGACCCTCGCCGATGCCTTGCACCGTCAGGCGCGCTATGCCGCGCTGGTGGGTAACTTGGGGCGTGTTGACCTGGCTGACGAGCCGTTGCGCGAGGGTCTTGAGCCGCAGGTCGCGCACAGCTGGCAGCCATTGCTGGCGCAGCAGCAGCGTCAGCTGAGTGAGGAAACCCTGGCCGGCTGGGTGACGTTCGGCCACTGGATCAGCGGCCTGGATATTCCGCCGACCGAGGTGCGCTTCCAGCATTCGGCACCGGCGGATACGGTCGAGTATCAGCGGATTTTTCGTTGTCCGGTGTTATTCGATCAGGCCGATAACGCCTTGGTATTTCCCAAACGTCTGCTCGCCACGCCGCTTGGGCAGGCGGATGCTCAAGTGCGCCTGATGCTCGATGCCTATGCTGATCGCCTGCTTGGCGAGATCCAGCAGGGCCATTGTGTGCTCGACCGCGCGCGGCTGGAGTTGGCGCGGCAACTGCCGGAAGTGGGCGCGGACTTGCAACAAATTGCCGCGCGTTTGGCGCTGAGTCCCCGTACCCTGCAGCGGCGTTTGCGTGAAGCCGGGTTATCCTTTAATCAGTTGGTGGACGAAACGCGCCAGCAGCTGGTGCTGCACTATTTACGTGACCCGGCGTTGGAGCTGGCAGAAATCGCCTTTCTGGTAGGCTTTAGCGAGCCCGGTTCACTGGCCCGTGCGTTTCGCCGCTGGACGGGGCAGAGCCCAGGCGAATATCGTCGTCAGCTGAGTGAACATTAAACACTGCAACCCAAGACGTTGCAGTCGCTGAATTTTTTGAGGTAAGTCGTAATGAGTTTGACTGAAGCCCGCTTTCACGATTTGGTCGATGCCACCCAGCAGGCGGTGGAAGATATCTTCGATGACAGCGATTTGGACCTTGATCTGGAAAACTCGGCAGGGGTATTGACGGTGCGCTTCGAGAACGGCACCCAGCTGATCTTCAGTCGCCAAGAGCCGTTGCGCCAACTGTGGCTGGCGGCGCGTTCTGGTGGTTTCCACTTCGATTACGACCAAGCCAGCGAACGCTGGATGTGCGACAGCAGCGATGAGCAATTAGGTGAAATGCTGGTGCGCATCACGCTGGAACAATCCGGTGCGGACCTTGAGTTCGAAGAACTCTGAAGGCACCGACCTGGAGGTCGCCTCGCCTTGTCGGCGCCAGTGTTGCCTGGATGATCAGGATGTCTGCCTGGGCTGCGGTCGTGCCTTGGCGGAAATCCTCGAGTGGGGCACGGCGGATCGAGCCCGTAAACGGGCGATTTGTCTGGCAGCCGACGCCCGTTTGCAACGGCATAGCGGCGGACCTTGACCGCACAGTCTTGTTTATTTAAGTGGCTGTGGTACGGTCGGCCTAAGCCTTGCAAAACCCCATCTCCGTGATGGGGTTTTGCTTTTTTCACGATCCGTAAAGGGGACATACCCGTACCATGACCAGCGCACCTTCGCTCACCATCACCCGTCTCGACCTGCAACGTCTGGAGCATTTGCTCGACAGTCTGGATGACTTCGGTCCCGGCGCGGTGGCTCTGCAGGCGGAACTCGACCGCGCCGATGTGGTTGGCCATGACGAGGTGCCGGCCGGGGTGGTGACCATGAATTCACGGGTGCATTGTCGTGAAGAAAGCAGCGGCAAGGATTACCACCTGACCCTGGTTTACCCACAGGACGCCGGTGGTGAAGGCAAGGTGTCGATTCTCGCCCCTGTAGGTAGCGCTTTGTTGGGGTTGTCGGTGGGTCAGCACATTGACTGGACTGGACCTTCTGGCAAGGTGCTCAAGCTCACGCTGCTCGCGGTGGAATACCAGCCAGAAGCTGCCGGCGAGTACAGTCGCGCCTGAGTTGTACCTCAGGCCTTTTGCAGGGCCTGATTAAGGGCCGCTTCCAGGCGGCTCTTGTAGCGCAGGTAATGCACGCTCTGCATATGCCCCTCTCCCAGTACCGCCGACAGGTCCAGGTCGGTGATATAGCAGGGGTAGCGCGCGCCATCGCGGCGCTGCGCGAGAATGTGTTGCGCCACGGCGGCGAATAGATCGCCGGCATACTCCAGTTCGGAAAACTCACGGTGGTTGCAGTACAGGGTGACGTGCGAACGCTTGCCATCACCAGGCTCGACGATCGCCTGCACGTCATAGAACGGGTGGCTGATCGCCGAGTGCGGCGCAGGCCGACGCTCCAGGCGCTGTGCGCGCAGAGGTGCATCGGGCAACACCTGGTAATAGAGCACCTCCAGCGGCTGATTCGCGGGCTGATTGTCCAGCGGCAATAGCGCACTGCGCCGATACAAAACAGATTGCAGAAAGCGTTGCAGGGGCGTCAGTAGGCTCTGTTCATCACGAAAAGGCATTTGCTGACGCCACAGGGCATTGTGTTCATCGAGCACGCTTAGCTCAGCTGTCGCGCTGTTTTCATCCAGGCGATAGAACACTTGAATGCACTGCGGCCGGCCGATCGGCAGGATCAGCGCCAAGTCTTCTCCGTCTAGGGCGCTGCGGTCTACGTACAGTTCACTGTAGCCCGGTAGCTCCTCGCCCAGGTGATTGATCAGGGTGGGCAAATCTTTCAGGTTGGTGTGGCTGACGTGACCGGGCTTGAGTTCCAGCACGTGGTACTGCTGCTTGATCTGCAGCAAATAACGATTGGCCTGTGCACTGCTGAAGCTAGCGAGGGTTTCGCGGAACAACTCCTCAACCCGCTCGGCAATCGCCGTGGCGCGATTGCGGCAGAAGCAGCGCACGCGCAAGTTAGGTTTCTTACCGTTGACGGGCAGGGCGTTGAGAAAGTCGCGCAGGCAATCCAGCAGTGCATGGGGGCCGTCATAGCGGGTCACCAGCAGCTCGTTCCAACTGTTCAGGGTGACCTGGTCGAGGGTCAGAATCAGGTTCTCACGTACCCCGGAATAACCCAGCGCATCGGTGCGCTCGGTGGTCATGTGCATGTTCATCTGACTGAACTGCTTGAGCGGGTCGATGCCGACGTTGACCAGCAGCAGCACTTCGCCGGGCGTGCTGGCGCTGAGCAGAGCGACCTCATCAACAGCGGGCAGCGGCAGCGGTACCACTTGTTGCAAGCTGCTGAGCAAATTAGACAGCTCAAACTCGCTGAGGTCGCTGGAACCTGGGTGCAATGACAGGCGCGTGCTGTTGTCGATCACGCCGTTGCGCTGGCACCAGGCGAGCAGTTCGATCAGCTCACGCGAGCGCTTGAGCGGTGAGAAGTCGGCTAAGTCTTGGGCGTTGACGCTGCCGCTATAGAGCGCCCACAGGCTGTCATTAGGATCATCCGGACTCGGGCTTTGCGCCAGGGTCAGGGTGTCTTCGGCCAGGTCCGGGGCGATGCCGGGGTTGATAAATTCGATCTTACCGGCCTTGCGTTCGAAGGCCGCGTACAGGCGCCGCCCAAGGATGCCGAGGTCGCGGCTGTTAAGCGAGCTGCCGGCCTGTTCGCTGCGGGCAAACTCGGAAAGAAAGCGGTAGCTGTAGGTCAGCTCGTTAACCAGCATGCGCCGTTCGGCGCTGACCTGGCGCACCTTCCACTGGCTGCGGCTGTCGAGCATGGCCAGTTGGCGGCTGTCCCAATTCCAGTCGTGGGTCAGGCGTTCCAGCAGTAGGCGCTGCCAGCTCTTGCGATTGTTGCGTGGCGGGCGGCTGAGCTTTTTGTCGACCTTGAGGTACAGGCAGCGGCGGATCAGCTCCAGGCGCTCATGTTCACCGCGGCCGATCAGGTATTCCTCCAGGCGGCGATACACCACGATATAGGGGTCGAGTTCGTCGACATCTAAGCGGTTAGAGAACACCGCCTGCTTGAACCGCAGCGACAGGCATTCGACCTTGGGGTGTTCGCTAGCGTAGACCTCAGTCAGCAGCAGCTTGAGTACCGACTTGTAGGGTGACTCGATGCCCTTGAACAGCTGCCACATCCCCGCGCCAATAAATTCTTCCGGCGGAATGCGCGCCAGGTGACCCAGGTCGAGCACGTCCTCGGCGCGGATAAAACGCTTGGCTAGCAGGGTGCTGGTGTAGTGCTGATAGCGCGGTTCTTCATACACAGGCACCAGCCACCACAGCGGCGTACGCCCGCCAAGCCAGATCGCGGTGCGGTAGAACTCGTCGAGCAGCAGGTAATGCTGGGTGGTGCCGCAGTCATCCGAAGTCAACTGCGCCGCGCGTTCGCCCTGGGTGAAACGCGCGGGATCAATCAGGAAGAAATGCGCCTCGGCGCCGAAGGTGGCGGCCCAGCTTTCCAGCAGGGCACATTTCTTGTTGAGTTCCTGCAGCTGTTGCGAGCTGAGGTTGCTGGCGTGGCACACCCACAGGTCCATATCGCTGTGCTCGGCCTGGGCGACGGTGCCTAGGCTGCCCATCAGGAACAGCCCATGAATCGGCAGCGTTTCTTTGCCGCGATAGGGCTTGTAGGCGAACGAGCGAGTCAGCCGCTGCGCTTCAGAGAGCAACGCGTCATCGGGCTCAAACCCACTGAGGCCGGCCGGCGTGAGCCCGGAAACATAACCCGGTAACAGCGGGTGGTTAACGTGGAACAGCAACGGCAACAGCCGCAACACCAGCTGTTGACGGGTCGACAGCGCTTGCATGGCGCGCTGCAGGCGGCCCTTGTTGAGTTTGAGAAAGCGCGCACGCAGCTGCGTCAGTACCTTGCGGTCGATACCGTCTTCAATGTCTGGGCGGATTTCTTCGGTGCGGCTCATGCTCAGGCTCTGCAGGGCGGTGCGTGATCATGCCTTGCCAGCGGGCTGGCGGACGGCTGCGGATACAGGGTTATCGCCTGCGTAGCGGGCCGCTTTAGGGCGCCGCTGTAACGCAGGCTAGGGTGGCTTAGACGCTGCTTCATCTGTGGCGAGCGAGCAGGATGTTGACGCGCAGTTTGCGGGGCCATCGTGGCATTAGAAACAAGCTCAGCATAAGCCGCCGAGGCCATTTCTAACGCCCTATCACCCGCGGCAAGCCCTAGGCAGATGCTCAGGCCGCTTCGGTCACATTGAGAATGGTCAGCAGGACTTGGGCGTGTTCGGCCGCATCCAGGCCCAGGCTGGTCAAGTAGCCACCATCGGGTTGGTTGATCAGGCCTTTTTCGTGCAGTCGATGGGCGGCGGCAATCGCCGAGGGTGCGGCAGTGTGATGAACCTTGATTCCTTCCTGGGTGGTGCCCAGGTTGAACAACGCGAGGATTTCCAGTTCGGCAATCAGTTCAGAGGTAAAGGCCATAGGTACTCCAGCTTCTTGTTTTAGTGAGCTGCGGCCGGCGGCTGCAGCACCCGCTGCGGTAAATCGGCTGAAACAACAGGCAGCCTGTGAAGGCAGTGTAGTGAAGCGCCTGGCAGTCTGCTTCGTCCTGATGCTGCCAGAAGTCGGACGCCAGTGGGGCAAAAATCTTCGGACTTTTTACACGGGTTGCTCAGGCAGCTCGGGCAGGGCGCGCAGGCCTTGTTCATAACGAGCCAGGTCGAAGGCGCGGTCGGCTGCCAGCATGGCATCGATCTCGTCGGCCAGTACCAGGGCCATCAGTTCGATAATGGCTTCGCGGGTGTAGCCAACCAGAGTCAGCTTGTTCAGCACGGCCTGAACGAAGGCCGGCTCGCCCGCTTCAAGCTGGTTTTCGATGGCTTGGGACAGGGTGTCCTGGGCAAAGTCTTCGTCGTCTTGCTCGCTCATGCGGTACTCCGGAAGATGCAGTTCAGCCCTGGGCGAAATCCAGTAGGGCGGGGCCGGTGAGGCGATAGGTGGTCCAGCCATCCTGGGGTTTGGCACCGAAGGATTCATAGAAATCGATAGCCGGTGTGTTCCAGTCCAGCACTCCCCACTCTAGGCGACCACAGCCTTTGCTTACGGCGAGTTGCGCGAGGTGGCGTAGCAATGCTTTACCGGCGCCGATCTTGCGCTGGTCGGGGCTGACGTAGAGGTCTTCCAAGTAAATGCCGTGTTTGCCCAGCCAAGTTGAGTAGCTGAAGAAGTACACGGCATAACCAATCGGTACCCCGTCGAGCTCGCAAATTAACCCGTGCGAAGTGCTGTCGGCGCCAAACAAGCTGTTCTGGATGCCGGCAGCATCGGTTTTCACCTCGTGCTCGGCTTTCTCATAGATGGCCAGATCGATGATAAAGCGCAGAATCTGTGCGGTGTCATCGATCGTGGCAGGGCGGATGTGTAGAGGCATACGGGTTCCTTGGCTGGCTGGCCGGCGGCGTGAGCGCTACTCACGCCGGGTCAGATTAACGCGCGGCGAGCAGCTCGCGGCCACGCACGACCGCAGCACGCACCTGGTTCGGTGCAGTGCCGCCGATATGGTCACGGGCATTCACCGAGCCTTCCAGGGTCAGTACGGCAAATACGTCTTGCTCGATCTGGTCACTGAACTGGCGCAGCTCTTCTAGGCTCATCTCGGCCAGGTCTTTGCCCGTGTCGACGCCGAACTTGACGGCATGGCCGACGATTTCGTGGCAGTCGCGGAACGGCAGGCCTTTACGCACCAGGTAGTCGGCCAGGTCGGTGGCGGTGGAGAAGCCGCGCAGCGCCGCTTCACGCATGATCGCGTGTTTGGGTTTGATCGCCGGGATCATGTCGGCAAAGGCACGTAGTGAATCACGCAGGGTGTCGGCGGCGTCGAACAGCGGCTCTTTGTCTTCCTGGTTGTCCTTGTTGTAGGCCAGCGGCTGGCCCTTCATCAGAGTCAGCAGGCCCATCAGTGCACCAAATACACGGCCGGTTTTACCGCGTACCAATTCCGGTACGTCAGGGTTTTTCTTCTGCGGCATGATCGAGGAGCCGGTGCAGAAACGATCCGGCAGGTCAATAAACTGGAATTGCGCAGAGGTCCATAGCACCAGCTCTTCGGAGAAACGCGACAGGTGCATCATGGCAATCGCGGCAGCGGCGCAGAATTCGATGGCGAAGTCGCGATCCGATACGCCGTCCAGCGAGTTGCCGCCGACTGCGTCGAAACCCAGCAGTTGCGCGGTAACTTCACGTTGAATCGGGTAGGTGGTGCCCGCCAGCGCGGCCGAGCCCAGGGGCATGCGGTTGGTGCGTTTGCGGCAGTCGACCAGGCGCTCGTAGTCGCGCGAGAGCATTTCGAACCACGCCAGAAGGTGGTGGCCGAAGGTCACGGGTTGGGCGGTTTGCAGGTGGGTGAAGCCGGGCATGATGGTTTCGGCTTCGCGCTCGGCCTGCTCCAGTAAGCCCTGTTGCAGGCGGGTGATCTCGGCCAGGATCAGGTCGATCTCGTCGCGCAACCACAGGCGGATATCGGTGGCCACCTGGTCGTTGCGGCTACGGCCGGTGTGCAGCTTCTTGCCGGTGACGCCGATGCGGGCGGTCAGGCGCGCCTCGATGTTCATGTGCACATCTTCCAGATCCACGCGCCAGTCGAACTGGCCGGCTTCGATCTCGCCCTGGATGGTTTGCAGGCCGTCGATGATGCTGTCGCGCTCGGCGTCGGTTAGTACGCCGACCTTGGCCAGCATGGTGGCGTGGGCGATGGAGCCCATGATGTCGTGGCGATACAGGCGCTTGTCGAATTCGACGGAGGCGGTAAAGCGGGCAACAAAGGCATCGACGGGCTCGCTGAAGCGGCCGCCCCAGGATTGATTGGTTTTTTCAGTGCTCATGGGCTTCGCTCGGCTGGTGCGCTAAAACGGGCTGGCCGCGCTGGGGCGGCCGGCAAGACGGAAAAGTGCGTCGATAATAACAGGCTGGCCGGCAAATTCGCCGCGTCAGGTTGTCGGAGGGGCAGCTAGGCTGAGAGCAGGCAGTGTTGCGCCGTTCACAGTTTTGTCGCGGCGGGTGCATTTCGGTGCTTTATTTTGCCCGGTGGCAGCTGTCTATCTTGCTGCTGGGGCAGGTCACGCGGAAACTGCGGTGATGAAAATAAAAAACGGTTTATCCGAAAAACAAGCACCGCTGGTCGATGACTTCTTCGTGCCTGAGCTGTGTCAGCCCGAAGCCCTGCTGAGCATGGTGCTATTGGCTGAGTTGCTGGTGCTGGTGCTGGTGTTGTCCGAGCCAATGTTGCCGGGGTTTGATTGGGTGCGTTTGGCGCTGACCTCATTGTTTGTGCAGTGGATTGTGTTGCTGTCGGCGGCCGTGCTGTGCCGCTTACGTCCACTGATGGCGCGTATGCCAGCGGCCATGGCCGGCGCGCTGTGCTGTGCGATTGTGGTTGGGTTGAGCCTGGCATGTACGGCGGTCGCCGATTATTACGAGTTGGGCGGCCCGCTGGCGCGCACTGGCGAGGTCAATCTGTATCTGCGCCATGGGCTGATCAGCCTGATCATGTCGGCGCTGTTACTGCGCTATTTTTACCTGCAAAGCCAGTGGCGCAAACAAGAGCAGGCCGAACTGCGCGCGCGCATCGAATCGCTGCAGGCACGTATCCGCCCGCACTTTCTGTTCAATAGCCTGAACAGTATTGCCAGCCTGGTGGTGATCGATCCGTACAAGGCCGAGCAGGCGGTACTGGACCTGTCTGATCTGTTTCGCGCCAGCTTGGCCAAACCTGGCAGTCTGGTGCCTTGGTGCGAAGAGCTGGAGTTAGCGCAACGATATTTATCGATTGAGCGCTATCGGCTCGGCGAGCGTCTACAGTTGCAATGGGAGGTGGCTGGTGTGCCGGATGATCTGCCGATTCCACAATTGACGCTGCAGCCCTTATTGGAAAACGCTTTGATCTACGGCATTGCGCCGCGCATTGAGGGCGGTCTGGTGCGGGTCGAGGCGAGTTATCACGAAGGGGTATTCCAGCTGTGCGTGAGCAATCCATACGAACAATTAGGCGAGGAGCCGCCGTCAAACGGTACACATCAGGCGCTGAGCAATATCGATGCGCGGCTGGTGGCACTTTTTGGGCCGCGGGCCAGTCTCAGCGTAGAGCGCCGTGACGGCCGCCACTTCACTTGTCTACGCTATCCTTGTGCGAGACCCAAGCAGGAAGCCCGTGCATTATGAATGTCCTGATTGTCGATGATGAACCCCTGGCCCGTGAGCGCCTAAGCCGCATGGTGGGCGAACTCGAGGGCTATCGCGTGCTTGAACCCGCCGCCTGCAATGGCGAGGAAGCATTGAGCCTGATCGACAGCTTAAGGCCGGATGTGGTGCTGTTGGATATCCGTATGCCTGGTATGGATGGCCTGCAGGTGGCGGCCAAGTTGTGTGAACGTGAGGCGCCGCCTGCGGTGATTTTCTGTACGGCCCATGACGAATTTGCCTTGGAGGCCTTCCAGGTCTGCGCGGTGGGTTATCTGGTCAAACCGGTGCGCGCGGAGAGTCTCAGTGAGGCGCTGAAGAAGGCCGAGCGGCCCAATCGCGTACAGCTGGCCGCCCTGACGCGCCCTGCGGTAGACAGCGGCGGCGGTCCGCGCAGCCATATCAGTGCGCGAACCCGTAAAGGTATCGAGCTTATTCCGCTGGATCAGGTGATCTACTTTATTGCCGATCATAAATACGTGACCTTGCGTCACGCTGGTGGCGAGGTCTTGCTGGACGAGCCGCTGAAAGCATTGGAAGACGAGTTTGGTGATCGCTTTGTGCGCATCCACCGCAATGCCCTGGTGGCCCGCGAACGTATCGAGCGCTTGCAGCGCACCCCGCTTGGGCATTTTCAGCTGTTCCTCAAGGGCATGAACGAGGAAGCACTGATTGTCAGTCGCCGGCATGTGGCCGGGGTGCGCAAGCTGATGCACAACCTCTAGCGTTCTGGCTGGGTCTGCTGCACGCAGGCGTCCTGCGTTGGAAGCAGGCTTGCCTCACTCTAGCTCGCGCGCTCCTATACCGGTTGTTAAGGCGCTTTAGCCGCCAGGGTCGCAGGCCTGATGTGGGCCAGCCTGTTATTATCCTTGGCAGTTCGTTTTCTGGAATTGCCCCATGCCTCGCGAAATTCGCATCGCCACCCGTAAAAGTGCCCTGGCCCTGTGGCAGGCCGAACACGTCAAAGCTCGCCTGGAGCAGGCGCACCCTGGCCTCAAGGTCAGCCTGGTGCCCATGGTCAGTCGTGGCGACAAACTGCTTGACGCGCCGCTGGCGAAAATTGGCGGCAAGGGCCTGTTTGTCAAAGAGCTGGAAACCGCTTTGCTGGAAAATCAGGCCGACATTGCCGTGCATTCGATGAAGGATGTGCCGATGGACTTCCCCGAAGGCCTGGGCCTGTATTGCATCTGCGAGCGTGAAGACCCGCGCGATGCCTTCGTCTCCAACACCTATGCCAGCCTCGATGCACTGCCTGCCGGTAGCGTGGTCGGCACTTCCAGCCTGCGACGTCAGGCGCAGTTGCTGGCACGTCGGCCGGATCTGAAAATCCAGTTCCTGCGCGGCAACGTCAACACCCGCTTGGCCAAGCTGGATGCCGGTGACTACGACGCCATTATCCTCGCGGCTGCTGGGCTGATCCGCCTCGGTTTTGAAGATCGCATTCGGGCCTCCATCAGCCCCGAAGACAGCCTGCCAGCGGGTGGTCAAGGCGCAGTGGGCATTGAGTGCCGCAGTGTGGATAGTGAGATCCATGCCTTGCTGGCGCCTCTGCATCATCGCGATACGGCATTACGGGTGACGGCCGAGCGTGCCTTGAACAAGCATTTGAATGGCGGCTGCCAGGTGCCGATTGCCTGTTATGCGCTGCTCGAGGGTGACCAGCTGTGGCTGCGCGGTCTGGTCGGCCAACCGGATGGCACTCAATTACTGCGTGCCGAGCAACGTGCGAGCACGGCAGATGCCGAACAGCTCGGCGTGCAGGTAGCCGAAGCGCTGCTGGCGCAGGGCGCAGCGGCCATCTTGCAAGCCGTGTACGGCGAGGCCGCCGCCGAGTGAGCGGCTGGCGTTTGCTGCTGACGCGACCGACAGATGAGTCGGCCGCGTTGGCTGCATGCTTGGCGCAACAAGGTATCTTCAGCAGCAGCTTGCCGTTGTTGGCGATCGAAGCGTTGGCCGAGAGCGCAGAGCAACAGGCTTATCTGGCTGACTTTCAGTGCTACTGTGCGGTGATCGTGGTGAGCAAGCCGGCGGCGCGGTTGGCTCTGGCCTTGTTGGATCGTACTCAAACACCGCTGTCTGAGACCCAGCCATGGTTCAGTGTCGGTGCGGCCACGGCGCAGATTCTGCAAGAGCATGGCCGTCGGGTGTATTACCCCGAGCAGGCTGATGACAGTGAAGCGCTGCTCGCCTTGCCGCAGTTGCAGCAGGCGCTGGCAACGGCCACTAACCCGCGGGTACTGATCCTGCGTGGAGAGGGTGGCCGAGAGTTACTGGCCGAGCGCTTGCGCGGCCAAGGTGTGCAGGTGGACTATCTGCCACTGTATCGTCGGGTGCTGCCGGAGTACCCGCCCGCGGCGTTGGCCGAGCGGGTGCAGGCTGAACGCCTGAACGCTCTGGTGGTCAGCAGTGGGCAGGGTTTTGCGCATTTGCGCGAGCTGGCTGCTGAGGCTTGGGCCGATCTGGCTCGGCTACCCTTATTTGTACCCAGCCCGCGAGTTGCCGAACTGGCGCGCGCGGCAGGTGCGCAATTTGTAGTGGATTGTCGTGGCGCGAGTGCTGCGGCGTTGCTGGCAGCGTTGCAAACGCAACCTACCCCGATCTCTGACGCAAAGGATGGATACGTGAGCGAAGCAACTACCCCGAAAGAGCAAACCCCAAACAGTCACGATCAAGCAGCGCTGGATGTGGCTAAGGAATTGCCGGTTCCGCCGGCGTCAGTCGCGAGCAAACCGGCCGCGCGTGGTAACGGCCTGGCGCTGCTGGCTTTGTTGGTCGCGGCTGCAGGTGTTGGGGTGGGCGGCTGGGGCGTGTGGCAGCTGCAAGCGCTGGATGCTCGTGGGCAACAACAGGTGGGCCAGTTGCAGGAGGCACGCAACGAGGCGCAGCGCTTGGCACAAACGGGTGAGCAGCTTAAAGAGCAGCTGAACCAACTGCCTAGCGTTGTCGAGCTGGATAGCCGCCGGCGCCTGCTGACGCAGCTGCAGAGTGATCAGCAACTGCTCAATCAGCGTCTGGAAACCGTGCTTGGGGCCAGTCGTCAGGATTGGCGTTTAGCCGAGGCCGAGCATCTGCTGCGTCTAGCCAGCCTGCGCTTGTCCGCTTTGCAAGACATCAACAGCGCCACCGCCTTGGTGCAGGCGGCTGATGACATTCTGCATGAGCAGGATGACCCTGCGGCCTTTGCGGCACGTGAACAACTGGCCAAGAGTCTGCAAGCGTTGCGCTCGACCCTTAACCCGGACCGCACAGGGCTGTTTCTGCAGCTTGGCGCACTGCGCGAGCAGGCCGCCCAGCTCAATGCCAAGGCCCCGGAATTCAATGGTGAGGGCGGCGTACTTAACGAACTGGCGGCCCCCGAAGGCGCTGCCGAACCGCAGTGGTGGCAGCGAGGCCTGCAAACCTTGGCGCAATACTTTCGTCTCGACTTCAATGCAGACGGCAATATCCGCCCGTTACTCTCAGGCCAGAGCTTAACCCAGGTGCGCCTGGCCCTTAGCTTGGCGCTGGAGCAGGCCCAATGGGGAGCATTGCACGGCCAAAGCGATGTTTACCGACAGGCATTGCAACAGGCACGTGAGGTGCTGGATGCCCATTTTGATGTGGATAACCCCAACAGTCGCGCACTGCGCACGCGTATTGACGAGCTGGTCGAGCGTCCGATTGCGGTGACGCCCCCGGACCTCAGCGCAGCGTTGAATGCCGTGCAGGCTTATATCCAGGCCAAGCAGTCGGCGCGCAGCCAGCACAAGGTCGAGGCTGAGCCCGTCGCTGCGGATGCCGATGATGTCGAGGCGCAATTGCAGGAGGCGCTGCAATGAAGCGTCTGTCTTGGTTGCTGCTGATTCTGGCGCTGGTGGCAGGCGTCGCCAGCCTGATGTTATTCGGCCTGCCGCTGGCCGAGCACAAGGGTTATGTGCTGATTGCTTTTCAGGGCTTTCGCTACGAGTCCAGCCTATGGGCTTTTGTGGGGTTGCTGCTGGTGCTTGGGCTGCTGATTTACCTGGCCCGTCTGAGCGTAAGGCTGTTGGTGACATCCGGTGGGTTGCTCAATCCCTGGTCACGCTTGCACAGCCGTCGTCGTGTTCGCCTGGCCTCTGAGCAGGGCTTTCTCGATCTTGCAGAAGGTCGCTGGGCGCGTGCTCTGCGGCACTTGAAGCAGGCGGCTCATAGCTCGCCGCAACCGTTGAGCTATTACCTGGGTGCGGCGCAAGCGGCAAACCAGTTGGGGCATTACGAAGACAGTGACAGCTTGCTGGAGCAGGCGCTCAACCGCCAGCCACAGGCGGAGCTGGCGATAGCCTTGCAGCATGCCGAACTGCAACTGGCGCGTGGCCAGACGGCGGATGCGCTGGAGACGCTGCAGGTTATGCGTGCGCATCATCCGCATCACCATCTGGTATTGCGCCAGCTGCAGCAGCTCTATCTGCAGGCGGGTGACTGGTCGGCCTTGGTCGGCTTATTGCCCGATCTGCGTAAGGAAAAAGCCCTGGGTAACGCCGAGTTGAGTGAGCTGGAGCGCCAGGCTTGGCGCGGGCGTTTGCTGCAGGCTGGGCGACAGCTCAATGCAGACGTCCCGGCCACTCTGGCCGTCTTGCAACAGGCTTGGCAAGCCATGCCAACAGCGCAGCATCGTGAACCCGAACTCTTAGCGGTGTATGCCGAGCAGCTGCGCGTGCTGGGCGCCGAGGCCGAGGCGGAAGAGCTGCTACGGCATGCCTTGAAGCAGCACTACGACGTAACGCTGGTGCGCCTCTATGGTTTGCTCCATGGTCGTGATGTGAGCCTGCAGTTGCAGACGGCCGAGGGTTGGTTGAAGCAGCATCCAGAGGATGCTGGGCTGTTGCTGACGCTTGCTCGGTTGTGTTTGCACAGTCAGCTATGGGGCAAGGCCAAGGACTATTTGGAAAGCAGCCTGACCTTCCAGCGTCACCCGGAAACCTGTACCGAGCTGGCGCGCCTGCTGGCGCAATTGGGTGAGGTGGAACGCAGCAATGGTCTGTATCAGGAAGCCCTGCGCCTGCTCGATCCGCGCTTGTGCCCGCCGGCATTGCCAGCGGCCACCTGACTGAGTCGTTGATCGAGGTGTGTATGCGGACCTTGTTGCTGTTTTGCTTGATGACGCTAATGGCCGGTTGCGCCGGCCCGCAGGTGAGTGATTACGCCCGTGAGCAGCCGCGCCTGGAGATGAGCGATTACTTCAGCGGCGACTTGCAGGCCTGGGGTATGTTCCAGAACCGCTCCGGGGAGGTGGTCAAACGCTTCCATGTCGCCATGACCGGCACTTGGGAAGGCGAGGTTGGCGTGCTAGATGAGCGCTTTACCTACAGCGATGGCACGACCGAACGCCGCATCTGGACCCTAAGAAAACAAGCCGACGGCAGTTGGCGCGGCACCGCCGATGACGTTGTCGGTGAGGCGGTCGGGCACATCGCCGGCAACGCGCTGAACTGGCGTTACCAGCTGCGTTTGCAGGTCGACGACTCAAGCTATGTGGTTGATTTTGATGATTGGATGTACCTGATGGACGATCAGGTGATGCTTAACCGGGCGCGCATGTCCAAGTGGGGCGTTGATCTTGGCCAAGTGACCTTGAGCTTTTACAAGCCCGCTGCGGCGAAGAGGGCCGAGTAATCACTGTTTAAACGCTTGTATGAAATTTTCTCCAGAGCTGTCTTGAAGGCTTAGGCCTGCGGGAATAATCTGGCCCGTAGTACCGCCGGAAAGTTGCCGTTTCACGGTTGTCTTCCCAGACCTTGCAGCGACTGACAAAAATCTGTCTCGATGCAGGCGAACAACACTAATAGCAATAGGGAAGTAGAGGTCATCATGCTCGAGAGTTGTCAGAACGCCCAAGAACGATGGGGTGGAGTTCACCTGCTGATTGACCGCTGGCTGCAAGAGCGCAAAGAGCTGGTGGAGGCGTACGCCGCCATTAATGGTTCAGCGCAGGCACCGAGCGCTGAGACCTTGCAGCACTTCTGCGAAATCCTTGTCGACTACGTGTCGGCTGGCCATTTTGAAGTCTATGAACAGCTAACCAGCGAAGCCAAGGCGTTTGGGGATCAGCGTGGCCTCGAGCTGGCCAAGCAGATTTACCCGCGTATCGAGGTGATCACCGAAGTGGCGCTGGCATTCAATGACCGCTGCGACAAAGGCGATTGCCAAGACTCGGTTTCGCTGCTGGATGAGTTGAAACGCTTGGGTCAATTGCTGCACGAACGTTTCGAGCTGGAAGACTGCCTGATCGAAGTCCTCCATAACGCCCATCAGGAACAGGCTGCGCCTGCTATCTGATGCGTTACTCCTTGGTGTCGAGCAACTCCAGCTCGAACACCAGGGGTGAGTAGGGAGGGATCAAATCCCCCGCACCTTCTTCGCCATACGCCTGGGCCGAAGGAATCACCAAACGCCATTGTGCGCCCACCGGCATCTTCTGCAGCGCGCTGCGCCATCCAGCAATTACGCTATCCAGGCGAAACCACTGTGCGGTCTGGCTTTCGTCGAACTGGCTGCCATCGGCCAAGAAACCGATATAACGCACCTGTATACGGTCTTTCGGTCCCGGTTTGCGGCCGCTGCCCGCGCGTAATTCCTGCATCAGCACGCCATCCTGCAGTACGCGTACGCCGGCCTTGGCTTTCTCAGCAGCAAGAAAACGCTGTTCGGCTGTCTTGGCTTTCTCGATGCGTTCCGGGGCGTTGGCTAGCTGGGCTTCATGCTCAGCCAGCAGGCTTTCGATGCGCGCGGCATCCAGTGTCAGCGGTTCATTGCGATAGGCCTGACGCAAGCCATCGAGCAGGGCTTGCAGCTCCAGATCAGGCACCTCGTCGCGCAGCCGCTCACCAAGTTTTACCCCCAGGCTATAAGCCAGATCGTGAGCGTGCTCGTGCGCTTGAGCGAAGGGGGCGAGCAAGCAGAGCAGTAGCAGGGTGACACGTAACATGGGCGTTCTCCGGCCGAAGGTGCGCCGATTATGCCAGTCAGGCGCGGCGAGGTGGCAAGGCGAACAAAAGGCGGTCTAGTATGGCGCCATCTTAATCCGCCAGGAGGCGCGTTATGTCGGCTACAAAGAATGCAAAGAAGAAGTCAGTGAGCACCCCGCTGCACCTGTTGCAGCAACTCTCCAGTAGCCTGCTTGAGCATCTTGAAGATGCCTGCACGCGCGCGTTGGTTGATGCTGAAAAACTGCTCGCCAAGCTGGAAAAGCAACGCGGTAAAGCCCAGGAAAAACTGCATAAAGCCCGCAGCAAAATGCAGGATGCCGCAGTAGCCGGCAAAGCCAAGGCGCAGGCCAAGGGTAAAGAAGCTGTGGTGGAGCTGGAGCAACTGCTCGATACCCTGAAAGACCGTCAGAGTGAAACCCGCACCTACATCGCCGGACTCAAGCGTGATGCTCAGGAAAGCCTGAAGCTGGCCCAAGGCGTGGGTAAGGTTAAAGAGGCCGTAAGCAAGGCATTGGACAACCGCTCGGCCAAGGTTGCTGCAGTTAAACCGACTGCCAAGCCGGCCGCGATCAAAGCTTCGGCCAAGCCAGCGGCTAAAGCGGCTACGCCAGCCACCAAGGTTCCAGCTAAAGCCCCGGTCAAGGCCGCAAGCAAAGCTCCCGCCGCCGCAAAACCTGCAGCCAAGGCCCCTGCTAAACCTGCAGCGAAGAAACCAGCAGCCAGCACGGCCAAGCCTGCCGCGAGCAAGCCGGGTGCACAGCCTGCCAAGGCAGCGGCTAAACCGGCAGTGAAGAAGGCGCCTGCGGCTAAACCCGCCAGCAAACCCGCGGTCAAAGCAGCTGCAAAACCTGCAGCTAAGCCGGTGGTGAAGAACGCCGCCGCCAAGCCTGCCGCTAAACCGGTTGCCGCCAAGCCAGCTGTTGCTAAAGCAGCGGCTGCCGAAGCGCCTGCTGCAGCTGTCGGCAGCAATGGCAGTACCCCGCCAAGCGCTGTTTAAGCGCTGAGGTGTGCCGCCGCGATGCGCAGCGTTTGCAGCGCATCGCGGTTGCCGGGCTGGGGCGCCAGGCGTTCCAGCCAGTTCGGCGGCGCGTTCGCCACGCCGTTTGACCAATCTTGAGTACACGCCTCCAGGCGTTCCAGCTGCTCGCGTTCTGCGGCCAGCTCGAGTTTTTTGACCTGGTCACGTAACTGCGTCAGGGCGTTATCGCTCTGCGCCAGCTCACGCCAGCTCTGGCGCAATTGGCGTAGCGGCACCACCACCTGCTGTTGCCAGGGCTGCGCTAGAGCGCGCAACGCCTCGGTACGCTCCTCGGTGCAGGCAACTTGTCGGCGCTCCAGCCAGGCAGCGCAGAGCAGCACGCATACATCCGCCCCTTGGGCTTGCAGCTGCAGGCACGCAGCCTCGACGCCAGGGCGTTGATACAGGGTTTCGGCGAATCGCCACAGGTCAGTAGGCATGGTGCTTTCCGGGTTTCACTAGGGTCTGTTCCCGTTTCATTCACGGCCGCGTCGGAGCCTGTTTTTGCGCGAGGCAAGGCACGAGACACGAAGTTTGTTCAGCACATCCATGTGCTTAACCCCTTCGGGGCTTGCGCGCAAAAACGCTCCCTGCGTTTTTGTGGTTGTTCCAAATGAGTGTCGAGAAACGCAGTATTGCGCAAAAACAGGCCCGGCCCTTTGGGTTGCGCGGGAAATGGCCCCCGCTGTTGTTGCAGGACTTGGCAAGGGAATAACCATTACCTGCGTCCTGCGCCTAACCGGGGGCCATTTCTCGCGGCAACGCGGCTCGCGATGAAACGGGAACAGACCCTAAAGGGACTCTGGTAGACTCCGCCGCCATTATGATCCGACTTCTGAACCTGACTTTACAGCGTGGCCCTCAGCGTCTGTTAGAAGATGCCGAGATGACCCTGCACCCCGGCCACAAAGCCGGCCTGATCGGCGCCAATGGCGCCGGCAAATCCAGCCTGTTTGCCCTGTTTCGTGGCGAGCTGAGTGCGGACGCGGGCGATTGCCTGATTCCCGCCGATTGGCGTGTGGCCCATATGCGCCAGGAGATCGACGCGGTCGAGCGCCAGGCGGTGGACTACGTACTCGACGGCGACGTGCAACTGCGCCGAGTGCAGGCCGATTTGGCCGTGGCCGAAGCCGCCCATGACGGCACTGCAGTGGCGCGCTTACACACCGAACTGGACACCCTCGACGGTTACAGCGCCGATGCGCGGGCGCGCAAGCTGCTCGCCGGCCTGGGCTTTGACAGTGCGCAGATGGATCGCCGGGTTGGCGATTTCTCGGGTGGCTGGCGTATGCGCCTGAACCTGGCGCAGGCCTTGATGTGCCCCTCCGACCTGCTGCTGCTCGATGAGCCAACCAACCACTTGGATTTGGACGCGATTCTCTGGCTGGAAAGCTGGCTGAAAAACTATCCGGGCACCTTGCTGCTGATCTCCCACGACCGAGACTTTCTCGATGCCGTGGTCGATCACGTAGCCCACCTCGATCAGCAGAAGCTGACGCTGTATCGCGGCGGTTATTCGGCGTTTGAACGCACCCGTGCCGAGCGTTTGGCGCAGCAGCAGCAAGCGTACGAGAAGCAGCAAGTGCAGCGTGCGCACATGGAAAAGTACATTGCGCGCTTCAAGGCTCAGGCCACCAAGGCCCGTCAGGCACAGAGCCGGATCAAGGCGCTGGAGCGCATGGAGGAGTTGTCTGCCGCCCATGTCGATTCGCCCTTCGATTTCAGCTTCCGTGAAGCCGACAAGATCTCCAGCCCGCTGCTGGACCTGAGCGAAGGTCGCCTCGGTTATGGCGACAAGGTGGTGCTGGAGAAGGTCAAACTGAACCTGGCTCCCGGCGCGCGCATTGGCTTGCTCGGGCCGAATGGTGCGGGTAAGTCGACCCTGATCAAAAACCTGTCCAATGAGCTGCAGCCGATCAGCGGCCGTTTGCAGCGTGGCGAGAACCTGGTGGTTGGCTACTTTGCCCAGCATCAGCTCGACGCCCTGGATGACAAGGCCAGCCCGCTGTTGCACTTCCAGCGCCTGGCACCGACTGAGCGGGAACAGACCCTGCGCGATTTCCTCGGTGGTTTCGACTTCCGTGGCCCACGCTGCGACGAGCCGGTGCTGAACTTCTCCGGTGGTGAGAAAGCCCGCCTGGCCTTGGCGCTGATTGCCTGGGGCAAGCCCAACCTGCTGCTACTCGATGAACCCACCAACCACCTCGACCTGGAAATGCGCCTGGCGCTAACCATGGCCTTGCAGGAATTCAGTGGCGCCGTGGTGGTGGTTTCTCACGACAGGCATTTGCTGAAAAGCACCACCGATGAGTTTTTGTTGGTGGCTGATGGTCAGGTGCAGTCGTTCGATGGTGACCTGGAAGACTACGCCCGCTGGCTGGTGGATTACCGCACGCGGCAAGCGCCAACCAGCGGTGGCGAAAGTGGCGTGGATAAAGCCGACAAGCGTGTACAGCGTCAGGCCGCTGCGGCCTTGCGTCAGCAGTTGGCCCCGCACAAACGCGAAGCCGACAAGCTGGAGAAAGAACTGGGCCAGTTGCATGCCCAGCTCGCCGCCGTGGAAACCCGCTTGGGTGATGGCGGCATCTACGAAGCCGCACAGAAAGATCAACTGCGTGATGCCTTGGCCGAACAAGCCAAGCTGAAAAGCCGTGAAGCCGATCTCGAAGAGCGCTGGATGTCGGCACTGGAAACCTTGGAAGCCTTACAGGCTGAACTGGAGGCCGCCAGTTGAACATCACCCTGCCGACGCTGGAATGGCTGATGACCTGGCGTGAGCCGTTGCTCAGGGCCGGTCAAATCATTCTGATCCTGCTGTTAGCCTGGCTGTTGCAGCGCATCCTGACTCGCGGCATCACCCGCCTGGGCAACCGTTATCCGCAGTTGCCGGCCGAACTGCTGATGCCGCTGCGCGGTCTGGTGCGTTGGTTGATCTTGGGCAGCGCTTTTATGCTGGTGTTGGAGCGCTTGGGAGTCTCTGCTCAGGTGCTGTGGACCGCGCTCACAGGCTTTGCGGCGGTGGCAGCGATCGCCTTTTTCGCGATCTGGAGCGTGTTGTCCAACATGTTCTGTGCGCTGCTGATCTTCGCCATGGCGCCGTTCCGCCTCGGCGATTGCGTCGAGGTGCTGGAGAGTGCTGACAAACCCGGCGTGCGCGGGCGAGTGGTGGCAATCAACCTGTTCTACACCACCCTGGAAGACCTCAGCGGCGATGCACCTGGCGCCTGGGTACAAATTCCCAATAGCCTGTTTTTTCAAAAAGCTGTGCGCCGCTGGCGCAATGGCGAACTTCCCTCCCCACGAAACACTGAGGTTTAAGCATCATGGAATGGTTGGCCAGCCCTGAACTCTGGGTCGCTTTTCTGACCTTGACTGCCCTGGAAATTGTCCTCGGCATCGACAACATCATCTTTATCTCGATCCTGGTCAGCCGCCTGCCTAAACATCAGCAACCCAAGGCGCGTTTCTTCGGCCTGGCGCTGGCCATGGGTACGCGAATTCTGCTGCTGTTGTCGATTAGCTGGGTGATGCGCCTGACGGCTGACCTGTTCCATGTGTTCGACCAAGGCTTCTCCGGCCGTGACCTGATTCTATTCTTCGGTGGCCTGTTCCTGTTGTGGAAGAGCACTGCCGAGATCTTCCATAGCCTTGAAGGCGAAGAAGAAGCTCAAGCCGTGGGTGGCAAGACCTATGGCTTTATGGGCATCATCGTGCAGATCGCGATTATCGACATCGTGTTCTCCCTGGACTCGGTAATCACCGCAGTCGGCCTGGTCGACAACGTGCCAGTCATGGTGGCGGCCATCGTCATCTCGGTGATCGTGATGATGCTGTCAGCGAGTACCATCAGCGACTTTATCGACAAGCACCCGAGTCTGAAAATCCTCGCCCTGTCGTTCCTCATTGTGGTGGGTACCGTGCTGGTCGCCGAAGCCTTCGGCGTGCATGTGCCGAAGGGTTATGTGTACTTCGCCATGGCCTTCTCGCTGGCCGTTGAGGCCGTCAACATCCGCCTGCGCACAGCCCGCGCTCGGGCGCGCAAGGAAGAGCTGGAACCCGTCGCGCTGCGTAAAGACCAGCCAGACTGATCGTGCGCTTGCAAAGGGCTGGTTCCACTCGCCCCTTTGCAAGCCTGTTCAATTCACCTGGCGAGGCAGCCGCCATTGGGTGGCGGTGAGCCATTCGGCAAAGACCGCGGGCGGCAGCGGTTTGCTCAGCAGGTAACCCTGGGCGATATCGCAACCGAGCTGATCGAGGCGTTCGAGAATGGCCTCGGTTTCGACCCCTTCGGCGACGATTTTCAGGCCCATGTTGTGCCCCAGCTCAATGGTCGAGCGCACGATGATGTCGTCATCGGGGTTGCTCAATAGGTCGAGAACAAAGGATTTGTCGATCTTCAGCTCATGCACCGGCAGGCGTTTGAGTTGGGCCATGCTCGAGTAGCCGGTGCCGTAGTCGTCGATCGATAAAAGCACGCCCAGTTCAAACAGCTGCTGCAGTTGGCCCATCGCCAGTTCCGGGTCGGCCATCACTGCGCTCTCGGTGATTTCCACCACCAGACAGGCAGGTGCGACGTCATGTTCGCGCAACTGAGCGGCGATAAAGCCGGCAAAGCCAGGATCGGCCAGGTCCAGTGCCGAGACATTGATCGCGGTTTTCAGGTCCAGGCCCTGCTCATGCCAGGCGCGGCTCTGCGCCACGGCAGTGCGCACCACCCAGCGGGTCAGGGCGCAGACATTGCCGGTTTGCTCGGCCAGGGGAATAAATTCATCGGGTGCGATAAAGCCGTGCACCGGATGAATCCAGCGCACCAGGCATTCCACGCCATACAGGCTACGTGCGCGGATATTCAGCTTGGGCTGGAAGTACAGGCTGAGCTGGCCGCCTTCCACTGCACCTTTCAACTCGCTCATCAGCGCCAGACGCAGCAGGCTGTGACGGTCCAGCTCCGGGCGGTAGAGGGCGTAGTGTGAGCGCTGCTGCTTGCCCAGGTACATCGCTACTTCGGCGTGTTGCAGCAGGCTGCCGGCGCTTTCTCCGTGGTCCGGGTAAAGCGCAATACCGACTGTCGCGTTAAGGACCATGCTGATGCCGCGTACGGCAAAGGGTTCATGCAGGGCCGTGCGGTAGTGCTCGGCGGCAGGGATCAGCAGGCTGGGCTGGCAAGGGCTGATCAGCAAGGCAAACTCATCGCCGCCCAGGCGCGCCAGTTGCTCGTGAGGGCGTAACAGTGCGTTGAGGCGTTCGGCGAGTTGGCACAGCAGC